>NZ_JBNPJT010000005.1:0-298784 GCF_050312595.1 Pseudomonas sp. UM16 | reverse complement strand
CCCAACAATAGAGAAAACACAGCAGAGCACGTAGGAATGGTCTGAAAGCGGTAGGCTGTTCAGTGGGAGTGGGCTTGCCCGCTCCCACCGGGGGTCAACTCTTCTTCATCCCCAGCCCCACATCATCAATGATCGCCTTGGCGAATTCGTTCAGAAAATAAGCGGCCCACATCATCTCGCCGTCTTCATCCAGGAGCCCCGCCTCTATCAGCTTGTGCACACAACCCATCACGGTTGAGGCTTGTTCCAGCGCGTAGTCACACGGCACGCCTGGCGCAATACGAAATAGCCCCATCGGTGATTGCTCGCTGCGGATGAAATCCACCACACCTGCCGTCTTGCCGGTCTCCATGCTCATGGCTTGACTCCTTGCAGCTTGCACAGCGCATGCTCAACCAGCGCCCTGGCCATATCAGCCGAATACAGCACATTCACCAGCATGCTTTGGCCGGGTTCATTGGCGTGGGCGCGGCAGAATTCGTCGGTGGTTTCGTGGATGCCGCGTAGTAGTTCGCTGGCGTAAGCCAGGGAGTCTGAAGGGATCAGGTCACTGTGGATGGAGAAGTAGGGGGTGGTGATGAGGGGACGTGGTGGGTCAGGAACAATTTTTTTTCATGGTTTAACTCCCAGTCGATTTAGGAGCCTCCACCTCAATCCTTCTCACAAGATTGGGTGGCAGCTGCACGCGGGGTGAGAAACCGAGGACATAGGAAACTCGGCCAGACCGAGGTCTGCCCGCGCACAGCCGCCATAACTGGCTGCTCTAATGTCATCGGGTTTCTCACGCCCGGCCGCCAAAAATGACGACCCGAGGAAATTAGCCCTGATGCATTTTCTCAACAACAGAGAAAAGGCGGCAGTGTGCGTAGGATAGTTCCGAAAGTGTCTAAATCCGAAATTTTAGATAAATTCGCTGGAACCCATTAGTGACCATGGCTCCTACCCACATGCGAATGCTCCGCCTCCGGCGCTGTCACTGCGCCATTGACCTCCAGGTGCTGGAGGATCGAACACTGCACCTCTTTGGGATGGCAATGCTGGCGTAGCTCCAGCAGTTGCGCCTGCAACGCCTGCAACCCATCAATACGCGCATTGACGTGCTGAATATGCTCGTCGATCAGCGCATTGACGCTTTCACACTGATCCTCCGGGCTGTCACGCAGGCGCAGCAGGCTGCGGATCTCTTCCAGGGTCATGTCGAGGGTGCGGCAGTTGCGGATGAAGGTCAGGCGCTCAACATGAGCCTGGGTGTACATCCGGTAATTACCCTCGCTACGCGCAGGCTCCGGCAGCAGGTTTTCCCGCTCGTAGTAACGGATGGTTTCCACCGCGCAGTCGGTGGCTTTGGCCAGTTCGCCGATCTTCATCTGCAAATACCTCGACAGGTTGCTTGACCCTATAGTGGCTACAGGGTGTTCACTTGGCAACAGGACATTTAGGGATGAACCTATGAACCAGCCTGTTAGCCACATCCACGCTAAAGACGACCACGGTCATGACCACGCCAAGCATGCACACAGTTGCTGTTCTCACGAGGCCGCGCCGTCGTTGGTGCAGTTCGGTGATGCTGCCAGCGACAATGCGCGCCTGAGCCGCTTCCGCATCGAGGCGATGGATTGCCCGACCGAACAGACCCTGATCCAGAACAAGCTGGGCAAACTGGCGGGGGTCGAACAGCTTGAATTCAACCTGATCAACCGCGTGCTCGAAGTCCGCCATACCCATGGCGACACTTCGGCGATCGAACAGGCAGTGGCCTCGTTGGGCATGCAGGCCGAACCCCTGAACGACACCAGTGAGGAGCCTGCATACACGCCAACACCTGCAAAAAAACACTGGTGGCCCCTGGCGCTGTCGGGGGTTGCGGCGATTGGCGCTGAAGTCATTCACTTCGCCGCGTTGGGGCCTTCTTGGGTCGTGGCGCTGGTCGCTCTGGTATCGATCCTCAGTTGTGGTCTGGGTACCTACAAGAAGGGCTGGATCGCCCTGAAGAACGGCAACCTCAACATCAACGCGCTGATGAGCATCGCCGTGACTGGCGCGGTGCTGATCGGTCAGTGGCCGGAAGCGGCTATGGTCATGTTCCTGTTTACCGTCGCCGAGTTGATCGAAGCACGCTCACTGGACCGTGCGCGCAACGCGATTGGCGGGTTGATGCAACTCACGCCGGATATGGCCACTGTGCGACAAGCCGACGGTCAATGGCATGAAGTTGAGGTCAAGCAAGTGGCGCTCGGCGCGTTGGTACGGGTGCGCCCAGGCGAACGTATCGGCCTGGACGGCGAGGTGGTCAGTGGCCAGTCGAGCATCGACCAGGCGCCGATTACCGGTGAGAGTCTGCCAGTGGAGAAAGGCCCAGGCGATAAGGTTTTCGCTGGCACCATCAACCAGGCTGGCGCTCTGGAGTACCGAGTGACGGCAGCTGCCGGGCAATCGACTCTGGCGCGGATCATCAAGGCGGTGGAGGAAGCTCAAGGCGCCCGTGCGCCGACTCAGCGCTTTGTCGATCAGTTCTCGCGCATCTACACCCCGGCCGTATTTGCCTTTGCGCTGGCCGTTGCGGTGATTCCGCCATTGTTCATGGCTGGCGCCTGGTTCGACTGGATCTACCGCGCTCTGGTGCTGCTGGTGGTTGCCTGCCCTTGTGCCCTGGTGATCTCCACCCCGGTGACCATCGTCAGCGGTCTGGCGGCTGCAGCGCGCAAAGGTATCCTGGTCAAAGGCGGGGTTTACCTTGAAGGTGGGCGCAAGCTCGACTTCCTGGCGCTGGACAAGACCGGCACCATCACCCACGGCAAACCCGTGCAAACCGATCATGTGGTACTCGAACCGCTGTTCGAAGGCCGTGCACAGGCGTTGGCGGCCAGCCTTGCCGAGCGCTCCGATCACCCGGTGTCTCGTGCCATTGCGGTGTTCGCCGCCGGGCAGCAACTGGCTTTCAGTGAGGTAACTGCCTTCGAAGCCCTGGCCGGCCGTGGTGTGCGCGGTGAAATCGACGGTGAGCTGTACCACCTGGGCAACCACCGCCTGGTCGAAGAGCTGGGCCTGTGCTCGCCGCAGCTTGAAGCACAGCTGGATGCGCTGGAGCGCCAGGGCAAGACCGTGGTGCTGCTGCTCGACAAGTCCGGCCCGCTGGCCCTGTTCGCGGTTGCGGACACGGTGAAGGAAAGCAGCCGTGAAGCGATTGCCGAACTGCATGAGCTGGGTATCAAGACTGTCATGCTCACCGGCGACAATCCCCATACTGCTCAAGCGATTGCCGCGCAGGTTGGCATTGATCAGGCCCATGGCAATCTGCTGCCGGCTGACAAGCTCAAGACGATCGAAGACCTGTACGCTGCAGGGCATCGAGTGGGAATGGTTGGCGACGGGATCAACGACGCCCCGGCATTGGCCCGCTCGGAGATTGGCTTTGCCATGGCTGCTGCTGGCACCGACACGGCAATTGAAACCGCCGACGTGGCGCTGATGGATGATGACTTGCGCAAAATCCCGGCGTTCGTCAGGCTCTCCCGCGATACTGCGGCGATCCTGACCCAGAACATCGTGCTGGCGCTGGGGATCAAGGCGATATTCCTGGCGATCACCTTTGCCGGTATGGCAACCATGTGGATGGCGGTGTTCGCCGATATGGGCGTGAGTTTGTTGGTGGTCTTCAACGGCCTGCGCTTACTGCGAAAATAGAGGATGTATGTTGAGTTCCGAGTTGAAAGCCTTCTACATGGTTGCCCGCCTGGGCAGCATTACCCTGGCGGCGAAGAAACTCGGGCTCAGCCAACCGACAGTCACCACGCAGATCCGCAACCTGGAAAGCCAGTATGCGGTAGAACTGTTCTACCGCGGCGGCCGACGCCTGACCCTCAGCGATGACGGCACGCGGCTGCTGCCGATGGTCAAGGCGTTGCTGCAGCAGGAAGCCGATATCGAGTTCTTCCTACGCAACAGTGGTCAGGCGCAAGGCAGCTTGCGCATTGCCGCGACCGCGCCGTACTACATCCTTGATCTGGTGAAGATCTTTCGCGAGCGCCTGCCGCAGGTCGAAGTCTCGGTAGAAATCGGCAATTCCCAGCAGGTGCTGGAACTGCTTGAGGACTATCGCGTAGACCTGGCGGCTTCGTCACAACTGGTTGAAGACGCTCGTTTGGTACGCCGCGTGCTAGGCACCGACCCGTTGGTGGTGGCGGTGCATCGCAATCATCCATTGGCCAGCCGTGAATCGTTGCCGCTCTCTGCGTTGGCCGGGCATTGCCTGTTGGTGCGTGAGCAGGGTTCGACCACACGCAAATTGACCGAGCAGATGCTCGATGAGGCGGGGGTCAAGGTTGGCTCGATTGTGGAAATCGGCAGCCGTGAGTCGATTCGCGAAGCAGTGTTGCGCAACATCGGTATCAGTCTCATTGCCCGCCATGAAGTGCCGCATAACCCTGAATTGCGGGTGCTGAGCCTGGAGAATGCGCCGGTGATGCATGAATACCTGTATTGCCTGAAAGAGCGGCGGCAGGCGCGCTTGCCGGCAGCTTTTCTCGGTTTAGCGCAGGAAGTGGCGGCGGTTGAGATATAGCAGGGCAGGCGCTTTGCACCCGCTCCGATGACAAGGCCAGCTCCTAGCGGTTCTGCGATGCTTCCAATGGGCCACACCAAAATCTGCCTATACCACTATCACCATCTTTTGCTTCCTAGCCACAGAACCTTCGCATTAGCTCCCTAGCATGACCCTCATTCGTTCAATGAGGTCCTGCCATGAACACGCCGCTCGCAAACCCTGGCGCACAAATGAAAGTGCGCGGTATCCACAAGCGCTTCGGCGCCTTTACCGCCTTGCAGGATGTCTCCCTCGACATCGCCGCCGGTGAGTTGGTGTGTCTGCTGGGCCCGTCCGGCTGTGGCAAGACCACGCTGCTGCGCTGTATCGCCGGCCTGGAACGCCAGGACCGGGGGACCCTGTATATCGGTGATCGTGATATCTCCGATCTGCCACCTCAAGCCCGTGACTACGGCATCCTGTTTCAGTCCTATGCGTTGTTTCCGAACCTGACGGTCGAGGCCAATATCGCCTACGGCCTGGCAGGTAGCGGTCGTGATGAAGTGCGCCAGCGCGTGGCACAAATGCTGGAGCTGGTCGGTCTATCCGGCAGCGAGAAAAAGTACCCTGGCCAGCTTTCCGGTGGTCAGCAGCAGCGGGTAGCCCTGGCGCGCGCCTTGGCCCCAGCGCCGTCCTTGCTGCTGCTCGACGAGCCGATGTCGGCCCTTGATGCCCGTGTTCGCGAGCACCTGTGCACGGAGCTTCGCCAGTTGCAGCGCCAGTTGGGCATTACCACGTTGATGGTCACGCACAATCAGGACGAGGCCATGCTCATGGCCGACCGCATCGCGGTGATGAACAACGGTCAGGTCGAGCAATACGCCACGCCTCAGGACATCTACGACAAGCCCGCCACTCCGTTCGTGGCCGAGTTTGTTGGCCAGGGCAACTGGTTACCGTTCCAGCGTCACAGTGACAGTCATGCTCAAGTCGGTGCGCTGAACATGCGTCTGGCCGAGGGTGCCGGCCAAGCCCGCAGCGGTCGTTTGTTCTGCCGCCCCGAAGCGATTAGCGTCAACCCGCCGGTGCATGAAGAAAACCTGTTCCCGGCACGGGTACGTGAGATTACGTTCCTCGGCAACCGCTGCCGCATGAGTTTCGAGTTCAACGAGCTGCCAGGCCATGCCCTGTTGGCCGAAGTCGCTCCTGAGTCGATGCCGCGCCTGGGCTCCCAGGATATCTGGGTGGCCTTGCCACCGCGCAGCCTGCAGGTGTTTGCCTGAGATGGCCGCGCCAATGGCCATGCCGATCGCACAGGCGAAGGCAGCACAGCGCTCCGGCGCTTCACTGGGTGATCGATTGTTCGTGGTCGGCGGTAAATGGCTGCTGCTGCTCCTGCTGACCGTCGCGGTGTTGATGCCGCTGCTGGCGATCTTCTGGCGTGGTTTCAGCAGTGATGCCGGGCAGGGCGGTGGCTTGGTTGCCGCGCGCGAACTGTTTGCCAGTGCCAACTTTCACTGGTTGCTGGGCAATAGTCTCAAGGTGTCGCTCAGTGTTGCTGCGATCGTTGTGCCGCTGGCCTATCTGTTCGCCTATGCCCTGCAACGCACGCTGATCCCCGGCAAGCGTATCTGGCGGGGTATCTCGCTGCTGCCGCTGTTGGCACCTTCAATGTTGCCGGCCATTGCGCTGGTTTATCTGTTCGGTAACCAGGGCCTGCTGCGCGGGCTGCTCAGCGACAATATCTATGGCTTCTGGGGCATTGTCCTTGGTGAAGCGATCTACACCTTTCCCCATGCGTTGATGATCCTGCTGTCGGCACTGTCGCTGGCTGACGCGCGCTTGTTCGATGCCGCATCGAGCATGGGCGCCGGTCCTTGGCGCGCGTTCCACAGCATTACCTGGCCGGCTACGCGGCAGGCGGTGTTCGCCGCGTTCTGTCTGGTGTTCACCCTGACCATCACCGACTTCGGTGTGCCGGTAGTGGTTGGTGGCGACTATCAGGTGTTGGCGCTGGAAGCCTACAAGGCCGTGGTCGGGCAGCAGCAATTCGGTCGCGGTGCATTGATCGGCATGGTTCTGTTGGTACCAGCCCTGCTCAGCTTTACCGTCGATGCCTGGCTGCGTCGACGCCAGGGTGACTCAATGAGCGGCCGTGCCCAGGTGTTTCTGCCGCAGCCGTCGCGCCGTCGCGATGCCTGGTTCCTGGCGATTGTGCTGATGGTCTGCGCGGTGCTGCTGTTGGTGGTAGGCATGGCGGTGTACTCGTCGCTGGTGACCTTCTGGCCCTACAACATGACCTTGTCGCTCAAGCACTATCAGTTCGACGAAACCGCCGGTGGCGGCTGGCTGGCCTACACCAACAGCCTGACCATGGCGCTGGGCACGGCGTTGATCGGCAGCGCAGTGATCTTCACTGGCGCCTACCTGATGGAAAAGACCAAGGGCCAGCGCTCGCTGAACCTGGTGTTGCGTTTGCTCAGCTTCGTGCCGATGGCGGTGCCGGGTTTGGTATTGGGCCTAGGTTACGTGTTCTTCTTCAACCTGAGCAGCAACCCCCTGCACATTTTCTACGGCAGCATGGCGTTGCTGGTGGTGTGCACCATTGCGCACTACCTGACCACCGCAAACATGACCGCGACCACCGCCCTGCGTCAGCTCGATGGCGAATTCGAAGCGGCTGCGCTGTCGCTCAAGGCACCGCTGTACCGCCACTTTCTGCGGGTCACCGTACCGATCTGCCTGCCGGCGTTGCTGGACATCATTCGCTACTTGTTCGTCTCGGCAATGACCACCGTGTCGGCGGCGATCTTCCTTTACAGCCCCGACACCATCCTCGCCGCCGTCGCCGTATTGAACATGGACGATGCTGGCAACGTCGGCGGTGCGGCAGCGATGTCGACCCTGATTCTGCTCACCAGCGCCACCGTTTCACTGCTCCTGGCCTGGGCCTCGCGTGGCCTGCTGCAACGTTCTCAAGCCTGGCGCCAGCGCGCGCCGGGCCAATGATTGCCTTACCCAACCCTGTACTGTTCAAAGGAACCGCACCATGTTCAAGCCACTTGCTCTTGCCGCTGCCGTCCTCACTGCGTTCAGCCTGCAGGCCACTGCCGCCGAGACTCAGCTGACGGTCTACACCGCGCTTGAAGCGGAGCAACTGAAGAGTTACAAGCAGGCCTTCGAAAAGGCCAACCCGGATATCGAGATCAAGTGGGTACGCGATTCCACCGGCATCATCACCGCCAAACTGCTGGCCGAAAAAGACCGTCCGCAGGCTGATGCGGTGTGGGGCCTGGCCGCTTCCAGCCTGGCGATTCTCGACCAGCAGGGCATGCTGCAAAGCTACGCGCCGAAGGATCTGGACAAGATTGGCAGCAACTACCGCGATGCCGCCAACCCACCGGCTTGGGTCGGCATGGATGTCTGGGCGGCGACCATCTGTTTCAACACCATCGAAGCCGAGAAGCAGGGCCTGACCAAGCCGGTGAGCTGGCAGGACCTGACCAAGCCTGAGTACAAGGGCAAGATCGTCATGCCTAACCCGGCGTCGTCCGGTACTGGTTTCCTCGATGTCAGTGCCTGGCTGCAGACCTTCGGCGAGAAACAGGGCTGGCAGTACATGGATGACCTGCACCAGAACATCGGCCAGTACGTTCACTCCGGCTCCAAGCCGTGCAAGTTGGCGGCAGCCGGGGAGTTCCCGATTGGTATCTCTTTCGAGTACCCGGCTGTGCAGCTCAAGCGCCAGGGCGCGCCGCTGGACATCGTTCTGCCGAAGGAAGGCCTGGGTTGGGAAATCGAAGCCACTGCCGTGCTCAAGGGCAGCAAGCATGAAGACGCGGCCAAGCGCCTGGCCGACTTCTCGGCTAGCCCGGCGGGAATGGAACTGTACAAGGAAAACTTCGCCGTACTCGCCCAGCCGGGGATTGCCAAGCCGCAGACCGAACTCCCGGCTGACTACGAACAGCGCCTGATCAAGAACGATTTTGCCTGGGCCTCGAAGAACCGCGACACCATCCTGGCCGAATGGCGTAAGCGCTATGACGGTAAGTCGGAGAAGGTAGCGCAGCAGTAATACCGGGTTGGCTTCATCGCCGGCAAGGCCGGCTCCTACAACGATTTCTGTGGGAGCTGGCCTTGCGATGAGGCCGCTGCAATTTTTGAAGGAATCTGAGATGACCGATCTACTGATTGTCGGCGCCGGCATTCTTGGCCTTTCGCATGCCTACGCTGCTGCCCGCCGTGGCCTCAAGGTGCGGGTATTCGAGCGCACCGCCACCCCTCTTGGCGCGTCGGTACGCAACTTCGGCCAGGCACTGGTCACCGGCCAGCCACCGGGCGACATGCTTGAGCTGGCCAAGGCCAGCCGCGGGATCTGGGCGCACTGGTCGCGTCAGGCCGGTTTCGAATTGAAGAGCAATGGTTCGCTGTTGTTCGCACGCACCGCCCTTGAACAGGAGCTGCTGGAAGCTTTCTGTGCCGAGCGGGCTGTGGAACACGGCTACAAGGTCGAACTGTTGTCAGGCGCTGCCCTGAATGACCTGTATGGTGGCCAGTTTCGCCATCATCGCGCTGCTTTGCGCGGTTTGGATGACCAGCAACTGTACTTCCGCGAAGCTATCCCGACACTGATCCGTTTCCTGCAGCAGGAACTGGATGTGCAGTTTCATTTCTCCACCCTGGTGCGCGATATCCAGCCTGGAAAAGTATCGACCACCGCTGGTGATTTCAGCGCCGGGCAGATCGTGGTCTGTTCTGGGCATGACTATCAGACCCTGCTCGCCGAGCCTATTGCCACGCTGCAGCCACAGGTCTGCCGCTTGCAGATGCTACGTGCACGCCCACGTTTCAAGCTGGACCTGCAACATGCGCTGCTGACGGGGCTCAGTTGCGTGCATTACGGCGCTTTCGCCGACCTGCCGCAGGCACAAGCACTCAAGGCGCAACTGCAGAGCAACAGCCCGCATCTGATGGAACACGGTATTCACCTGCTAATCAGCCCTACGCCCCATGGTGAACTGATCATTGGCGACTCCCATGCCTATGGCAGCGATCCTTCGCCGTTCAATGCCGAGCAGGTGGACAACTGGATGATCGAGCTGGCCGAACACACCCTCGGCGGTCGTATCGAGGTGGTCGAACGCTGGCAAGGCGTCTATGGTTCTGGCGGTCCCGGAGCGTTTTCGCTGTTGCAGGTGGCGCCAGGCGTCAGCGCAGCGTTGATGCACAGCGGCGTGGGCATGAGCGTCGGTCCGGCGCTGGCTGAGCGGCATGTCGCTCGACTGTTTAACGACATTGTATGAGGGGATAACAATGAGAACGGCCGAACAGGTTGTCAGCGAACTCTTCGCCCTGTACCAGCAGCACGGCGATGAAGATTACATCGGCGAGCCGGTTTCACAGTTGGAGCACATGTCCCAGGCGGCGCAGTTGGCCCTGGACGAAGGCTTTGATGATGAAGTGGTGCTGGCGGCATTCTTCCATGACATAGGCCACATTTGCGGCGGCGCTGAAGGTGACATGGGGGGTTACGGGGTAGTCAGCCATGAAAAGGTCGGCGCTGAGTACTTGCGCCGCTGCGGTTTCAGCGAACGTCTGGCGACCCTGGTGCAGTACCACGTTGAGGCCAAGCGGTATCTGACGCTGCGTAAACCGGGTTACTACCAGCGCTTGAGTGAGGCCAGCCGGCGCACGCTGGCATATCAAGGTGGGGTGATGAGCGACGCCGAAGCCGATGCCTTCGAGCGTGACCCGCTGTGCAGCGTGAGCCTGCGCATGCGTGAGTGGGATGAGCTGGCCAAGGAGACGCATGTGCCGGTGATTGACCTGGATGTGCTCAAGGCTAAGGCCCTAAAGCTCCTGCACTAACAAGTCGATCTGCTCCTGGCGCTCAGCCTGATTGAGCCGGGCCCCTGGATTGAGCGACGACCACTGCGGATGCGCGCGCGCTTTGCTCAACGCATCCGGCAGCTTGCCTTCACGCCAGCTCTGCTCCTGCGGCGCGCTTAGCTTGATCCGCTCCATCGCCGCATGACCGCGGTTGTCCAGCGCCTGAATCAACTGATGCTGACGCAGGGCTAACAGCCGTAGCACGCCGTCATCCACGGTTAGTTCGCGTTGCCCCTTGAGCTTGCCGAGCAGCCGTGAACCGTAGCTGCGCGCGGTCTGCAATGCCCCGCCGGCTATGGCTCCAGCCAGCGCCGCAGCGCCCAGGGTCAGACCGCCGACCAGCAGATCGACACCGGCGCCCGCCGCCGCACCGGCGGCCACTCCGCTGCCAAGGCGCACCCCCAGCAGTTTGAGCGTCTCGGGATTAAACAAATCATCGCCCCAACGCCCATCCAGCAGCGGCAGTTCGCTGGCACTGGCATCGTCCTTGCGAAAAGCGTACAGCTTGAGCAAGGCCTCGACGCAGCGTTGTTCTCGCTGGCGGACGTCTTTGCGCAAGGCCTCTATGGCCACAGCTTCGGCGCCAGATTCCGCCATTACGCTGCGTCGACAGGCAGCGCAATCGAGCAGCAGTTCGGCAATCAGGCGTTTTCCGCTCAGTTGGCGGGCCTGGCGCTGAGCCTGCTGGTCGTCGATCAGCCGCTGCAATGCCGGGCGAGACTTTTCCAGCATCAATGCCAGGCTTTCGTAGAGGCGTCGTTCGCCATCTTCCGGTGGTGCGACGCTGTCGAAACGCACCAGCGCATGCAACCCCAGGCGGGCCAGGGCTTCGCGCCAGTCAGGCTCGCGATGGTCGCTGCTGGCGACAAAATTAAGCACTGGCAGCAGCGGCTTGCCGCAGCTGGCGAGCACTTCCAGTTCATCCCGGTACTTGGCCAGCACCGGCTCGCGGGCATCGATGACATACAGCCCGGCATCGCTGGCCAGCAGCTGGCGCAACACCTTGGCTTCCTGTTCGAAGCGTTGGCGCGCTTCACTGCCTTGCAAAAAGCGCTCTAGCCGAGCCGGGCCGTCGAGGCGCTCGCCTGGCCGCTCCAGGCGTTCGAGGTAGTCGAGCAGGGCAATGGCGTCTTCCAGGCCAGGAGTGTCGTAGAGCTCGAGCAAAGGTTCGCCGTCGACCGACAGCCGTGCGCCTTCAACATGGCGCGTTGTGCTCGGCCGATGGGACACTTCACCAAAGCCGACATCGCGAGTCAGGGTGCGCAGTAGCGAAGTTTTGCCGACGTTGGTATGGCCGACCACGGCCAGTTTCAGCGGCTTAGTCATGGCCATGCTCCAGC
Source organism: Pseudomonas sp. UM16 (assembly GCF_050312595.1). Classification (NCBI taxonomy): domain Bacteria; kingdom Pseudomonadati; phylum Pseudomonadota; class Gammaproteobacteria; order Pseudomonadales; family Pseudomonadaceae; genus Pseudomonas; species Pseudomonas sp. UM16. The sequence continues at coordinate 287,033 of NZ_JBNPJT010000005.1, read as the reverse complement.
CAGGTCAGTGGGGCGCTGTCGGCATAGTGCAAGCCGAGCTGCTCAAGGGCCTGATGCCAATCACCCAGGCGGTCGGCGTCCAGCGCCTGGCCGGGCAGCGCTTGCAGCAACCAGATCCGCGTCTCACCGGCATTGCGCGCAAGTTCGGCGAGCAGTGCCAAGCTACCGCGGTCGGGTGAGCGGCGCGGGTCGCAGGCAATGGCCAGGCGCGCTGGTGGGAAGCGGCTGAGCTGCTCAAGCAGCTTGTTACGTGATTCACGGCTGTCGAGGATGCCAGCATCGCTGACGGACTTTGGCAGCGTCGGTGGCCAGGGTCGCGTGTCATCCAATTCAAGACCGACCAGCAAAGCGCCATTACTGTGTGTGTCGCCGATGCCGCGGATGATCTGTGGCAAGGCATCGGGCGCCGCGTCGTTGATGCCCAGGCGTTCGCTACTGGGCATCAGCGCCTCGCGCAGTTGGCTGTAGCCGGGCAGGTTGAGGTCCAAATGTAAGCGCTTACGGCCGCTGCGCCAGCGCCATAGGCACAGCGCCGCGAGCGCCAGGCGCGGGAAGATGCCAAACACCAGCAACACCCCGAGCAGCCAGCTGGCCCAGGCTTGGCGAGCCAGTTCCAGGGCGGGTTGGCTGGCGCCACTGGCGCGGATCATGGCGATGTCAGGCACATTGAAACCGAGCAGGGCTGGCACAGCGCCGAGGGCTTTGGTCAGTCCGACGAAGGTGTCGGCGCCGAGGATGGTGGTCTCCCACACGAAGCCATAACGGCGGGTGGCGAGCAGCACCAGCAGCATCACCAGCGCTGTACTCAAGGCCACCAGCCACAGGCCATGTACCAGCAGGCCAAGCAGCCAGCGGTTGAGCTTTTGCCGTTGCAGCAGGACCAGCAGGGCGGGGGCTAAATGCGCGGCCTGGGCATCGCGGGCGAATTTCTCACTCAGCCACAACCACAACTTGCCCAACGTTGCGCCTTGCTCGCCTGCAAAGAAAAAACCCAGAGCCCATCCCAGCAACAACACCAGGTTCAAACCCAGCAGGCTACCCAGGGCCCAGAACACATTGACCGGGCGTTGGCTGTCACCCAAGGCGGCCAGGGCCAGGCCAGCGCCGCTGACAACGGCCATCACTAGCAACAGCGCCAGCGCCAACCGTGCACCTTGCTTCCAGTGCTGCAGGGCACTGCGCATGCCGTCGCGTTCGGCCAGCCATAAAGCACGCTGTTCGATGCGCGTTGGCAGATCGCCGCCCAGTTGGCGGGCACGGCGATTGGCTTGCTGATCCTCCAGGGGGCCTGCATGTTCCTCGCGCAGGCGTACCGCTTCAGTGAGCCAGCGTTTGTCCAGGTCTGTCAGTGCAGTCACACGGTCTTCCATTGATCAATTCAGCTCAAAGCATAACCCAGGCATCGAAGATCGGGCTTTGCTATCCTCGCCGACATGAAAACATCACTTCCCCTCAGCCTGATCGCGGCGCTCGCCGAGAACCGCGTAATCGGCATCGACAACAGCATGCCCTGGCATTTGCCGGGGGATTTCAAATATTTCAAGGCGACTACGCTGGGCAAGCCGATCATCATGGGCCGCAAGACCTGGGATTCGCTCGGCCGGCCATTGCCTGGGCGCTTGAACCTGGTGGTCAGCCGCCAGTCTGGGCTGCAGCTCGAAGGTGCCGAGGTGTTCGCTTCGCTGGATGAGGCGATGGTGCGCGCCGAACAGTGGGCGCTGGCGCAGGGTGTTGATGAGCTGATGCTGATTGGTGGTGCGCAGCTGTATACCCAGGCGATTGAGCGTGGCCTGGCGGACCGCTTGTACCTGACACGAGTGGAGCTGAGCCCGGAGGGGGATGCGTGGTTTCCTGAGTTCGATTCGGCGCAGTGGAAGTTGGCTTCGAGCCAGGAGAATCCGGCAGAGGGAGAGAAGCCGGCGTATCACTTTGAGGTTTGGGAGAAAGTCTGACGTTGGAAGCGTAGAAAGGCTTTGCCTTCCTTCGCGGATAAATCCGCTCCTACGGTTGTTTGCAGGAGCGGATTTGAATCTCAACTATGGCTCAGCTCGGCATGCTCGTCAGTGTTCAACGTCTGACGATCAGTCTGTTTGAGCATCTGGCTGGTAATCGCCCCTGCCGTCATCGAACCATTGACGTTCAACGCTGTACGGCCCATGTCGATCAGCGGTTCAACCGAGATCAGCAAGGCGACCAGTTCCACCGGCAAGCCCATGGCCGGCAGCACAATCAGCGCAGCAAAGGTCGCACCGCCACCGACACCGGCCACACCGGCCGAACTCAGGGTCACGATGGCCACCAGGGTTGCGATCCACAGTGGGTCGAGCGGGTTGATGCCTACGGCCGGCGCTACCATCACCGCCAGCATCGCCGGATACAGGCCGGCACAGCCGTTCTGGCCAATGGTCGCACCGAACGAGGCAGCAAAGCTGGCGATCGACTGTGGAATACCCAGGCGACGGGTTTGCGCTTCAATGCTCAGCGGGATGCTGGCAGCGCTGGAGCGGCTGGTGAAGGCAAAGGTCAGTACCGGCCAGACCTTGCGGAAGAAGCGCAGCGGGTTGACGCCGCTGATCGCCAGCAACACACCATGCACCACGAACATCAAGCCCAGGCCGATGTATGAGACCACGACGAAGCTACCGAGCTTGAGGATGTCGTCCAGGTTCGAGCTGGCGACCACCTTGGTCATCAGTGCCAGGACGCCATACGGGGTGAGTTTCATCACCAGACGCACCAGGCGCATGACCCAGGCTTGCAGGGTGTCGATGGCGGCCAGGGCGCGGTTGCCCTTGTCCGCGTCATCCTTGAGCAACTGCAGGGCAGCCATGCCGAGGAACACGGCAAAGATCACCACGCTGATGATCGACGTCGGTTTGGCTCGGGCTAGATCGCCAACTGGGTTGCTCGGAATGAACGACAGCAGCAACTGCGGGATATTCAGGTCAGCGACCTTGCCCACGTAGTCACTCTGGATCGCCTGCATCCGTGCGGTTTCGGCGGTGCCGGCCACCAGGCCTTCGGCAGTCAGGCCGAACAGGTTGGTCAGGGCAATACCGATCAGTGCAGCAATGGCCGTGGTGAACAGCAGGGTACCAATGGTCAGAAAGCTGATCTTGCCCAGTGACGAGGCATTGTGTAGACGGGCCACGGCGCTGAGGATCGAGGCGAAGATCAGGGGCATGACGATCATCTGCAGCAATTGCACATAACCGTTGCCGACCAGATCGAGCCAGCTGATGGTGGCTTTGAGGATCGGGTCGCCAGCGCCATAAATGGCGTGCAGGGCGGCACCGAACAGCACGCCGAGCACCAGGCCGACCAGGACCTTTTTGGCCAGGCTCCAGTTGCCATGACGGGTTTGTGCCAGGCCTAGCAGCAATGCCAGGAACGCCAGCAGATTAAGTGACAGCGGCAGATTCATTGGAGCTCCAGAGAAAAAGCGGGGCATCGCCTCTGTGTGCGATTGCGAACAGAAATGCTAACAGCATGAAAACGAACGAATTTATATCAAAAGGTAATTTGCTTAGTTGTTTTTGGAATAAGTCGATTTCTACAAGGGGTCAGCGTTTGTTCAGACCTTTGGCCAAGCGATCCCCACCCAGCTGAATCAACGCCACCAGCACTACCAGCATGACAATCACGGTGAGCATGATCTGGCTGTCGAAGCGTTGGTAGCCGTAACGGTAAGCGATGTCGCCCAGCCCGCCTGCACCAATGGCTCCGGCCATGGCCGAGGAGTTGATCATGGTCACCAAGGTGATGGTGAAGCCGCCGACGATGCCTGGCAGGGCTTCGGGCAGCAACACGTGCCAGACGATATGCCAGCGTCGGCAGCCCATGGCCTGGGCGGCTTCGATCAGGCCATGATCGACTTCACGCAAGCTGACTTCGGCGATCCTTGCGAAAAACGGCGTGGCGGCAATGGTCAACGGCACCACGGCCGCCCAGACGCCGTAGGTGGTACCAACGATCAGGCGCGTGAACGGAATCAGGGCGACCATCAGGATCAGGAACGGGATCGAGCGGAACAGGTTAACGAAGGCACCGAGCACCCGGTTCAGGATTGGGGCTTCGAAGATTCCACCCTTGCCGCTGGTAACGAGGATGACCGCCAACGGTATTCCGGCCAACAAGGCGATCAACGATGACACCCCGACCATCAGCAGGGTATCGAGTACTCCTTGCAGCAGACGCTCAGTCCACATAGCCCAGTACCTCTACTTGCGTTGCCCATTGCCGGGCACGTTGGATGATGTGTTCATGGCTGTTTGGGGAGTTGCTCACCGACAGCACCAGCCGCCCCAGCGGCCTGCCTTGAATGGCTTCGATGCCGCCTTGCAGCAAACGGATCTGGCCACCTAGGCTGCTGAACAATGTGGATAACTCTGGGGCCTGTTGATCACTGCCGCTGACCTTAAGATCCAGCACCAGGGCCGCTTCGGCGCTGTTTGCCTGGGGCTGCAGGCGAGCCTGAAATGTGGCTGGCATGGCTGCTTGCAAAGGCGCAAGCAAGGTCTTGCTGACCTCATGCTGAGGATCGCCGAACACCCGCCAGACTGCGCCCTGCTCAACAATGCGTCCGCGCTCGAGTACAACTACCCGTTGGCAGATATCGCGGATGACGGCCATCTCGTGGGTAATCAGCACGATGGTCAGGCCCAGGCGCTGGTTGATGTCGCGCAGCAACTCAAGAATGGAGGCGGTCGTTTCCGGATCGAGCGCCGAGGTGGCCTCATCGCAGAGGAGGATATCCGGGTCGTGTACCAGCGCCCGGGCGATGCCGACGCGCTGCTTTTGCCCGCCCGACAACTGTGTGGGATAGGCGTGATGTTTCTGCTCAAGGCCGACCAGTTCCAGCAACTCGGCCACCTTGCGTTGGCGCTGGACCTTGGGCACGCCGGCAACCTTGAGTGGCAGTTCGACGTTCTGCCAGACCGTCTTGGCCGACATCAGGTTGAAATGCTGGAAGATCATGCCGATACGTCGGCGCAGTTGTACCAAGCGGTCTTGGTCGAATTCGCCGATGTCGATCTGGTCGATCAGCACCCGGCCTGCGCTCGGTTGCTCTAGTCGATTGATGGTGCGGATCAGCGACGATTTGCCAGCGCCACTGCGCCCGATTATGCCGAAGATTTCGCCGCGCTGGATGTTCAGATCAATAGCGTCAAGTGCCGGTGTGGTTTGCCCCGGATACGTCTTGCCCAGGCCGATGAAGCGCACATGGGCGTTGCTTAGTTCAGGCCGAAGGAGCCGTTGTTGCGCATGAGGCTGCGATGCCGAAGAGGGCGAAAGGGCGGTGGCGGCGTTCATTTCAGCTCTCCCAGCCCGGTTGGTAAAGTTTGCCGTGGGTTTTTTCCAGGGCGGCCCGCACGGCGGGCGAGTGCTGGTAAATATCGATGAACTTGGCCAGGCGCGGATCGCCCTTGGTTTGCGGGCGGATGACGAACTGGATCACGTATTCCTTGTGGTCGAGGCCATCGAACAACAGCGCGGAGGTGGCATCGAAGGTATTGGCCAGGCGGATATAGGCCGGATAGCCCTGAACCACGTCCGCATCATCGTAGGCCCGTACCAGTTGCACCGCTTCGACCTGAAGGATCTTCAATTGCTTGGGGTTGGCGACGATGTCTTCTTCGCTGGCTTTGTAGCCAACGCCCGGCTTGAGGGTAATCAGGCCGGCCTTGGCCAGCAACTGCAGGCCGCGGCCGCTGTTGATCGGGTCATTGGCGATGGCCACGCTCGCGCCCTTGGGCAGTTCGTCGAAGCTTTTGTAGTGCTTCGAATATAAGCCGACGTTGTTGATGATCCCCGGTGCGTAGGGCACCAAATCAAAACCAGCAGCGGCCTTGGCGTTCTCCAGGAACGGGATGTGCTGGAAGTAGTTCACGTCGATGTCGCCGCTGGCCAGGCTGACATTCGGCGCGATCCAGTCGCTGAACTCGATCAGCTCGACGCTCAGGCCCTGTTTCTTCGCTTCACTGACAGCCGCTTCCAACGGGATGGCAAACGCAGCGGTGGTGCCGATTTTCAACGGGGCGTCGGCCGCCTGGGTAATTGCGGATAAGCCCAGAGTCAGCAGCAGGGCCGCGACAGGACGGGCAAAAAAAGTCTTAAGCATGCTGTGGCGCTCCAGTCAGGGTGGTGTGGCGATAGCCGGCGCCGGGATGGTCGGCAGGCAACAGAGGCTGATCCGTGGCGAACAGTTTTTCGCGCAGGCTGCCTGGTTCGTAGGCGGTCTTGTAGGCGCCACGACGTTGCAATTCGGGGATCACCAGGTCGATGAAGTCGACATAGCTTTCCGGGGTTACGGTACGGGTCAGGTTGAAGCCGTCCAGGCCGGTTTCAGCGATCCAGCTTTCCAGTTCGTCGGCAACTTGGGTTGGAGAGCCGACCAGAGTGATATAGCGGCCGCCCAATGCGTGCTGGTCGAGCAACTTGCGCCGGGTCCAGTCGTTGTTCTGCAGGGTTTTGGTCGCCGACTGGATGGCATTGCTGTGCACATACTGGATTGGCTCATCCAGCTCGTAGGCGGCAAAGTCGATGCCGGTGGAGCTGGCGAAATGTGCAACGCCTGCTTCGGCACTGGCGTAGCGCAGATACTCGGCGTGCTTGGCCCAGGCTTGCTCCTCGCTGCGGGCGACAATCACGGTAAGGCCCATGAACACCTTGATCGCCTCGGAATCACGTCCGGCCGCCACGGCCGCCGCACGCACCTTGTCGACCTGGGCACGGGTGCCGGCCTTGGTCTGGCCACTGATGAATACGCATTCGGCGTGGTTGCCGGCAAACCCCAGGCCGCGCTCGGAGCTGCCCGCCTGGAACAGCACCGGGGTGCGCTGTGGCGAAGGCTCGCACAGGTGGTAACCCTCGACCCGATAGAACTCGCCCTGATGACGCACCTTGTGCACTTTGTCCGGCCTGGCGTAGATGCGCTGCTGGCGGTCGTTGGCCACCGCGTCGTGCTCCCAACTGCCTTCGAGCAGCTTGTACAGCACCTGCATGTATTCATCGGCCTGGTCGTAACGGCGGTCGTGTTCGGTTTGTTGCTCCAGGCCCATGGCCCGGGCGGCGCTGTCCAGATAGCCGGTGACAATGTTCCAGCCGACCCGGCCACGGCTCAGGTGGTCGAGGGTCGAGAGTTTGCGGGCGAACAGGTACGGCGCTTCGTAGGTCAGGTTGGCGGTCAGGCCAAAGCCCAGGTGGCGGGTCACGGCGGCCATGGCCGATACCAGCAGCAAAGGGTCGTTGACCGGTAGCTGGATCGACTCCTTGAGCGGCACGTCGATGTTGTTCTGGTAGACGTCGTAAACACCGACGATATCGGCGATGAACAGCCCGTCGAATAGCCCGCGTTCCAGCAGTTGGGCCAGTTCGGTCCAGTACTCCAGAGTTTTGTACTGGCTTGAAGTGTCGCGTGGGTGGGTCCACAAGCCGTGATTGATGTGGCCAATGCAGTTCATGTTGAAGGCATTGAGGAGGATCTTTTTCTTGGCCATCAGATGGTCCCCCGCAGCGGTGGGTTTTCATCGTTGAGGTAGTAGTTGCCAATGGCGTGGTATTTCCAGCGCACTGGGTCGTGCAAGGTATGTACGCGGGCGTTGCGCCAGTGGCGGTCCAGGCCATGTTCGGCAAGGGTGGCCTGACTGCCCGCCAGTTCGAACAGGGTACTGCCGGCGGCCAGGGAGATTTCGGTGCTGATCGCCCGCGCTTCAGCGACGGCAATGGAGGCTGCGGCCACGGTGCTGGCGTTGGTTTCAGCCTGAGCCTGGTCGAGGAACTCACCGGCACGTTCAAGTAGGGCTTCAGCAGCGTGCAAGCGGATCGCCAGATGACCAAAGGACTTCAGGGTCAGCGGGTCGTCGCTGGCTTTGTCGATGCCTGCATCGATCCACGGTCGGCTGCGGCTGCGCACAAACTGCAGTGCATCTTCGTAGGCGGCGCGGGCGATGCCGGTGTCGATCGCGGCATGAAGTATCTGTGCCAGTGGGCCGACAGTAGTTGGCCGTTCGAAGGCGCTCTGGAAGGGAATTACATCCTCGGCGGCGACCCAGACATTCTCAAACAGCACCGAACCGCTGCCGGTGGTGCGCTGGCCGAAGCCGCTCCAGTCGTCGACGACCCGCAACCCGGTGCTTTCGGCTGGCACGAAAGCCAGGTGTTGCACACCGTGTTCGTCGACCACCGAGGTGGGAATGCGTTGGGCATATAGGGCACCCGTGGCGTAGAACTTGCGCCCGTTGATGCGGTAGCCGTCACCGTCACGGTTTAGCGCCGTAGTACGATCATGGGCGGTTTTGGTACCAAGTTCGGCCAGGGCATTTCCGAAGCGTTTGCCGGCCAGCACTTCAGCGTAAAGGCGCTGCTGTTGCTGCAGGCTGCCGTTTACCCGCAGCACTTCCAGGGCATAGAAATGGTTTTGTGGAATCTGGCCGAGGGAAGCATCGGCCTGGGCGATGCGCGCGATTACTTTGGCCAGGGTGACGTTGGAGACACCGGCACCCCCAAGGGCTTTGGGCACGCTGATGGCCCACAGGCCGGAACGCGAGAACAGCGCCAGTTCCGGATGAGGCAGGCGGCGTTCGCGGTCGCGCAGGATGCTGTCACGGCGCAGCTCGCCAGCCAGTTCTTCGGCAACTTGCAAAGCCTGGGCGTCAGTGTGAATGACCGCGACGTTTTCGTGCGGTTGCGGCAGAAGGCTCATAAATAGGCTCCAGAGGTCTGGTCAGATCCAGGAATGCCGGGCAGGCAAGGTACCGTTGAGGTGATAGGCGCCAACGGCGTGGTATTTCCAGCGCACTGGGTCGTGCAGGGTGTGCACGCGGGCATTGCGCCAGTGCCGGTCGAGGCCGAACTCGGCGAGGGTGGCGCGGCTGCCGGCCAGTTCGAACAGCTTCTCGCTGGCCAGCAGGGCGACCTCAGTGGTCAACACCTTGGCTTCGGCCACCGCAATCGAGGCACGGGCTGCCGCAGCGGCATCCACGGGGGCTGCGTTGACCTCATCAAGGGTGCGCGCGGCCTTGCTCTGCAAAGCCTGGGCGGCATGCAGCTCAAGTTGCAGGCGACCGATATCGGCGATCACGTAGAGGTCATCGCTGGCGCGCTCGACCTGGGCATCGATCCATGGCCGTGAGCGTTCGCGCACAAAGGCGATAGCGTCGGCCACGGCGGCTTCGGCGATGCCCAGATCAATGGCGGCCTGGATTAGCTGCGAGGCGGCGCCCTGGATATTCGGCACCTCATTCTGGCGCCAGTTGTCGATGACCAGCTCGGCATCGACCTGAACCCGGTCGAGCAGCACGGTGCCGCTGGCGGTGGTGCGCTGGCCGAATCCAGACCAGTCATCGACGATACGCAGCCCAGGCGTGCCGCGACGAACAAATGCCAATACCTGACGACCGTCATCGTTCAGGGCTTTGACGGCCACCCAATGGGCGAACAAGGCGCCGGTGGAATAGAACTTTTCGCCACTGAGCAGATAGTGATCACCCTCACGACTGATCCGTGCCTTAAGCTCCAAGGTGTGCTTGCTGCTGCGCTCCGGCCCGGCATTGCCGATCCGCCAGCCGTCGAGTACCGATTTGAACAGCAGCTCTTGCTGCCGCGCGTTGGCAGTGCCTTTGAGCAGTTGCAGCATGCCAAACTGGTTTTGCGGAATTTGTCCCAGCGCCGGGTCGGCGGCGCTGATGATGCGAAACACTTCAGCGATGGTGACGAAGGACACCTGTGCGCCGCCATGCTCGCGGGGAATGGAAATACTACCCAGGCCGCTGCGGGTGAACTGTTCGATTTCTGCCCAGGGCAGCTTGCGTTGCTGGTCGCGGCGAGCGGCCTGACTGCGGGCTACTTCGGCCAACTCATGGGCAGCCTGCACGGCTTCAGCGTCACTGCGCAGCACCTTGGCGGGCAACAGCAACGGGGCGCTGTCCAGATCACTGTGGACATTGGTTTCTGCCAGACTGGACATCAGCACTGCTCCCTGGCTGCACTCAATGTCTTGGCGTTACGCACTGGGGGGATTGTGTTCCTGACCATACCTTACCTCACGTATTGGAAAGGTCGGCGCAGGCTGCGCCGACTGAAATGCGCTGGTCCGGTGGTCCGGTTCATATACCCTAATGCTGTATAAAAATTAAATAAACTAACTTTTAGGAATATATATAGAAGTACTCATTGGCCGTTTGGCGAACACCCGTAGCTGCACGGCCGGCGCCCACTGCGATCGATTTCCGACCCGGTCGAGAATGCAGTAACTCAGGTCCAGGTGTGGGTCAGGCCCGCTTTCCTGAATCAATGACAAAGGAATTTTCGCCTGCAGCGGGTTGCCGACCTGACTCTGCTTCAGTGCCGGTAGGTCCAGGCGTAGATCGCCCCAGCGCAAGGTGATGCTGTCACCTTCGGCCATGTGTCGATAAGGGGCCAGGGAGCAGGGTAGATCGTCGTTCAGGTCGTTCAGGAACAGGCCCTCACGACGTAATCGGCTATTCAGTTGTAAAGGTTGTAAGTGCTCGCGGGCATCGCTGCCGCCTGGGCAGTCGAGTTTGACCAGTACGTGCAGTTCAGGTGAGCGCAACGGCCGACAGCCCGGCTTGAGCAGGCGGTAGTGCAGGCGTTGGATACCGTTGTGCAGCAATATGCCAGGTATACGGAAGTCGACACTGCCATCCGGCTGGTGAACCTGCAGCGTGTGTGCGGCGACAAAGCGTTGGCCCCAGAACATGGCCAATAGATCGCCGGCTTCCATGGGCGGCTCAATGTTTACGCGTGCCCTCAATCGGGCGGCACTGTAGCGGCCGATACCGGCAGGATTAATACCGGGCAGGGCGGGTGGAGACAGTTCGGGTCCTTGGCTGACATCGGGCATGGTGCGCATCCTTGGCATGAGCATCGGCAGGATTGGCGGTTATTGGCCAGCTGACGCGCAGGAACAAGCCCATCGATTGCCATTTGCTCGGTAGCGGCGAACTTCGGAATAGGACTACAGCCATAGGGAAAGTCTGGGGCTGAAGGAGGGGCCAGGGTCTGGTGGGGAACTCAGTACCCGGTGTTCTGGGTGCCGAGGAACTTGCCGAGGAACTGACGGGTGCGCTCTTCCTTAGGGTGAGCGAACAGCGCTCGGGCCTCGCCCTGTTCGACAATCACCCCCTTGTCGAAAAAGATCACTCGGTTGGCGACATCACGGGCAAAGCTCATCTCATGGGTGACGATGATCATCGTGCGGCGTTCTTCCGCCAGGCCGCGAATGGTTGCCAGCACTTCACCAACCAGTTCCGGGTCCAGGGCCGAGGTTGGCTCGTCAAACAGAATCACCTCAGGCTCCATCGCCAGGGCGCGGGCTATTGCCACCCGCTGTTGCTGGCCACCGGACAACTTGCGTGGATAGGAATCTTCCTTGCCACTCAGCCCGACTTTGGCCAACAGCTTCATGCCCAGGGCAACGGCCTGCTCGCGAGGCGTCTTCTTGACCACCAATGGGCCTTCGATGACGTTTTCCAGCGCGGTGCGATGGGGAAACAGGTTGAAGTTCTGGAACACGAAGCCAACCTGCTGACGCAGCTTGCGGATCAAGCCTTGCTGCTGCTTGAGCGGGCGGTTGGCATCGATCTCCACATCACCGACCTGAATACGGCCGCTGCTGGGGGTTTCCAGTAGATTAAGGCAGCGCAGGAAGGTGGTTTTGCCGGAGCCGCTGGGGCCGATGATGGCGATGACTTCGCCTGCTTCGACCTTGAGGCTGATGTCCTTGAGCACCGTCTGGCCATTGAACTGTTTGCTCAGCTGCTCTACCACAATCATGCCTCAGGACTCCTGGTCGTGTCGGTTGACCCGCGCTTCCAGGCGGTTCTGCAAGTGCGCGAGAACGCTGGCTAACACCCAGTAGATCAGTGCGGCGGCAAGGTACATGGTGAAGATTTCGAAAGTGCGGGCGGTGATCAGCTGCGCCTGGCGGAACAGTTCCGGGACCTGGATGGTCGCGGCCAGGGCGGTGTCCTTGACCAGGGAGATAAAGCTGTTGCCCAGCGGTGGCAAGGCAGTGCGTGCAGCCTGAGGCAGGATCGCCCGGCGCATGGCCTGGCCACGCGTCATGCCAATACTGGCGGCCGCTTCCCACTGGCCACGATCAATGGAGCCGATTGCCGCGCGGAGGATTTCACAGGCGTAGGCCGCCATATTCAGAGAGAAGCCGATCAGCGCCGCGGGTAGCGGGTCCAGTTCGATACCCAACTGCGGCAAGCCGTAATAGATCATAAACAGCTGGACCAGCAACGGTGTGCCACGGAAGAACGACACATAGACCCGCGCCGTCCAGCTCAGCAGCTTGAGCGACGACAGGCGCATCAGCGCCAGGCCGAAACCCAGTAACAGCCCGAAGAACATCCCGCCAAGGCTGAGGATGACCGTGTAGTACGCGCCCCTAAGCAGAAAGGGCGCGCTGTCCAGCGCAAGCTGCAGGCTGTCTTCGATCATTGAGTCACGTCGGCGCCAAAGTACTTCTGGGACAACTTGGCCAGGGTGCCGTCGGCACGCAGTTTATCCAGTGCCTTGTTCAGGGCTTCAAGTAGTTCCGGCTCACCCTTGCGCAGTGCTATACCCGCTTCCTGGCGCGAGAACGCGTCACCGGCGGCGGTAGTGTCCTTGGCTTTTTTGGCGTATTCCAGAGCGGCCAGACGGTCGATCAGGATCGCGTCGATACGCCCGACACGCAGTTCCTGGAACTTGGTCGGATCGTCTTCGTAGGTGCGCACGTCAGCGGTCGGTACATTGGCTTTGACCCACTGTTCGTAGTTGGTACCCAGGCCTACCCCAACCTTTTTTCCGCCCAGGTCGGCAGCGGACTTGATGTTCAACTCGGCGGCTTTTTTCGTCAGTACCAGCGCCTGAATACCGGAAACGGTGTAAGGCTGGGAGAAGTCGTATTTCTTCTTGCGCTCCTCGGAAATAGTCACCTGGTTGATCACCACGTCCAGGCGCTTGGACTCAAGGGCGGCGAGGATGCCATCCCATTTGGTCGGTTGCAGCTTGGCTTTGACCCCCAGTTCTTTGGCCAGGGCCTCGGACAGCTCCACCTCGAAACCCGCCAGCTTGCCGTCGGCATCGACGAAACTGAACGGAGGGTAAGTGCCTTCCAGGCCAACGCTGATCACACCCTTGTCTTTGATGGATTTCAGTTGCTCACCCGCAACCGCCTGGCCAAGCAGGCTGGCACCGAGCAACAGGGCGACGCCTGCGTTTAGAATCTGTTTACCGATTACTGTCATGACGAAGCCCCAATGTTGTTGTGTAGTGGCTGGCGACTATAGGTTGACGCTAATAGGCTTAAAAATAATATAAATTCATTTTCTTATGCTGTAAGTGCATAAGTTGATTAACTGTTCCAGACCTCAGGGTAGGCGAATAATGCCGGTGCCCCACCGGTATGCAGGAAAATCAGTGGGCCATCGTTGAATCGCTGGCGAGCAATGCCGTCGAGCAAGCCGGCCATGGCCTTGCCGGTGTACACCGGATCCAGCAGTAATCCTTCCTGGCTGGCCAGAAGGCGAATCGCGGCGAGGGTGCCGGCATTCGGCTCGCCATAGCGTGGGGCGAAATACTCGTCCCACAGTTCGACCTTGAAGTGCTTGGGCAGGTGCACGCCAAGAAGTTCGGCCGTTCGCTCGGCAAGCCCCTGAACCTTGGGGCGTTGGTCCTCATTGGTGCGTGACACGGTGACGCCAATCACTGGCAACTTTGGCAAGGCTTCAGCCAATGCCAGGGCGAGGCCACTGTGCGTGCCAGCGCTGCCAGAGGCGAGCACGACAGCGGCAAAGCGCTGGCCGCCGTGCTTGATCTGTTCGGCAAGCTCCAGCCCTGCACGTACGTAGCCCAGCGCCCCGAGCGCGTTTGAGCCACCGATCGGCACGATGTAGGGTTTGCGCCCACTGGCGTGCAGGCGTACTGCCAGGGCCTGCAGTTGTTGTTCGGCATTGTCGAGGTTATCCACAAGCTCGACCTTGGCGTCGAACAGGTCCAGCAACAGGCGGTTGCCGTTGCCCTTGTAGTTCGGGGAATGGGTGCCGATCGGATTCTCCAGCAGTGCGGCACAACCCAGGCCCAATTGCGCGGCGAGCGCAGCGGTCTGGCGCACATGGTTGGACTGGATCGCACCGGCCGTGACCAGGGTATCGGCGCCTTTGCTCAAAGCGTCGGCCGCCAGGTATTCGAGCTTGCGCAGTTTGTTGCCGCCCAGAGCAAGGGGGGTGCAATCGTCACGTTTGACATAAATGTCTCGGCCGACCCAGGCCGAGAGGCGGTGCAACTTTTCCAGCGCGGTCGGCGCGCCAAGCAGGTCCAGACGATTGAAGCGGGAAAGCTGTCGGTCGATCATGGCAACACATCTGCAAGGGAAAATTCGACTATAGGCAGCCTCCGGTCAGTGGGCAACTTCCGGCCTTATGCCTGCTTTATTGCGTTTTGGAATAACGGATTATTTTTTCCCCTCAGAGCATTTGCCGTACAGTGAGTGCTGATCTGACAGCATTTCCATTCCATTCACCGTAGCGACAGGGAGACGTAACCGTGAGCGAGAACGCGCAAACAGGGCATTGGCAATTGCAGGGCATCGTTGCCGGCTTGCGCAGCGCCCGTGACAAATGGCGCAGCAGCAATGGCCGTAGCAGTGGCGAGCAGGGGGGGCGGGAATTGCCTTCACGCGAAGCCATGCGGCACATCCTCGAGCAATTGTGTGGGGCGCTTTTCCCCATGCGCCTGGGGCCTGTGGACCTGCGCGAGGAAAGCGAAGATTTCTATGTCGGTCATACCCTCGATTCAGCCCTGACAGCTTTGCATGCCCAGGCGCGCCTGGAGCTGCGCTATGTAGCTCGCCAAGGCAAGTGCGATGCTGCTGAGGTCGATGCCAAGGCGCTGCGTCTGATTCAGGATTTCGCCGCGGCCCTGCCGGGTTTGCGCAGCATCCTCGATACTGACGTGCTGGCAGCTTTCCATGGTGACCCGGCGGCGCGCAGCGTCGATGAGGTGTTGCTGTGCTACCCGGGCATTCTTGCGGTGATCCATCATCGCCTGGCCCACCACCTCTACCGTTCTGGCCTGCCGTTGCTGGCGCGGATCAGTTCGGAGCTGGCGCATTCGGCTACCGGTATCGACATTCATCCTGGTGCTCAGATCGGTAAAAGCTTCTTCATCGACCATGGTACGGGTGTGGTGATTGGTGAAACCGCAATCATTGGTGAGCGGGTACGCATCTACCAAGCCGTGACCTTGGGGGCCAAGCGCTTCCCGGCGGACGAGGACGGGCAGTTGCTAAAAGGCCATCCGCGTCACCCGATCGTCGAAGACGATGTGGTGATCTATGCCGGCGCAACAATTCTGGGACGCATCACCATTGGCAAGGGTTCAACCATCGGTGGCAATGTCTGGCTGACCCGCAGCGTCGTTCCGGGCAGCAACCTGACCCAGGCCAATTTGCAGCATGATGACGGCACTCAAAAGTAAATTCGCAATGGTGTTTAGGGCCTTGCCCCAGGCTTGAGTTGCGGCACTGGGTCGCATCGCGACCCCCATCCGTGTTTAACTTGAACGCTTGTTCAAGTTAAAACGGTGGTCCGCTGCCGGTGTTCAAAAGGAGAAAACCCTTTGCCGAACCCGTTCAATCCAAGCCTTTCCCTTCATGTCGAGGTGCACATTTAATGGGTGCGCCGAGTTCCTTACCTAGCGGCAAAATCCGCATGAATCCGCCGGTTTTCTATTTCGCGGCGAGCTTTATCCTCATTTTCGGACTGGTGGTCATCAGCAATCCGCAAGCGGCCGGCGAATGGTTGCTGGCGGCGCAGAACTGGGCGGCCAACACGGTCGGCTGGTACTACATGCTGGCGATGACGTTGTACCTGGTCTTCGTGGTGGTCACCGCCTTGTCCGGCTACGGCAAGATCAAGCTCGGTGCCGACCACGACGAACCCGAGTTCAGCTACTTGTCCTGGGCCGGCATGCTCTTCGCCGCTGGCATCAGCATTACCTTGTTCTTCTTTTGCGTCTCTGAACCACTGACCCACATGCTCCAGCCACCGCAAGGGGAGGCTGGAACGGTCGAGGCCGGTCGTCAGGCCATGCAGTTGCTGTTCCTGCACTGGGGCCTACATGGCTGGGGGGTGTTTGCCTTCGTCGGTATGGCCCTGGCCTATTTCGCCTATCGGCACAACCTGCCGTTGGCGCTGCGCTCAGCGCTCTACCCGCTGATCGGCAAGCGTATTAACGGGCCCATCGGCTATGCCGTGGATGGCTTCGGCATCATCGCCACGGTGTTCGGCCTGGGTGCCGACATGGGCTTTGGTGTACTGCACCTGAACTCGGGCCTGGATTACCTATTCGGTATTCCCCATACCCAATGGGTCCAGGTGGCGTTGATCACCCTGATGATGGGCGCGGCGGTAGCGGTGGCGGTGGCCGGGGTCGAGAAGGGTGTGCGGGTAATGTCCGACATCAATATGTTCCTGGCCTGTGCACTGCTGTTGTTTGTGCTGTTCGCCGGGCCTACCCAGCACCTGTTCAATACCTTGATCCAGAACCTGGGGGATTATCTCGGGGCGCTGCCGCGCAAGAGCTTCGATGTCTACGCCTATAACGAAGCCCGCGACTGGCTGGGTGGCTGGACCGTGTTTTACTGGGCCTGGTGGATTGCCTGGGCGCCCTTTGTCGGCCTGTTCATTGCGCGGATTTCCCGAGGCCGGACCATCCGTGAGTTTGTCTTCGGCGTGCTGCTGATCCCGCTGGGTTTTACCCTGGCGTGGATGTCGATCTTCGGCAACAGTGCCATATCCCAGGTGCTTGATCACGGCATGACCGCGCTGGGCCAGTCCGCCATTGATAACCCCTCGATGACCCTCTACTTGCTGCTGGAAACTTATCCGTGGAGCAAGACGGTGATTGCGGTCACGGTGTTTATCAGCTTTGTCTTCTTCGTCACCTCTGCCGACTCTGGCACTGTGGTGTTGTCGACCTTGTCCGCTCGCGATGGCAATGCCGATGAAGACGGTCCGAACTGGTTGCGGGTGTTCTGGGGCGCAATGACTGCCCTGGTAACCATCGGCCTGTTGTTTGCTGGCAGCATTGACTCGTTGAAGTCGGCGGTGGTGCTCACCTCGTTGCCATTCTCGGTGATTCTCCTGGCGATGATGTGGGGCCTGCATAAGGCGTTCTACCTTGAGTCGCAGCGCCAGATTGCGCAGATGCATTCGCTGGCGCCGTTCGCCAACTCGCGTCGCGGCCGTGGTGGTTGGCGACAGCGTCTGAGCCAAGCGGTGCATTTCCCATCGCGTGATGAGGTCTATCGGTTCATGGATGACGTGGTGCGCCCGGCAATTGCCGAGGTCACTGAAGTGTTCGTCGAGAAGGGCCTGAACGTCATCACTCAGGAAGACCCGAGCCACGACAACGTCAGTCTGAAGATTGGTCATGGTGAGGAGCAACCCTTCATCTACCAGGTGCAGATGCGTGGCTACTTCACGCCGTCGTTCGCTTTGGGCGGGCTGGGTACCCAGGAGTTGAAGAACCGTCGCTACTACCGTGCCGAGGTGCATCTGAGCGAAGGCAGCCAGGACTATGACCTGGTGGGTTACAGCAAGGAGCAGATCATCAACGACATCCTTGATCAGTACGAGCGGCATATGCAGTTCTTGCATTTGGTGCGTTAAAATTACCGCGGGCGCGACTTCGGTGGGAGCGGATGGATCCGCTCCCACAAGCCCGTGGTAATAATCAAAACGGCGCATCCCCCAGAATCGTCGCCCGATGCATGACCCGCCGCTGCGGCCGGTAGTCATCCACCGCGAAATGCTGGGTTACGCGGTTATCCCAGAACGCTAGGTCGTTCTCCTGCCAGCGCCAGCGAATGGTGAACTCCGGCCGGGTGGCATGGGCGAATAGCAGTTTCAGAATCGCCTCGCTTTCCGCCTCGTTCAGCTCATTTATTCGCGTGGTGAAGCCTTCATTGACGAACAGCGACTTGCGCCCGCTGACCGGGTGCGTGCGGATTACCGGATGCGACAGCGGTGGGTTATTGCGCCGCGTCGCTTCCCAGCGTGCAAGGTCTTCAGGTGTAGTGCCGAAGCGTTCCAAAGGGAACGACTTGGTGAAGTCATGGGTGGCGGTCAGCCCATCGAGTAGCTGCTGCAGTGGTGCCGACAGTGCCTCGAAGGCGGCGATGCCGCTGGCCCACAAGGTATCGCCACCGTAGGCCGGTAGCTGCTTGGCGCTGAGCACCGCACCCAGCGCCGGGGTTGGCAGGAAAGTAACATCGGTGTGCCAGACGGCATTGTCGCGTACATCCGTGACGGCGGTGTCGAGCACCAGCACTTGCGGGGTTTCCGGCACATTAGGGTAGATCGGATGAATGTGCAGGTCGCCGAAACGTGCAGCGAAGTCAGCCTGCTGTTGCGGGTTGATTGGCTGCTCACGAAAGAACAGCACCTGATGCTTGAGCAACGCCTGTTCGATGGCATCACGGTGCGCGTTGCTGATCTCACGACTGAGGTCGATGCCGCTGATCTGTGCGCCGAGGGCTATGCTCAGCGGAGTAATGGTCAAGCTCATGGTTGTTCTCGATCAGGTTTCAATGGCTCTGGCCATGCCAGGGCACCCACTTACGCTGCAGGGCACGCAGACCCATTTCCAGGGCGAAGGCAATCAAGGCGATCACCAGGATGCCCAGCACCACCACATCGGTAACCAGAAATTGCGCCGCCGACTGGACCATGAAGCCCAGGCCGCTGGTGGCGGCAATCAGTTCGGCGGCCACCAGGGTCGACCAACCGACGCCCAGGCCGATGCGCACACCGGTGAGGATGTCGGGCAGGGCGCTGGGCAGGATCACATGGCGAATCAGCTGAGCCCGTGACGCACCCAGCGACTGCGCCGCACGTAGCTTGGTCGGGTCGACAGTGCGTACGCCGGTGGCGGTAGCAATGGCAATGGGCGCGAAGATCGCCAGGTAGATCAGCAATACCTTCGACAGCTCGCCGATACCGCACCAGATCACGATCAGCGGCAGGTAGGCCAAGGGAGGGATAGGTCGGTAAAACTCGATCAATGGATCGAGAATGCCGCGGGCAATACGGTTGTGGCCGATGGCGATGCCGATCGGGATCGCGGTGAAAATCGCTGCACCCAGCGCCAGGCCGATACGCCCCAGGCTCGCGCCCAGGTGTTGCCACAGGGTTGACTCCATATAGCCTTGCGTCAGCAGCAACCAGGCCTTGGCCAGTACCGCTTCAGGGGGCGGCAGGAACAGCGGCTCAATCCACTGGGCTGCCGTCACTGCCCACCACAGCAGGAGCAAGGTGAGCAGGGTCAGGCTGCTGATCCAGCGTGTGCTCAGGCTGCGACGGGGCTTGGCAACCGGTGTTGTTGGGGTGCTGCGTTTGGTCGCGACCGATACTTCCAGGCTGCTCATGCGAACTCCTGCCGCACGGCGGCGCTGCGTTGGGAGAACACCCGGCTTAGCACGTGCTCGCGGGTTTCGATAAAGTGAGGGTCGGACTTGATCGCCCGGGCCGGCTCACCCGCGGCGTAGCGCTGGCCGAAATCCAGCTGCAAGCGCTCGACGATCTGCCCTGGATTGGGCGCTAGTAGGATCAGGTCAGTGGCGAGAAACACCGCTTCTTCGATGTCGTGGGTGATCAGGAACACAGGCTTCGCCGTACGTTGCCAGACCTGCAGGAGCAATTCCTGCATTTGCTCGCGGGTAAAGGCATCCAGAGCGCCGAATGGCTCGTCCATCAGCAGTACTCGCGGGTCGGCGGCCAATGCCCGGGCCAGGCCCACGCGTTGTTTCTGACCGCCGGACAACTGCCAGATGCGCCGCTTACCGAAGTCGGCCAGATCCACCAGAGCGAGCATTTCCCGCGCCTTGCGTTCGCGCTCCGGGCGCGCCACACCTGCCAGTTCCAGGCCGAAGGCGACGTTAGCCAGTACATCCTGCCAGGGCAGCAGGGCGTCATCCTGAAACACCACGCCACGTTCGGCACTTGGCCCTTGCACGGTGACTCCATCCAGGGTGATGCGCCCAGCGCTGGGCGCCACGAAGCCGGCAATCAAGTTGAGCAGCGAGGTTTTGCCGCTCCCGGAAGGGCCGAGGGCCACCAGCAGTTGCTGTGGGCCCAGGCTCAGGGTGATGTCGCCCAGCACCGGCTCGGCTGCGCCGGGGTACTGTGCGCTGATGCGCTCCAGTTCAAGCAATGCCATGACGAGCTCCGATCAATTGGCGATGAACTTGGCGCTGACGTAGGGCGCGTAGTCCGGCAGTACCGCGTCGACCTTGCCTTGCTCTTTAAGGAAGGTGGCGGTGTCGGTGATAGCCTGGGTGGTCGGCGCACCGAGCGCAGCGACCTGGTCAGCGGCCAGCGGGAACACGTTGCCTTGCAGCAAGCCGGGGATGTCGCTGGCCTTGGCACCGGAGAGCTTGACCAGCTTGTCGACGTTGCTTTGATTGGCCAGCCAGGCCTGCGGATCTTTGCGGTAGTCGGCGTAGGCATCGAGGGTGACTTTGGCGAAGGCTTTGACGATTTCCGGGTGCTTGGCGGCGAAGTCCTTGCGCACGATCCAGGCGTCGAAGGTCGGTGCGCCTTTGTCGGCCAGCTCTCCAGAAGTAATTAGCACCTTGCCGTTTTCTTTGGCGACACCCAGCGCCGGGTCCCAGACGTAAGTGGCATCAATGTCGCCGCGTTTCCAGGCGGCAATGATCGCCGGTGGTGCCAGGTTGAGAATCTGTACCTTGGCCGGATCGATGTTCCACTGCTTAAGTGCAGCCAGCAGGCTGTAATGACCGGTTGAAACGAACGGCACGGCGATTTTCTTGCCGATCAGGTCTTGGGGCGAATTGATTCCGGCGCCATCACGCGCCACCAGGGCTTCGGCCGCGCCGATTTGAGTGGCGATCAGGAACGTTTCCACGGGCAGCTTGCGGGTCGCAGCTGCGGCCAGAGGGCTGGAACCGAGGTAGCCGATCTGCACATCGCCGGAGGCGACAGCGGTGATTACATCGGCACCACTGTCGAACTTGCGCCAGTCGATGCTGGCCTTGCTGGCTTTTTCGTAGTCGCCGTTGACCTGAGCGACTTTCGCCGGGTCCACGGTGGTCTGGTAGGCCACCGTCAGGTCGGCCGCCTGGGCGAACCAGCTGGCGCCGGTCAGGGTCAGGGCGGCGAACAGGCGCAGCGGAGCATGCAGGGTCATGGGGAACTCCTTGTCAGGCGGTCGGTGGCAAGCAATGGCTGAAAAGCTAAATGATCTAAGAAAAGTAAAATAAATAACTTTTTAGCATTAGCTTAGGAGCCAATCGCTTTAAGCGACCGGACTTGCGCGGCGAGCGGTCGTCTTCTAAACCTGACGACGGTCAATGCCAAGGCCTATAGAAAACGAAAAGATGCGGGCGAGTTACAGAAGGTGGCGGTGGGTAAACGCAATGTTTCACAGCAAAGCGATCTAAAAACCTGCAAGCAAATAGCCTTTAGGAATTTGCGTGTGTGCCGATAACGGCAGCGAAGAAATTTCTGTCCATATTCCGTAATAATCTGAAAAATTACGAAATAAGTCTTTTTGGATTTATAGGATTGTCATTATCCTTGACACCAATGGCTGGCGCATTAGACCAAAGTAGTGAAATGAATCGTTACGATTGACTTGACGGTCACGCTTTGGTGCTAATCGCCAATCGACGTCGAGCGGGACACAAAGATCTCGCCGTAAGCGACACACAAAAATTAGAAATCAGAGGAGCAAAACATGTACAAGTCGACCTTGGCACTCGCCGTGGCCGTAGGGGTTCTGGCCCAGCAGGCGAACGCTGCCGGTTTCGTGGAAGACAGCAAGCTGTCGCTCAGTTCGCGGACCATGTATTTCGATAACGATAACCGTGACGTGAAGCGCGACGCGCGAGGCCGTAACGGCGACAACCGTGAATCTGGTCAGGGTTTCAAACTCGACTACATCTCGGGTTTCACCGAGGGTGTTGTCGGTTTTGGTATTGACGCTCAAGCCCTTTGGGGTATTCATCTGGACGGTGGCAAAGGCCATCACCCGGATAACAGCAGCTTCATCCCAAGCGACACTGATGGTTCGGCTGTAAGCCAGTGGGGTCGTTTTGGTGCTAACGCCAAGGCGCGTTTCTCCAAGACCGAAGCCCACTTTGGTAGTGCTCTGGCGCCTAACCTGCCAATCCTCGTATCAAACGACGGCCGTCTGCTGCCGCAAACGTTTGAAGGTGGCACCATTCAATCGAAAGAAATCGACAGCCTGACTCTCAATGCCGGTCAATTTACCCATGCAATGGGTCGTGCGTCGAGCAACCGTACCGGTTTGTCCGTTGCTGGTGGTACTCAGGACAGCAACAAGTTCCAGTTCGCCGGTGGCGACTGGAAAGTCAGCAAAGACCTGACCCTGCAGTACTACTACTCGAACCTGGAAGACTTCTACAAGCAGCACTTCCTGGGTCTGGTTCATGTCCTGCCGATCGCTGACGACCAGTCGTTCAAGACCGACCTGCGCTACTTCGACAGCAGCTCGGATGGCAAGAACGGCGAGGCTGGCTACCAGTTCAGCAACAACGGTGGTTATGCCAAGAATACTGGCGAGATCGACAACAAGACCTGGAGCGCCATGTTCACCTACACCCTGGGTGGCCATGCGTTCCTGTTGGGTCATCAGCAGATCGGTGATGACGGTGGTTTCGTCTGGCTGAACCAAGGCAGTGTGGTTGACGACAATGGCCGCAACGAAGGTGCCGGCGGTGCAAGCTTTTACCTGTTCACCGATAGCATGATCAACCAGTTTGCCCGTGCTGGTGAGAACACCACATTCGGTCAATACTCCTATGACTTCGCCCGTTTGGGTGTTCCAGGTTTAAAAACCTCGATCTCCTACCTGCGTGGTGATGACATCCGCAATAAAAGTGGTGACGGTTCCTACAACGAATGGGAACGCGATGCTCGCATCGACTACGTCATTCAGGAAGGTACCTTCAAAGGCCTGGGCACCAGCCTGCGTCACGGTGTCTATCGTGGCAGCGGCGAAGCCGGTGCCGACATGGACCAAACCCGCCTGATCTTCAACTACACTTACAGCTTCATGTAAGTCCAGTTGAACCAAGAAGCCTCGCTCTACTGCGAGGCTTTTTTTTATCTACCGATCGATAGCATTAAAAGTTATAAATAAATCAATATTTATTCTTTTTGTTTTAATGCCCTTGCGGGCACAGTGAACCCATAACGAACCCAGCCAAGGAGCCGCACCATGAGCCTCAGACTCGGCGACATCGCCCCCGACTTCGAACAGGAATCCAGCACCGGCAAGATCCGTTTCCATGAATGGTTGGGCGACAGTTGGGGCGTGCTGTTCTCGCACCCGGCCGACTTCACCCCGGTGTGCACTACTGAGCTCGGTTTCACCGCCAAGCTCAAGGAGCAGTTCGCCGAACGAGGGGTCAAGGCCATCGCCTTGTCGGTGGACCCGGTGGACTCCCATCACCGCTGGATCGAAGACATCAACGAAACCCAGAACACCGTCGTCAACTTCCCGATCCTGGCCGATGCCGATCGCAAGGTGTCCGACCTCTACGACCTGATCCATCCCAATGCCAGCGATACCCTGACTGTGCGTTCCTTGTTCGTTATCGACCCGAACAAGAAAATCCGCCTGACCATCACCTATCCGGCCAGCACCGGGCGCAATTTCCACGAGATTTTGCGGGTGATCGACTCGTTGCAGCTGACCGATAACCACAAGGTTGCCACCCCAGCCAACTGGCAGGACGGTGACGAGGTGGTCATCGTGCCGTCGCTCAAAGACGAAGATGAAATCAAGCAACGCTTTCCGAAGGGCTACCGGACGGTCAAGCCATACCTGCGCCTGACCCCGCAGCCGAATCGCTGATCGTTAACCATTGCAGGGATTTTGGGGCCGTTTCGACGGCCCTTTTTTATTTGTTTACGGGGCAATGGCATAGCTCTAAAAAGAATAAACAAATGAAAAAATATGATTTATTGATATATGTGGGTAGCTGTTAAGGTCACCCCATTCCAGCGAGAACTCAACCTCGCGGCCCTCAAGAACACGATCAAGGATGCGCTCCAATGCTGGTTGTTTCTCTCGGTGGTAGTCCCAGTTTGCGTTCACGCTCCGGCGTGCTGCTTGAGCGCAGCCGCCAGTGGTTGCAAGGCCAAGGTGTGGAGGTGGTGACCTTCCAGGTTCGCGACTTTCCTGCCGAAGACTTGCTGCATGCACGCTTCGACAGCCCCAAGGTCCAGCACTTCCTGCAACTGGTGGAGCAGGCTGACGGCTTGATTGTCGCCACCCCGGTGTACAAGGCGTCGTTTGCCGGTGCACTGAAAACCCTGCTCGATCTGCTGCCCGAACGCGCCCTGAGTCATAAGGTGGTGTTGCCGATTGCCACTGGCGGCAGCATCGCTCACATGCTGGCGGTGGATTACGCCCTCAAGCCAGTGCTGTCTGCACTCAAGGCCCAGGAAACCCTGCAAGGGATCTTCGCCGATGACAGCCAGATCGCCTACGGCCAAGGCAGCGCCGCCGCGCAGTTGGCACCCGCGCTGGAGCAGCGCCTGTACGAATCGCTGGAACAGTTTCACAGCGCCCTGGCCCGTCGACCCAAGCCGCTCGCGCCAGGCGTGTTGAACGAACGCCTGCTCAGCGCTCGCTGGAGCATCTGAGGCGCACCACCCGAACCCCTTAATTCCCACCTTACTCGCCCGCCAACGGGCAAGCAGGTGCAGCCTGAATCCAACCGCAAAAGGAGAGCGCTATGCGCACTGTCATTTTGCGTCGTGGTCTGGTCGCTCTGTTTGCTGCGGCTGTGTCCTTCGGCGCTATTACTCAAGCCCAGGCTGAAAGCCTGCGTATCGGTTATCAGAAATACGGCACTCTGGTGCTGCTCAAGGCCAAGGGCTCGCTGGAAAAGCGTCTGGCCGCCCAAGGTGTGCAGGTGCAATGGACAGAGTTCCCGGGTGGCCCGCAGCTGCTTGAAGGCCTGAACGTCGGTTCCATCGACTTCGGTGTCACCGGCGAAACCCCGCCAGTATTTGCCCAGGCTGCCGGCGCTGACTTGCTGTATGTCGCCTATGAACCCCCTGCTCCACACAGCGAAGCGATCCTGGTGCCCCAGGGCTCGCCGATCCAATCGGTCAGTGAACTCAAGGGCAAGAAAATCGCCCTGAACAAGGGCTCTAACGTGCATTACCTGCTGGTGCGCGCCTTGGAAGACGCCGGCCTCAAGTACACCGACATCCAACCGGTGTTCCTGCCGCCCTCCGATGCCCGCGCCGCGTTTGAGCGTGGCAGTGTCGATGCCTGGGTGATCTGGGATCCCTATCAGGCGGCGGCTGAACAGCAGTTGCAGGCGCGCACCCTGCGCGACGGCAAGGGCATCGTCGACAACCACCAGTTCTACCTGGCAACCAAGCCCTACGCGCAAAAGCACCCTGAAGTGATCAGCGCGCTGGTCGAGGAAGTGCGAGCGGTGGGCGAGTGGTCCCAGGCCAACCCGCAGGAGGTCACCGAGCAGGTCGCGCCACTGCTGGGCCTGTCGGCTGACATCACCCTGACCTCGGTCAAGCGCCAGGGCTATGGCGCGCACTTTCTGACCCCGGCAGTGGTCAGCGCCCAACAGAAAATCGCCGACACCTTCCACACGCTCAAGCTGATCCCCAAGCCGTTGAGCATCAAGGATGTGATCTGGACTCCCCCGGCCAAGGTCGCTAGCGCACCTTGACGATTTGCCCGCGCCGGGGCCTTGCCCCGGCTTGCGTTCCCCTTAGGAGACAACGCCGATGAGCCTCAATATTTTCTGGTTTCTTCCCACCCACGGCGACGGCCACTACCTGGGCACCGCTGACGGTGCACGCGCCGTCGATCACGGCTATCTGCAGCAGATCGCCCAGGCGGCTGACCGTTTGGGGTTTGGCGGGGTACTGATCCCCACCGGGCGTTCCTGCGAGGACTCCTGGCTGGTCGCCGCGTCGCTGATTCCAGTGACCCAGCGTTTGAAGTTCCTTGTCGCCCTGCGCCCGGGGATCATCTCGCCAACCGTGGCAGCCCGTCAGGCCGCGACCCTGGATCGGCTCTCGGGCGGCCGTGCGTTGTTCAATCTGGTGACCGGTGGTGATCCGGAAGAGCTATCAGGTGACGGCCTTTTCCTCAGCCACGAAGAGCGCTACCAGGCCTCGGTGGAGTTCACCCGTATCTGGCGGCGCGTGCTGGAAGGCGAAACCGTCGACTACGACGGCCAGCACATCCAGGTCAAAGGCGCCAAGTTGCTTTACCCGCCGGTCCAACAGCCGCGTCCGCCGCTGTACTTTGGCGGTTCCTCGGAAGCGGCCCAGGACTTGGCCGCCGAACAGGTCGAGCTGTACCTGACTTGGGGCGAGCCGCCAGCAGCCGTTGCGCAAAAAATCGAAGAAGTCCGGGCCAAAGCCGCCAAGCAGGGGCGCACGGTACGTTTCGGCATCCGTCTGCATGTGATTGTGCGCGAGACCAACGCTGAGGCCTGGCAGGCTGCCGAGCGACTGATTTCGCACCTGGACGACGACACCATTGCCCGTGCTCAAGCGTCGCTGGCGCGCTTTGACTCGGTGGGCCAGCAACGCATGGCCGCGTTGCACGGCGGCAACCGTGACAACCTGGAAGTCAGCCCCAATCTTTGGGCCGGTGTCGGCCTGGTGCGTGGTGGCGCCGGTACTGCGTTGGTCGGCGATGGGGCAACCGTGGCCGAGCGGGTCAAGGAATACGCCGCCCTGGGTATTGATACCTTCATCTTCTCTGGTTATCCACACCTTGAAGAGTCCTATCGGGTTGCTGAGCTGCTGTTCCCGCACCTGGATGTGCAGCGTCCGGAACTGCCGAAGCGTGCGGGCTACGTGAGTCCATTTGGTGAGATGGTTGCCAACGACATCTTGCCCAAGTCTGCGGCGCAGCGCTGAGGAGCGGGTCATGAGTCGAGCATCCACTCCTTGGCCGCAACGTCTGGCCCCTTGGGCGCTGCCGTTGTTGTTGCTGGCGATCTGGCAATTGGCAGTCAGCGTCGGCTGGCTGTCGACGCGCATCCTGCCGGCCCCGAGCGCGGTGTTCAGCGCCGGTGTCGAACTGGTTCGCAGCGGTGAAATCTGGACCCACTTGGCGATCAGTGGCTGGCGCGCCGCGCTCGGCTTCGTGATCGGTGGCGCAATTGGTTTGGCGCTGGGATTTGTCACCGGCCTGTCGAAGTGGGGCGAACGCCTGCTCGACAGCTCGGTGCAGATGATCCGGAACGTGCCACACCTGGCGCTGATTCCATTGGTGATCCTGTGGTTCGGGATCGATGAGTCGGCAAAGATTTTCCTGGTGGCCCTGGGCACCCTGTTCCCGATTTACCTCAACACCTATCACGGCATTCGCAACGTCGATCCAGCGCTGGTGGAAATGGCCAGCAGTTATGGCCTGTCCGGCTTCGAGCTGTTTCGTCAGGTGATTTTGCCCGGTGCGTTGCCGTCGATCCTGGTCGGCGTGCGTTTTGCTCTGGGCTTTATGTGGCTGACTCTAATCGTGGCCGAAACCATTTCCGCCAACGCCGGCATCGGCTATCTGGCGATGAATGCCCGTGAGTTCCTGCAGACCGACGTGGTGGTGCTGGCGATTGTTCTGTATGCGGTGCTCGGCAAGCTTGCCGATCTCGCGGCGCGAGGCCTGGAACGGGTCTGGCTGCGCTGGCATCCGGCTTATCAACCGACCCGGGGAGAGGGCGCATGACCATCCTCAAAGAAGCACCCGCGCGGCTACTGCGCGGTATACCGCTGGCGGCGAACAACCTGCAAAAAACCTTTGGGCAGCGCCAGGTATTGCGAGACATCGACCTGCATGTTCCGGCCGGGCAATTCGTCGCCATCGTTGGCCGTAGCGGCTGCGGCAAGAGCACTCTGCTGCGCTTGCTCGCGGGCCTCGACCAATCCAGCGGCGGTGAGCTGTTGGCGGGTTCCGCGCCCTTGAGTGACGCGCGTGAAGACACCCGACTGATGTTCCAGGAGTCGCGCTTGCTGCCCTGGAAAAAGGTCATCGACAACGTTGGCCTTGGCCTGTCCGGCAACTGGCGAGCCCAGGCGCTGCAAGCCCTGGAGGCGGTCGGCCTGGCCGAACGCGCCAATGAGTGGCCCGCGGCGTTGTCTGGCGGGCAGAAGCAGCGTGTAGCCCTGGCTCGTGCGCTAATCCACCAGCCGCGTCTGTTGCTGCTTGATGAGCCGCTGGGCGCGCTGGATGCCTTGACCCGTATCGAGATGCAACAACTGATCGAGCGGTTATGGCGCGAGCATGGCTTTACCGTGTTGTTGGTCACCCACGATGTCAGCGAGGCGGTTGCGGTTGCTGACCGGGTGATCCTCATCGAGGACGGAGAAGTCGGGCTGGACCTGACCGTCGAGCTGCCGCGACCCCGTGTACGAGGCTCACATCGCCTCGCCGCGCTGGAAAGCGAAGTTCTCAACCGTGTGCTCTCGGTGCCGGCCGCACCGCCGGAGCCGGAACCCGTAGCACCTTTGCCAACGCAGCTGCGTTGGGCTCTCTAACCTGAAGGAAGCAAGCAGATGACTATCAAAGCGATCAACGTACGTAACCAGTTCAAAGGCACTGTGAAAGAAATTCTCGAAGGGCCCGTACTGTCGGAAATCGACGTGCAGACGGCTTCGGGCATTGTCACTTCGGTGATCACCACCCGCTCGGTACGCGAGTTGGAGCTGACCATTGGCAGTGAGGTGATTGCCTTTGTGAAGTCCACTGAAGTGTCGATTGCCAAGCTCTGAGTGGACACTGGGGGCG
Source organism: Pseudomonas sp. UM16 (assembly GCF_050312595.1). Taxonomy (NCBI): domain Bacteria; kingdom Pseudomonadati; phylum Pseudomonadota; class Gammaproteobacteria; order Pseudomonadales; family Pseudomonadaceae; genus Pseudomonas; species Pseudomonas sp. UM16. The sequence continues at coordinate 258,194 of NZ_JBNPJT010000005.1, read as the reverse complement.
CCGACATTGCCAGCGATGAGACTCTTAGCGCTTAGGCAGAAAAGGCGGCAGGTACAAACCCAGATACGCATCAAACACGCGCATGCCTTCCTCAGCCATGCGCGGCGTAATCTGCCCATGCAACTGCACTGAGCGGGCATAGACCCGATCACCCAGCTCCATGGCCAGGGCAAACACATCGACATCGTCTGGTAGCACCGGCAACTGGAAGTGCTCAGCGAACAGCTTGTGCATCTGCTCGCCCAGTTCGAGGTCGTGCTGACGGTCGGCCTGGGTCACTTCGCTCAGGCCATGCTGGGCGAGGATCAACTGTCGGGCTGCGGCATCCTCGTTGTAGATGCTCAGCATGCGCAGTTCCACCAGGCGCGAGAGGTCGTGCCAGGTGTTCAGTGTCGTTGCTTCAACCGGTGCCGCCAGGCACGCGCGGAAGGCGCCATGCACGTCGGCGGTCAGGGCTTCGAGCAGCGCCGGGACACTGGCGAAAAAGTGATACACCGATGACGGCGGGATCTGCGCCCGCTCGGCCACGCTGTAAATCGACAGGCTGGCCACGCCTTCGCTGGCCAGCAGGGTTCGCGCCGCCTCGAGGATCGAATCGATCCGCGCCTGGCTACGGGCGCGGGGTTTGCGCGGGGTGACGGTCCGGGTCATGTCAGTTGCTGATCGCCAGGATGCTGGCCTGGTAAGCACTGACGAACAGATCGAAGTCGACCTTGCTCTCTTCACGCTCAAGCTTGGCCTGCGCCTCCAGGGACTCACGTGCTGCCGCTTCGAAACGCTGCTGCTGGTCGGCTGGCAGCGCCTGGGCGCGGAAGAACTCGGCATGTGCCTGGCTCTGACGCAAGGCAAAGCGGCTGAAGCTTTCCTTGCGCTCGGTCATGCTCGCCAGCACTTGCGCCGATGGCGTCAGGGACGGGTCGCTGACCTTGGCCCTCTGCAGTTCAAGGGATTTACCGTGCTCGTCACTGTCCTGGCTGCGGTCAAGCAGGGCAGCCAGCGGCGCAATGCGCTCGAGCAGCTCATTGGCCCATTCCTTGAGCTCCACCGGCTTGCCATGGCGTTCTAGCATCAAGCCTGGGCGACGGCCCTGTTTGACCACGCTGAGGAAGTTGTCCGTGCAATTGCCGCACTCCAGGGTACCCAGCAGTGGGCTGCTATCCAGGGCGCAGAACAGCAGGAAGGCATCAAGGAAGCGCGATTCAGGCAAGTCGATGCCGGTCGGCAGGAACGGGTTGATGTCCAGGCAGCGCACTTCGACGTACTGGATACCGCGGGCCATCAGCGCCTGGATTGGTCGCTCGCCGCTGTAGGTCACGCGCTTGGGACGGATGTTGGAGTAGTACTCGTTTTCGATCTGGAGGATGTTGGTGTTCAGTTGCACCCACTCGCCATCTTTGTGCGTACCGATTTCCACATAGGGTGCGTACGGGGTGGCGACGGCCTTGCGCAGGCTGTCGGTGTAGCTGTTCAGATCGTTGTAGCAGGGCGTCAGGCCGGCCTGGGCGTTGCTCTGGTAGCCCAAGTCGCTCATGCGCAGGCTGGTGGCATAGGGCAGGTAGAGCGTATCGGCATCGAACTGTTCGAGCTGATGGGCGCGGCCACGCAGGAAGCCGGCATCCAGCGCCGGCGAGGCGCCGAACAAGTACATCAGCAACCAGCTGTAGCGGCGGAAGTTGCGGATCAGGGCGATGTAGGCCGCCGACTGATAATCGCGGTCATTCAGGTTGCTGCCTTCAGCGTCACGCAGCAGCGGCCAGAGTTTTTCCGGCAGCGAGAAATTGTAGTGAATCCCGGCGATGCACTGCATGGTGCGGCCGTAACGCAGGGCCAGGCCCTTGCGGTAAACATACTTGAGCTGACCGATGTTGGAGCTGCCATACCAGGCGATCGGAATGTCTTCCTCGGCTGGTAATGGGCAAGGCATCGATGGGCTCCACAGGTACTCCGTGCCCAACTGGGTGTAGGCGAAACGGTGGATGTTTTCCAGGCTTTCGAGGGTCTGCGCAGGGTCGGCCAGGGCTGGAGTAATGAACTCCAGCAGCGACTCCGAATAGTCGGTGGTGATCTGCTCGTGGGTCAACGCCGCGCCGAGAGCTTCGGGGTGCGGGGTTTGTGCCAGGCGACCTTCCTCGGTCACACGCAAGCATTCGCGCTCGATGCCGTGCAGGCACTGCTTGAGCAGGGAGAGGTTGTCGCCTTGGCCGAGCAAGCTCAGGCGGCGGTTGAGAAGTTCGCTCAAGATGGATTCCTTCACGCGTCAGTCGCCCCAATATGGGGGTGGGTATGACGGTCTACAAGGGTGGACAGAGGAACTGGCGTTGTCGCCTGGTGTTGGCCGGCTTTCGGCAGCGCCTGCGCTCTGCCGAAAGTATCGCAATTTGGCCGCTCGCCGCTAGAGGACGACGAAGGTTCCCTGCGCTTTGGCCACCAGCTTGTCGCCCTGAAGCACCTCGGCGTCGACCACCAGGGTGCGTCGCCCGGCGTGCAGTACCCGGGCAATGCAGCGCACTTCACCTTCGCTGACCGCGCGCAGGTAGTTGATCTTGCATTCCAGGGTGACGCTTTGCTGGTCGAAGCCATGGGAACTGGAACAAGCCAGGCCCATGGCGGTATCGACCAGGCTGAAGATCGCCCCGCCATGCAGCTTGGCACCGCGGTTACGCAAATGTGGCTCCAGGGCCAGGGTCATTTCTGCAACACCGGCTTCCAGGCGTTGCAGGCGGCAGCCAAGCAACTGGCTGAAGGCGCTGAGGACGACCTCTTGCGGGGCTTCCATCACTTTTTCTTCAGCTGTTTGGCATTGGCGAACAGAGCGGCCATAGCGTTGTTGGCCGGTGCCGGGGTTTCCTTGGCGCGAGCCGGGGCACTCTGCTGACGCGGTGCCGAACCTGGTCGGCTGCCACGGGCGCCATCGATCTTCTCGCCTGGGGTATCGCTCATGCGCATCGACAAGCCAACACGTTTACGCGGAATGTCGATTTCCATGACCTTGACCTTGACCACGTCGCCGGCCTTGACCGCTTCACGCGGGTCTTTGATGAACTTCTCCGACAGTGCCGAGATGTGCACCAGGCCGTCCTGGTGCACGCCGATATCGACGAAGGCACCGAAGTTGGTGACGTTGGTTACCACGCCTTCGAGAATCATGCCGAGTTGCAAGTCCTTGAGGTCCTCGACGCCTTCCTGGAATTCAGCGGTCTTGAACTCGGGGCGCGGGTCGCGGCCGGGCTTGTCCAGTTCCTGGAGGATGTCAGTGACGGTCGGCAGGCCGAAGGTCTCGTCGGTGAATTTTTTCGGGTCCAGGCGCTTGAGGAAACCACTGTCGCCGATCAGTGAACGGATGTCGCGGTCGGTTTCAGCAGCGATGCGCTGTACCAGTGGGTAGGCCTCAGGGTGCACCGCCGAAGCGTCGAGCGGGTTGTCGCCGTTCATTACCCGTAGGAAGCCGGCAGCTTGTTCGAAGGTTTTTTCGCCAAGGCGGCTGACCTTTTTCAACGCTGCACGGGTCTTGAAGGCGCCGTTGGCGTCGCGGTGGCTGACAATGTTCTGCGCCAGGGTGCTGTTGAGGCCGGAAATGCGTGCCAGCAGCGCTACCGAGGCGGTGTTGACGTCGACGCCGACGGCGTTCACGCAGTCCTCGACCACGGCGTCCAGGCCGCGCGCCAGCTTGAGCTGGGAAACGTCATGCTGATATTGGCCGACACCGATGGATTTCGGATCGATCTTCACCAGTTCGGCCAGCGGGTCCTGCAGGCGACGAGCGATGGACACCGCGCCACGGATCGATACGTCCAGATCAGGGAATTCACGGGCCGCCAATTCCGACGCCGAGTACACCGAAGCACCGGCTTCGGAGACCATTATCTTGGTCATTTTCAGTGCTGGGTATTTTTTGATCAGTTCAGCAGCCAGCTTGTCGGTTTCGCGGCTGGCGGTACCGTTGCCGATGGCGATTAGCTCGACTGAGTGCTTGGCGCACAGCGCGGCGAGCACCGCGATGGTCTGGTCCCACTGATTTTTCGGTACGTGCGGGTAAACGGTGGCGGTGTCCAGCAGCTTGCCGGTGGCATCGACCACCGCCACCTTGCAGCCGGTACGCAGGCCCGGGTCAAGGCCCAGCGTTGTGCGCGGGCCAGCCGGCGCGGCCAGCAGCAGGTCGTGCAGGTTGTGGGCGAAGACGTTGATGGCCTCGCCTTCGGCGTTGTCACGCAGTTCGCCGAACAAATCGGTTTCCAGGTGGCTGTAGAGTTTCACCTTCCAGGTCCAGCGCACCACCTCGGCCAGCCATTTGTCGGCAGGGCGGTTCTGGTTTTGCAGACCGAAACGTTCGGTAATCATCATTTCGCACGGGTGCAGGGTGCCCGGCAGTTCTTCACCGACTTTCAACGACGCGGCCAGTATGCCTTCGTTGCGGCCACGAAAAATTGCCAGGGCACGGTGCGACGGCACGCTCTTGAGCAGCTCATCGTGTTCGAAGTAGTCGCGGAACTTGGCGCCTTCCTCTTCCTTGCCAGCCACCAGGCGAGCGCTAAGTACCGCTTCCTGCTTGAGGAAACTGCGCAGTTTGTCGAGTAGGCTGGCGTCTTCGGCGAAGCGCTCCATGAGGATGTACTTGGCGCCTTCAAGGGCGGCCTTGACGTCTGCCACGCCTTTTTCGGCATCGACAAAACGTGCGGCTTCAGCTTCCGGGCTCAGCTGTGGGTCGTTCAACAGACTGTCAGCCAGCTCACCGAGACCGGCCTCCAGGGCGATTTGGCCCTTGGTGCGGCGCTTTTGCTTGTACGGCAGATAGAGATCTTCAAGGCGCGTTTTGGTGTCGGCCAGTTTGATCTCGCGAGCCAGCTCCGGCGTCAGCTTGCCTTGCTCTTCAATGCTGGCAAGGATGCTTGCACGGCGGTCGTCCAGCTCGCGCAGGTAGCGCAAACGCTCTTCCAGATGGCGCAGTTGGGTGTCATCCAGGCTGCCGGTCACCTCTTTACGGTAACGGGCGATAAAAGGCACCGTCGAGCCTTCATCAAGCAGAGCTACGGCCGCTTCGACCTGTTGCGGGCGGACACCGAGTTCCTCGGCGATGCGGCTGTTGATGCTGTCCATAAAACCACCTGACAAATTGTGAAAACAAAGGCCGCGGGCGGGCGCCATGGGGCGCTTGGATCAATGCGGCACTGGCTGAAAGCGGCGCATTATACCCAGCGCGCCGGGCTTGCGGTGATAGCAGCACGCCAGCCCCTGGCCAGGCAGAACTGGCGCACAGGGAAAAATCTGCTAACAATGCACACGGCACGGTCACTGGTGGCTAAGCCATAATGCCTGCCGAGATTAGAGGAGCTACCTATGAGCAGCACTGCACAAACCGCCGAAGGCGAAAAAATTCTCATCGTCGACGATGACCCGGGCTTGAGCAGCCTGCTGGAGCGATTCTTTACCAGCAAGGGCTACCGCGCCCGTGCTGTACCCAACACCGAGCAGATGGATCGCTTGTTGGCCCGTGAGGTGTTCAACCTGGTGGTCCTCGACCTGATGCTACCCGGCGAGGATGGCCTGACCGCTTGTCGCCGGTTGCGCGCCGCGAACAACCAGATCCCGATCATCATGCTCACCGCCAAGGGTGACGAGCTGAGCCGTATCAAAGGCCTGGAGCTCGGTGCTGACGATTACCTGGCCAAACCGTTCAACCCCGACGAGTTGATGGCCCGGGTCAAAGCGGTGTTGCGCCGCCAGGCGCCAGCGGTACCGGGTGCGCCGGGCAGTGAAGACGAGACCGTCACTTTCGGTGACTATGAGTTGTCGCTGGCCACCCGTGAGCTCAAGCGCGGTGAAGAAGTGCACATGCTCACCACGGGTGAGTTCGCCGTACTCAAGGCGCTGGTCATGCACGCCCGCGAACCGTTGACTCGCGACAAGCTGATGAACCTTGCCCGCGGTCGTGAATGGGATGCGCTGGAGCGTTCCATCGACGTTCAGATTTCCCGCCTGCGGCGCATGATTGAGCCCGATCCTTCGAAGCCGCGCTATATCCAGACTGTCTGGGGTGTTGGCTACGTGTTTGTGCCGGATGGCAATGCTGGCAAGTGATGTATCGATTGTAGGAGCCAGTCACTGCAAGCAGGGTGGACCTTCGGGTTGCCCTGTTTTTGCGTGTGCCGAGATCCGCAAAGCCTGCGAGCCATGCTCGCTCCTGCAAAGTGTGTAGCCGTTGTCGATGAAAACGCCCCTGTGGTTCCCGCAAAGCTTCTTCGCCCGCACCCTTTGGCTGGTGCTGATCGTCGTGCTGTTCTCAAAAGCTCTGACCCTGGTCTACCTGCTGATGAACGAGGACGTGCTGGTCGACCGCCAGTACAGTCACGGTGTCGCCCTGACCCTGCGTGCCTATTGGGCGGCTGACGAGTCTAACCGCGACAAGATTGCCGAGGCCGCCGGGTTGATTCGTGTGGTTGGCTCCGGTGTGCCTGAAGGCGAGCAGCATTGGCCTTACAGCGAGATCTACCAGCGTCAGATGCAAGCCGAACTTGGCGCCGACACTGAAGTTCGCCTGCGCATTCATGCGCCACCAGCATTATGGGTGAGGGCGCCAAGCCTGGGTGATGGCTGGTTGAAGGTGCCGCTGTATCCGCACCCATTGCGTGGGCAGAAAATCTGGAGTGTATTGGGTTGGTTCCTGGCCATCGGCCTGTTGTCCACGGCGTCTGCGTGGATCTTTGTCCGTCAACTCAACCAGCCGCTCAAACGCCTGGTTTTCGCCGCCAGGCAGTTGGGCCAGGGGCGCAGTGTCAGGTTGCCGGTCAGCGATACGCCGAGCGAAATGACCGAGGTCTACCGGGCCTTCAACCAGATGGCCGAAGACGTCGAGCAGGCTGGGCGCGAACGTGAGCTGATGCTCGCAGGTGTCTCCCATGACTTGCGCACGCCGTTGACTCGTTTGCGTCTGTCGCTGTCGTTGCTGGCCAACGAGAGTGACCTGACCGATGACATGGTGCGTGATATCGAAGACATGGACGCCATTCTCGACCAGTTCCTCGCTTTCATTCGTGACGGGCGGGATGAGCCAGTGGAAGAGGTCGACCTCAGTGATCTGGTGCGCGAGGTGGTGGCACCGTTCAATCAGCCAGAAGAGCGGGTACGTCTGTGTCTAGAGCCGATTCCACCGTTTCCGCTGCGCAGGGTATCGCTCAAGCGCTTGCTCAACAACCTGATTGGCAACGCCCTATATCACGCCGGCAAGGGCGTGGAAGTGGCAGCGTATGTCTCAGGCGACAGCAACGCCCCTTACGTGGTGCTCAGCGTGCTGGACCGGGGGGCGGGCATCGATCCGAACGAGTTGGAAGTGATCTTCAACCCGTTCATTCGTGGCGACCGTGCCCGCAGTGGCAAGGGCACGGGGCTGGGGCTGGCGATCGTCAAGCGGATCGCTGCCCAGCATGGCGGCAATGTCGAGCTGCGCAATCGCTCCGGCGGTGGGCTGGAAGCCCGGGTGCGTCTGCCGCTGGGGCTGTTGCTGCCGCGCGACGCGGTCTAGCCTTTACCTTTGGTGCGGGTCAGATTTGGCCCGCCGTTCTTCTCCAGATGCTCGATGATCATCCCGGCAACGTCCTTGGCGGTGGTGACCTCAATGCCTTCCAGCCCAGGTGAGGAGTTCACCTCCATCACCAACGGGCCGTGATTCGAACGCAGGATATCCACGCCGGCGACGCTCAAGCCCATGACCTTGGCTGCACGGATCGCGGTCATGCGCTCCTCCGGGGTGATCTTGATCAGGCTGGCGCTGCCGCCACGATGCAGGTTGGAGCGGAACTCTCCGGGCTTGGCCTGGCGCTTCATCGAGGCAATCACCTTGTCGCCGACCACAAAGCAGCGAATGTCGGCGCCTCCGGCTTCCTTGATGTATTCCTGGACCATGATGTTCTGCTTCAGGCCCATGAATGCCTCGATCACCGACTCGGCAGCCTTGGTGGTTTCGCACAGGACCACACCGATGCCCTGGGTGCCTTCGAGCACCTTGATCACCAGCGGCGCACCGTTGACCATCTGGATCAGGTCGGGGATATCGTCGGGTGAGTGGGCAAAGCCAGTGACCGGCAGGCCGATGCCACGGCGTGACAGCAGTTGCAGCGAACGCAGTTTGTCCCGCGAGCGGGCGATGGCCACCGACTCGTTCAACGGGAACACGCCCATCATCTCGAATTGACGCAGTACTGCGCAGCCATAGAACGTCACCGAGGCACCGATGCGCGGAATGACTGCATCAAAGCCTTCGAGGGGCTTGCCGCGGTAGTGGATCTGCGGCTTGTGGCTGGCAATGTTCATATAGGCGCGCAGGGTATCGATCACAACCATCTCATGGCCTCGTGCAGTACCGGCTTCAACCAGACGACGAGTGGAATACAGACGCGGGTTACGCGACAGCACGGCGATCTTCATGCAACACCTGTGGAAGGAGAAATAGTGGCCGGAAATGCCGGCTTGTCCTGAACGTACTTGAGGCCCGGATTGACCACCAATTGGCCATGGATCAGGGCTTTGGAACCTAGCAACAGGCGATAACGCATGGCCTTGCGACAGGCCAGGGTGAACTCCACCTCCCAAACCCGATCCCCGAGTGCCAGAGGCGTGCGGATCACATAGCGGGTCTGGGCGTGGCCATTGGAGCTCTTGATGGTTTTCATCGTCACCAACGGCGCTTCACAGCGGCGGTGACGCAGTTGCACGACCGAGCCCAGATGCGCGTTGAAGCGTACCCAGGCCTCGCCATTGCGCTCAAAGGTCTCGACCTCGGTAGCGTGCAGGCTGGAGGTGCTGGCGCCGGTGTCGATCTTGGCGCGCAGGCCCGCCACCCCGAGGTCGGGCAAGGCTACCCACTCGCGCAGGCCGATCACAGTCAAATGGTCAAATGTCTTCAAATTGCTCAACCAGCGTAGAAAGTCGCAAAGCCAGACTCGGCAGGCGCGACAGGTCGGTGAACTGTAAGCACGCTGCGGTTTTTTTGCATCCGCCAGTTACGGTAGTACAGTTCTGTTTACGAAATTAAGCGGGGAAATGTCATGGCACAAAAGTCGGAAGAGGACGATAAGGTCCGCCTGGACAAATGGCTATGGGCGGCACGTTTCTACAAGACCCGGGCGCTGGCCAAGGCCGCCATCGAAAGTGGCAAGGTGCACTGTCGCGGTGATCGATGCAAGCCGGGCAAAGAGCCACGGGTCGGCGACGAGTTTGTCTTGCGCACAGGCTTTGACGAGCGCACGGTGGTGGTCAAGGCCCTGTCAGTGGTGCGTCGTGGTGCGCCTGAGGCCCAGGCGCTGTATGAGGAAACCGCCGAGAGTATTGACCGGCGCGAGAAGGCAGCCGCCATGCGCAAGGCTGGCGCACTGGGCGTGACGACCGATGGTCGGCCGACCAAGAAACAACGGCGCCAGCTCCACCAGCTTCACGACAGCGCCGGTTAACGGGCGCGGAGCGCACTGATAAACTAGGTGCCATTAATTCATTTACGCGAATACCCGAACCCATGCCTGAATTGCCGGATACCGATTACACCCAACGCTTCATCTTCGACGACCGCGATGTGCGCGGCGAAATGGTCGGGCTGGAGCGTAGCTATGCTGAAGTGCTGGCCAAGCATCCTTACCCGCTGCCTGTCGCGCAATTGCTCGGCGAACTGATGGCGGCTGCCGCGCTGCTGGTCGGCACCCTGAAGTTCGATGGCCTGTTGATCCTTCAGGCGCAGTCGAGCGGGCCGGTGCCCCTGCTGGCCATCGAATGCACCAGCGAGCACGAAATTCGCGGCCTGGCACGCTATGTAGCCGAGCAGATCGAGGATGATGCAACGCTTGCCGATCTGATGCCTGGCGGGCATCTGGTCCTGACCATCATTCCGGTCAACGGTCAGCGCTACCAGGGTACGGTGGAGCTGGACGGCAAGGACCTGTCGGAATGCTTCACCAACTATTTCGTCATGTCTCAGCAGATCAACACCTGTATTTCCCTCACCGCCGACGGCCAGCGCGCCCGTGGCCTGCTGGTGCAGCAGTTACCTGCCGATCGCCACAAGGATATCGAGGAGCGTGAAGAAAGCTGGAACCATGTGAAAGCTCTGGCCAATACGGTGAAAGCCGAGGAACTGCTTGGTCTGGACAACGACACCATGCTGCATCGCCTGTATCACGAGGATGCGGTGCGCCTGTTCGATATCCAGCCGTTGCATTTCCGCTGCAGCTGCTCGCGAGAGCGCTCCGGCAACGCGTTGGTCAGCCTCGGTAAGCATGACGCGTTGGAACTGGTTAACGAACATGCCGGCAAGATCGAGATCGACTGCCAGTTCTGCAACCAGCGCTATCAATTCGATGCCGCCGATATCGAGCAATTGTTCGCCGGTGGCGGTGTAGACACGCCGTCAGATACTCGTCACTAAAACGTTTCAGCTAAGGTAAATCTCCTGTCTAACGCCGGAAACTCGCCGTTCTGACAGGAGGACCCTACTTTTTTTGGGCGTTTCTGGCATAATCCGGCCACTTTTTTCGCTGTAGTAGTTTTCAAAGCTCTACTACAAAACGTTTGGAGCACTCGGCCGCAGGCCGGATGGGGAATCTCATGACGCAAGCCAACAACACCGTGTACACCGACCTGAGCGTCGATGAGCTGGTAAAAGAAGCGCTGAACCGCGGTGAAGGCGAGCTGGCCGATACTGGCGCGCTGGTTGTGAAAACTGGTCATCGTACCGGTCGTTCGCCGGTCGACCGTTTCATCGTCGAAGAGCCGTCCACGCAGGACGCCATCGCCTGGGGCCCGATCAACCGCAAGTTCCCGGCCGACAAGTTCGATGCCCTGTGGGACCGCGTTGAGGCCTTTAATAACGCCCAAGAGCATTTCGTTTCGCACGTTCACGTAGGCGCCGCTTCCGAGCACTACCTGGCCGTCAAAATGACCACCCAGACCGCCTGGCAGAACCTGTTCGGCCGTTGCCTGTTCATCAACCCGGCCCAGTACAATCCTGCTGGCCGTGATGAGTGGCAGGTTCTCAACGTTGCCAACTTCGAGTGCGTGCCTGAGCGTGACGGCACTAACTCCGACGGTTGCGTGATCCTCAACTTCGCCCAGAAGAAAGTGCTGATCGCTGGCATGCGTTACGCCGGCGAAATGAAGAAAGCCATGTTCTCGGTGCAGAACTTCCTGCTGCCGGCCGCTGACGTGCTGCCAATGCACTGTGCCGCTAACATTGGCGAAGCGGGCGACGTCACCCTGTTCTTCGGCCTGTCCGGCACTGGCAAGACCACCCTGTCCGCCGACGAAAGCCGTTACCTGATCGGTGACGACGAGCACGGCTGGGGCGAAGGCGTGGTGTTCAACATCGAAGGCGGTTGCTATGCCAAGTGCATCGACCTGTCGGAGAAGAACGAGCCGGTCATCTGGAAAGCCATCAAGCACGGCGCGGTACTGGAAAACGTCGTGATCGATGACGCCAAGCACGCCGACTACGCTGACGTCAGCCTGACCCAGAACAGCCGCGCAGCTTACCCGCTGGAGCACGTTGCCAAGCGTTCGGAACAGAACCTCGGTGGCGAGCCTAACGCGGTTATCTTCCTGACCTGCGACCTGACCGGCGTGCTGCCGCCAGTGTCGATTCTCAACGAAGAACAAGCGGCTTATCACTTCCTGTCAGGTTACACCGCACTGGTGGGCTCGACCGAAATGGGTTCGGGTAGCGGCATCAAGTCGACCTTCTCCACCTGCTTCGGCGCACCGTTCTTCCCGCGTCCTGCTGGTGAATACGCAGAGCTGCTGATCAAGCGTATCCGCGGCTTCGGCTCCAAGGTCTACCTGGTCAACACCGGCTGGACCGGTGGCGGCTACGGCGTTGGCAAGCGTTTCAACATTCCGACCACCCGTGCAGTGATCGCAGCGATCCAGAGCGGCGCACTGGTCGGTGCCGAGACCGAGCACCTGGACATCATCAACCTGGACGTGCCAAAAGTCGTTCCTGGCGTTGATACTGTCCTGCTCAACCCGCGCAACACCTGGTCTGACCAAGCCGCCTACGATGAAGCAGCGAAGGCCTTGGCCAATCTGTTCATCGACAACTTCAAGAAGTTTGAAGTGTCCGACGCCATCAAGGCCGCTGGTCCACAGCTGTAAGCTGAAACCGGTGTGAAACAGAAAAAGCCGCCCTCAGGGGCGGCTTTTTCGTTCTCGGTATTTCTTCCTGATTGTGGGAAGCTTTTGTATTCCCGTCCCCACACGCTAGGCCAGTCATGTCCGAAATGCCCCAACGCCAAGACTATCCCCACCTGCAGCCAATCCTCACGCGCTGGCAGGATTGCGACCTCAATGGCCATATCGCCGGTGCCACGGTGTATAGCTACTTCGACACAACCATTCAGGCATTCCTTCTGCAGCAGGCCAACCTGGACCCACAGGAGGGCGAAGTGCTGGGCTTTGTCGTCAGTTCGGCGGCGGACTTTTTTGCCTTGCCGGCATTTCCAGACACCCTTGAGGTCGGTCTGCGGGTAGCGCGCCTGGCTGGCAGCTCGGTGGAGTATCAGTTGGGCTTGTTTCGCCTTGGTGAGATGCAACCTTGTGCGGCTGGCAAGGTAGTTCAGGTTTTCGTCGAGCGCGGCTCGGGGCGGCCAGCAACGCTACCTGCCGAGCTGCAAGCAGCGTTATCGCGTTTGCAAGGCTGAAGCGTATCTTCAGTCGTTCAGGCGAATAATCCCTTCGCGGACTGCAAACAATACCAACCCTGGCACGTCGTGAATCTGCAGGCGGTGCATGATTTGTGAACGATGCGCCTCGATGGTCTTTACGCTCAGGCCCAGGCCATCGGCAATCGAACGGGTGCTTTCGCCGCGGGCGATCAGGCGCAGGATTTCCAGCTGGCGGACGGTCAACTGCATGGCGTTGCTGCCAGGCAGGCGCTTGCGACTGTGTTTAACCGCTTGGCCAATGACCATCGGCAGAACTGCCGAGGACAGGTACTGGCCACCATTTTTCAGCGCCTGTAATGCCTGCTCCAGTTCTTGCACCGTGGCGCTATTGAGCAGAAAGCCATGGGCACCGAGCTGCAGGCAGCGCATGACAAAATCCAGCTCCGAGCGCGACGAGAGCATCAGCACATGGCTGGCGGGTGCGCGCAGACACAGCTCGCGCAGAATCTGCTCACTGTCCAAGGTGTCGGCGGTCATACCCAACAAAATCACATCGGGCTTGAGCTTTTCCGCCAAAGCAACTGCGGTCAGGCCATCGCCTGCATCACCGACTACGGCGTAATGTTTTTTTTGTTCGAGCAGCGCGCGCAGGCCAGCCCGAAAGAGCGGCGAGTCATCGGCAAGTAGAATTCGGCAGAGCATGGGTTCGAGCCTGTTTCGCAAGGGTTGGAAGGCGGCAGGTTTGCTCGGTCCGTATGAGCGCTGCCGCGACGGAGCATGATCAGTATTGAAAGTCTGCCGTCGGTGTCGGCAGCGCAGGTCAACATAGACGCTCGAACACCGAAGGAAGTATCGGCCGAATTGGTAGATCAAGCCCGTGTATGCTTTCACTGTGACCGATCAACAGCAGTCCGCCCGGACGCAATCGAGCCAGCAGCCGCTGTACGACTTGGTGCTTGTCGTCCTGACTGAAACAGCCGAGAAGATTACGTAGAACGATTACATCGAACACCCCGAGGTCATCGGGTAACGGCCGGATCAGGTTGATCTGCTGCACCCTGATGCGCTCCCGCAGACTTGTCTGTACCTGCAGGCGCCCGGCCATTTCGCCAATGCCCCATTGGCAATAGCGTTGCAGCCAGCCCTCAGGAAAGTACCGTGCCTGGGTAATGTCATAGATGCCGTGGCGGGTACATTCGAGCATACGCGGGCTTAGATCGCTGGCCAGGACGTGCCAGTTAGTATTGTGGGCGTGTTCGCTGGCAACCATGGCCAAGCTATAGGCTTCTTCGCCAGACGCGCAGGCAGCGCTCCACAGGCGCACAGGGCTGGTCTTGGTCGCCAGCCAGTGGGCGAGGAATTCGAAATGCGGATGTTCGCGAAAGAAGTAAGTCTCTTTGGCAATCAGCAGTTCGATCACGCGCTGACGCTCAACACCCTGGTCAGGCCGTGCGAGTAGGAGCATGTAATCGGAGAAGGTCGCCAATTGATAATGGCGCAGGCGCCTGGCCAGGCGGGCAGCAATGACTGCGCGGCGCTCAGAAAGCAGAATCACCCCTGATGCGCGTTCCACCAGCGACTGCAGCTCAAGAAACTGAGCATCGTTGAGCGCAGGTAAGCGTTTGCCTGCCGGCATATCAGCCTCTGCGGACAACGGGCAGTAGGGGCGGCGGTGCAGAATCGATGCGCATTCCCTGCGTCCATTGGCTGATTGGGGAATGTTCGATGATAGCTACTGGCTATTTTTGTCAGAATCGGGGTGGCCCCTAAGCCGTAGGTAAGGTAAGGGTATTGCCCTGGTGTGGGATTTCGCCAGGTCGGCGGCAGGTGTTGCCGGAACGGCTTGACCGGTAACGCGGGAGGATCATCGCTAATCCCTGCCCGGGAGGGCAGGGACTAAGAGATTGGCTTAAGCCCAGATGTGCTTAACCTTAACGGTGACGCCAGTGCTTCTTGTGCTTGCGATGGCCATAGTGATGGCCGCGGTCGTGGCGGTAGCGGCGGTCATCGTAGCCACGGTTGCTGTAGTGACGATCTTCCTTGTCACTTTCCTTACCCATGTAGTTACCCAGTGCGCCACCGGCACCACCGCCTGCAGCTGCACCGATGTAGCCGCCATTGACACCACCGACGCTGCGACCGATGGCGTTACCGCCCGCTGCGCCTAATGCGCCACCGATGGCCGCTTCGCCACGGCTGTGTTTGTTCGCACCGACAGCACTACCGGCTGCGCCGCCAAGGCCTGCACCGATTGTCGAACCGGTGCTGCCACCGATCGACTGACCGACTGCGGACCCTAGTACCCCACCCAATGCGCCGCCGATACCGGCTTCGGTGGTGCCACCTGCCGAGGCAACGCCACTGAGCAGGCCGAGAGACAACAACAGAATCGAGGAGTACTTCATCAAGAGAGCCTCATAAGGATGACGAGGCGATCCTGAGGCTGACGGAGGGGGCTGGCAATGGAAATCCGACGAGTAACACGAGTTGTACACAATTCTCTAAGTTACTGTTTTAACTATGAAACTTTCTCGATTTTTGGCTGTCTGAGTTTACTTGAGACAAGGCCCTGGCATCGCTACCAGGGCCTTTTTTTGTGCGTGTTGAACAGCGGATTCTGTCAGAGGATGCGCGCGTTGTCGCTCGCTGCCTGCAGTTTGATGGCGACAAATTTCGAGGTCGGCGTGTGGCTACCGTCACCGACGCTCTCCAGCGGTACCAGCGGATTCACTTCCGGGTAATAGGCTGCCGCCTGACCGGCGGGAATATCGAACGCGAGCAAGGTGAAGCCTTTGACCCTGCGTTCGCGGCCATCACCCCACAGTGAAACGATATCGGTCTTTTGTCCCGGGTGAAAGCCCAGGCGGAGGATGTCGGCTTCATTGACGAACAGTACGTTGCGTTGGCCCTTGACCCCACGGTAGCGGTCATCGAGACCATAGATGGTGGTGTTGTACTGATCGTGGGAACGCATCGATTGCATGATCAGATCAGGCACCTGGCCGGTTTCCCGTACGCGTTCGTGCAGAAGATCCTCAGGCAGCTGGTTGGCCTTGAAGTTGGCCAGGCCACTGGCGGTTTTCCACTGCCGTTGCCCAGCGCTATTGCCCAGGTAGAACCCGCCTGGGTGTTCCAGGCGCTGGTTGAAGCTGTCAAAGCCTGGGATGGTGTCGCTGATCAGGTCGCGAATACGTGCGTAGTCGCCGACCAACCAGTTCCAGTCCACCGGTTTCGCTCCGAGGGTGGCTGCGGCAATTCCGGCGATCACGGCTGGCTCTGAGCGCATCTGGCGCGACAGTGGCTGCAGTTGACCGTTGGAGGCATGCACCATGCTGAATGAATCTTCCACGGTGACCGCTTGCGGGCCTTCGGCTTGCTGGTCGATGTCGGTACGGCCAAGGCACGGCAGGATCAGTGCCTGCTTGCCGTGAATCAAATGACTGCGGTTGAGCTTGGTGCTGATCTGTACGGTCAGTTCACAGCTACGCAAAGCCTGCGCGGTGCGTTCAGTATCCGGCGTGGCTTGGGCAAAGTTGCCACCAAGGCCGATGAACACGTTGGCCTGGCCGGCGAGCATGGCAGCAATCGCTTCCACAGTATTGTGGCCGTTGTGACGCGGCACCTTGAAGCTGAATCGTCGCTCCAGGGCATCGAGCAGGGCAACCGGTGGGCGTTCGTTGATGCCCATGGTGCGGTCGCCTTGTACGTTGCTATGGCCACGTACCGGGCATAAGCCGGCGCCGGGTACGCCGAGATTGCCGCGCAGCAACATCAGGTTGGCGATTTCCTGGATGGTCGCCACAGAGTGGCGGTGCTGAGTGATGCCCATGGCCCAGCACATGATGACTTTCTTGGCTTTGCAGTACATCCGCGCAGCTTGTTCGATCTCTGCCAGGTTCAGACCGGATTGGGTCTCGATCGCTGCCCAGGCGGTGGCGTCCACCGCCTCCAGGTAATCACTAACCCCTTGGGTGTGCAGATTGAGGAATTGATGATCGAAGACGGCCGCAGCGTTGCTAGCCTGCGCCTCGCGCTCCCACTGCAGTAGGAACTTGGCCATACCCCGGAGCACTGCCATGTCGCCGCCCAGGGCTGGGCGAAAGTATGCGGTGTTGGTCGGGCGATCACCGTTGGTGAGCATTTCCAGTGGATGCTGCGGGTGCTGGAAGCGCTCCAGGCCGCGCTCCTTGAGAGGGTTGATACACACCACCTGAGCCCCGCGCTTGACCGCTTCGCGCAGCGGTTCGAGCATGCGAGGGTGGTTGGTGCCGGGGTTCTGGCCCCAGACGAAAATCGCATCGGCGTGTTCAAAATCGTCAAAGGTCACCGTGCCTTTACCGACACCGACACTTTGGCCCAAGGCTACGCCACTGGCCTCGTGGCACATGTTCGAACAATCCGGGAAGTTGTTGGTGCCATAGGCGCGCACAAACAACTGGTACAGGTAGGCCGCTTCGTTGCTGGCTCGGCCTGAGGTATAGAACTCGGCCTGGTCGGGGCTGGCGAGGTTATGCAGATGGCTGGCGATCAGCGCGAACGCTGCGTCCCAATCAATCGGCCGGTAACGGTCGGTGCTCGGTTCATAGACCATGGGTTCGGTCAGCCGGCCTTGGTACTCGAGCCAGTAGTCACTCTGGGCCAGTAGCGAGGTGACACTGTGGCGGGCAAAGAACGCGGCATCGACACGGCGCTTGGTCGCCTCCCAATTCACCGCCTTGGCACCGTTCTCGCAAAATTTGACCATGCCGCTTTCCGGCGAGTCGCCCCAGGCGCAACCGGGGCAGTCGAAGCCGCCATTCTGGTTGGTCTTGAGCAGGGCACGGATGTTCTTCAGCGCGTTGTCGCTGCCGATCCAGGCTTGGGCCACGCTGCGTAGAGCACCCCAGCCACCAGCAGCACCGTGATAGGGCTTGTAACGCGGGACGGGCTTCTGATCGGCTTGGTGATGCAGGCTCACGGGCAATTCTCCAGCACGGGGCTGAAGACCCGTGGTGCGCTGTGTTTAGGCAAATGGATCAGGTTCAGGTTGTGCCGACGCGCCCACTGCAGGGCCAGGCCGGTGGGCGATGACAGGCTGACCAAGGTCTGGATGCCGGCGCGCAGGACTTTCTGGATCAGTTCCAGGCTGCAGCGACTGGTGACAATTGCCAAACCGCCATCAAGGCTGATGTGTTGGCGCAACAGAGCACCAATCAGCTTGTCCAGGGCGTTGTGGCGGCCAATGTCTTCACGGCCCAGCAGCAGTTCACCCTGGTTGTTCATGAATAACGCTGCATGTACCGCACCGCAGTGCTGGCCCAAGGGCTGGAAGGCGTCGATACGTTGGCGCAGGCCGTCGAGCCATTGCGCGGGTGGAAGGGGCGCACCGGGTAGCCCCTGCAGTTCCGGTAAGGCCTGCTCCAGGGCTTCAACCCCACACAGGCCACAACCACTGGTGCCCGCCAGTTGTCGACGCTGGTTTTTCAGGTTCCAGAAGGCACGGCTGGCAATCTCTACTTCAGCACTGATCGCCGAACCGCGGCCGGTGAGCTTGAGGTCATAGATGTCGTCTGGAGAGGTGATGATGCCGCTGCCGAGGCTGAAACCGACGATGAAGTCTTCAAGGTCAGTCGGGCTGACCAGCATGACTGCCTGGCTAATGCCGTTGTAGGCAATGGCCAATGCGACTTCTTCGGCCAGCGCGGTGCTGGCCTGGCTGTCATCGGTCAGGTGGCTGTAGTCATAGTGATTGCTGGCCGCGGGCGCAGTCAGGGGGGCGGACGCCGCGCAGGCCGGAGGTTTTGTACGCATTAGAGATACCGGCGACTGGTCTGGATTAAGCCTAGGCTTGCGCTCGGTTATCGTCTAATCGCTAATGTTGATGCCTTGATAGATGGCGTCGATCAGGCACCACTTTGCAGGGCTTGAAATTCAGCCAGGCAAGCTTCGGCCAAAGCCGAGCGCGGCGCTGTGCGGCGCATGATCAGGCCCAGTGGCGCCAGGGTGCAGGCCTGCTCTATGGGTTGCAGGCGCAACTGTTCGGTGAGCACTTCCAGCCCTGCAGCCAGCGGCATGATCGCGCAACACAGACCACCGCGGACCGCTTGGACCAACTGATGGACGGCATCGGTCTGCAATAGCAAGCGCGGTTGCAGGCCGCGGCTGTGGAAATTGTGATCGATCGACTGGCGAAAGTGCATGCCGGCGGTCAGCAGGCCCAGGGGCAGTTCGGTCAATGCTTGCCAGCTTAAGGGCTGTTCGTCGAAGCGAAAATGATCTGGGTCATACATCAGCCCCATGCGCGTCTCGCCCAGGGGCAGCGACAGGAAGCGTTCGTGGTCCAGGCGCTCAAGGTAAGACACTCCCAGATCCAGACGATTACTGGTCAGCTGTTCGAGGATCTGCTCGGAGCTCAGTGCGCTGAGTTCGAAGTTCAGGTCCGGGTGATGCTGGTGCAGGCGTTGCAACAACGGCAGCGGATCGAAGCTCGACAGCGGCACCACGCCCAGGCGCAGGTTTCCGACCAGGTGGCCGCGACAGGCAGCAGCTTCGGCGTGCAGGCCGTCATAGGCGGCAATTACCGTACGCGCCCATGCCAGTACCCGCTCACCTTGGGCGGTGAAGCCTTCGAAGCGCTGGCCGCGGTTGACCAGGGCCAGATCCAGCTCCTGCTCAAGATTGCGCAGGCGCATCGACAGCGTGGGTTGCGTTACATGGCAGCGGGCGGCGGCTTGGCCGAAGTGGCGGGTTTCATCCAGGGCGATGAGGAATTTGAGTTGTTTGATGTCCATCGTCGCTCCTTGGCGCAAAGCAGGCGAAGCATTCTAACCTGTCCTAGACTGCAGGCTCCGAGATTCATAACCAAGGAGAGCGGTATGAGCATTTTCAGTTTCATCAAAGAGGCCGGCGAGAAAATCATCGACCTGCTGACGCCGGGTAATGCCAATGCCAGCGAGCAATTGCAACAGCATGTGGAAGCGGTTGGCCTCGGCAACCCGAACATCAAGGCCACTGTCGATGGCGACAAGGTGACGGTCACCGGTGAAGTGACCAGCCAGGAAGAGAAGGAGAAGATCCTTCTGGCGCTGGGTAACATAGCCGGCGTTGCTTCGGTAGATGATCAAATCACCGTGACGGGTCCCGTAGTAGCGGCAGCGCGTTTCGTCGTGGTGAAGAAGGGCGACACCCTTAGCGCCATTTCCCTGGCCGTGTACGGCAACGCCAATCAATACAACAAGATTTTCGAAGCCAACAAGCCGATGCTCAAGCACCCGGACAAGATCTATCCAGGCCAGAGCCTGCGCATCCCCGAGTAAACCTCAAAGCCCTTCGAGCAGCGTCCGGTAGTCCTCCACGGCGGCGAACTCCTCGGTATCACGCGGCCCTTTACGGCTGTCTGGCTGGCGCACTGCAAGCAGGTGCGCCACGCCAAAGTCGCGGGCACTGCGCAGGATCGACAAGGTGTCATCGATAAACAGGCTGCGCTGCGGGATAAAACCGATATCGGCCTGTAATGCGTCCCAGAACTGTGGGTTTTCCTTGGGGTAGCCGTAGTCATGGGAGCTGATCAGGCGTTCGAAATACGGCGCAAGTTCGACTTTTTCCAGTTTCAGTGACAGCGAGTCGCGGTGGGCATTGGTGATCAGAATCACCCGCTTGCCGGCCTGCTTGATCGCCTTGAGGAACGTGTCAGCGTCCGGGCGCAGGGCAATCAGATGGGCGGTCTCGAGCTTGAGATCGCGTACCGAAAGGTTCAGCTCGCGGCTCCAGAAATCCAGGCAGTACCAATTCAGTGAGCCGGCGTGCTGCTCGAACAATGGTTGCATTTCCAGCTCGGCCATTGCCCGGCTGATGCCGTGCAACTCGGCATAGCGCTGGGGCAGGTGTTCGAGCCAGAAGTGGTTGTCGAAGTGCAGGTCCAGCAGGGTGCCGTCCATGTCCAGCAGTACGGTGTCGATGGTGGGCCAGGCTAAAACGGGCATATGAAATTCTCGGACAGTCAGGGCAACAGTGGCCGGGCAAGCCACGGTATAGTAACCCGTTCACGCCCAGGAGCCGCCCCATGCGCCAAAAACCTACCGTACTCTCCCGCGAGATTGTCGCCAGCAGCCGCCTGTTTCGGGTCGAAGCGGTGCAGTTACGCTTTGCCAATGGTAACGAGCGTACCTACGAACGACTTGTGGGCCGTGGTAACGGTTATGGCGCGGTGATGATCGTGGCCATGCTTGATGCTGAGCATGCGGTGCTGGTTGAAGAGTACTGCGGCGGTACTGACGAATACGAGCTGTCCTTGCCCAAGGGCCTGATCGAGCCCGGTGAGGATGTATTGGCTGCGGCCGACCGCGAGCTCAAGGAAGAGGCGGGCTTTGGCGCCCGTCAACTTGAGCACCTGACCGAACTGTCGCTGTCGCCAGGCTACATGAGCCAGAAGATTCAGGTGGTGTTGGCCACCGATCTGTATGAAGAACGCCTGGAAGGCGATGAGCCAGAGCCAATGCGTGTCGATAAGATCAACCTGCGTGAACTCTCGGCCCTGGCCCAACACCCGCAGTTTTCCGAAGGCCGCGCACTGGCGGCGCTCTACCTGGTGCGTGACCTGTTGACCCTGCGTGGGGCATTCGGCGCATGAATGATCAGCAGTTGATGCACCAGGTGGTTGAGTTGGCACGGCAGGCGGGTCAGGTCATCCTGCCGTTCTGGCGCGCCGATGTAGCGGTGACTACCAAACTTGATGAATCGCCGGTTACTGCTGCCGATCTGGCTGCCCATGAGGTGATCGCCAAGGGCCTGCAGGCGTTAGCCCCGCAGATCCCGGTGCTGTCTGAAGAAGACTGCAATATTCCCTTGAGTGAGCGTCAGCAGTGGCAGCGTTGGTGGCTGGTCGATCCGCTCGACGGCACCAAGGAGTTCATTGCCGGTACTGAAGAGTTCACGGTCAATATTGCCCTGATCGAGCAGGGCCGCGTGGTGTTTGGCGTCGTGGCGGTTCCCACCAATGGCCGTTGTTACTTTGGTGGCCAGGGTATTGGCGCCTGGTGCGCCGAGGCCAATGCCGCGCCGCAGGCCATCCAGGTTCGCCTGGCACCCCCTGCGGGTACAGGGTTTACCGTGGTGGCTAGTCGACGGCATTCAAGCCCGCAACAAGAAGCCTTGCTGGCGGGGTTGAGTACTGCGGTCGGTGAATTGCAGCTGGCCAATATAGGCAGTTCGTTGAAGTTCTGCCTGTTGGCTGAGGGGGCTGCCGACTGCTACCCGCGTCTGGCGCCGACGTCCCAGTGGGACACCGCAGCCGCCCAGGGGGTATTGGAAGGCGCGGGCGGTGTAGTGCTCGGGCTCGATGGCCAGGTGTTTATCTACCCGCCGCGCGAGTCATTGCTCAACCCCCACTTTCTGGCCTTGCCGGCGGCTGCGCCGTGGCGCGAGCGTCTGTTGCAGCTGGCTTCAGCGATGTAGCACATACTGGCCGCTGAACAGCACAGCGGCCTCATCGTTACCGGCGTTGCTGACCTGCGTATGCAGGTTCAGGCGCGCGCGACCACGGCGTTGGTAGGTGGCAACGAAGCGTTCCCAGACTTTCTCCTCCGGTGCCTGGCAGACGGCGATGGCGGCACCGGTCACCGGCAGCGGATAGCTGATCTGCCCTTCCTGAATGACGATATGACCGTCGTCGATTCCCGCTTCACGCAAACGCAAGTGCAACCAGCCCCAACCGACCAGCACCGCGGCGCAGTACAAGCTGCCACCGAACATGGTGCTCTTGTGGTTGACGTTGGCGGCCAGCGGCAGTTGCAGACGCAGTTGATGCTGCTGCCAGTCGAGCACTTGCAAACCCATCTCGCGGGTCAACGGAATGTCGCTGTGCAGCACTGATTCCAGGTAGTGGCTGTCCGTGGTCATGGGCGGTTGTCCTCCAGATCATCAGCACTGCTGTTGCTGTCAGCGAAGCTCAGGCCATGCTTGCGCAGTTTGTCATGCAGGGTCTTGCGTGGAATCCCCAGGGCCTCGGCCAAGCTGCGCATAGAGCTATGCGACTGGGCCAGTTCGGCGGCAATCAGCGAGCGCTCGAAGTGTTCGACCTGTTCGCTGAGGTTACCACTGCTGGCAATCACAGGATGTTCCTGGGAATGTGGCGGGGCTTCACCATCGAGCGCCAGTTCCAGTCCGAGGGCGAAGCGCTCCGCGGCATTTTGCAGTTCACGCACGTTGCCTGGCCAATTGTGGCGTAGCAACAGCGCGCGCTGCGGCGGTTGTAGGGCGTGAGCCGGCAGACCATGGCGCTCGCTGGCAGCATCGGCGAAATGCTGGAACAGCACCAGGATGTCATCACCACGCTCGCGCAGCGGCGGAATCCGCAGGGGGGCGACGTTCAAGCGGTAGTAAAGGTCGGCACGGAAGCGGCCCTGGTCGGCAGACTGACGCAGGTCTTCCTTGGTGGCGGCAATGATACGGATATCCAGCGGGATCTGCTGATTGCCGCCCAGACGCTCGACCACCCGTTCCTGCAGCAAGCGCAGTAGCTTGACCTGGACATCCAGGCTCATGCTCTCGATTTCGTCGAGAAACAGCGTGCCGCCATTGGCGAACTCGAACTTGCCAATCCGGCGTTTCTGCGCGCCCGTGAAGGCACCGGGCTCGTGGCCGAACAGTTCACTTTCGACCACCGATTCGGCCAAGGCGCCAGCATTGATGGCGACGAAAGGACCGTCGCGGCGGCTCGACAGGTCATGCAGCGCACGGGCTACCACTTCCTTACCCGCCCCCGTCTCACCGAGGATCAGCACGTCGGCGCGGGTGCCAGCCAGGGCACCGATCTGCTCGCGCAGGCGCTGCATGGGCGACGATTGGCCAACCAGGCGCGTACTCAGCTCCTGGCGGTCGCTCAGGGCCAGGCGCAGGCTGCGGTTGTCCAGTACCAGGCGCCGCAGGGCCAGGGCGCGGCGCACGCTGTCGAGCAGGGCATCGCTGGCGAAGGGTTTTTCGAGAAAGTCATAAGCTCCGGCACGCATGGCCTGAACCGCCAGGGGCACGTCGCCATGACCGGTAATCAGTAACACCGGTAGATCTGGGTCTTGGGCCTGCACCTGTTGCAGCAGCTCCAGGCCATCGATGCCGGGCATGCGGATATCGCTGACCAGCACGCCTGGCCAGTCCGAGTCGATGCGTGCGGCGAGGTTCTGGGCATCGCCCAGGGACAGAACTTTAAGACCGGCAAGATCCAGGGTCTGGCTCAGCGCCTGGCGCAGGTGAGGGTCGTCATCGACCAGAATCACCTGTATGCGGCTGTCAATGAGCGGCTCGGTCGTCATGCCGATGGGTCCTCCGAGGTTTGCAGGTTGGCGCCGGGTTTGGCCATGCGCAGTTGCAGGGTAAGCAGGGCGCCACCTTCCGGGTGGTTGCCAAGCAGCAACTCGCCGCCCAGCGCGCGCATCAAGGTATCGCAGATCGCCAGGCCCAGGCCAAGACCCTGGGTACGTGTTTTGGTGGTGAAAAAGGGTTCGCGGGCACGGGCCAGCGCTTCGCTGGTAAATCCTGGACCGTTGTCACGAATGTACAGGTAGACGTTGCCATCGCGCTGTTCGGCACTGAGCATGAGCCGGCGTGGGTTGGCTTTTTCGGTCAAGGCATCGAGGGCGTTGGCCAGCAAGTTACCCAGCACTTGGCGCAAACGGGTCTCACCAGCCTGGACCCAAAGGGTCGCGTCCGGCAGGTCGCGCGCCAACTCCACGGCCATGGCCCGGCGACGCTTGGCCAGCAGCGCCAGGGCGTCATCCAGGGCCGGCTGCAGTGCCACACTTTCCGGGGCATGGCGGTCGCGCCGGGCGAACGCACGCAGGTGAGCAATGATCGAAGCCATGCGCCCGGTCAGCTCGCTGATCAACTTGAGGTTGCTGCGGGCGTCATCGGTGCGCTGATGGTCGAGAAGGATTTCGGCATTTTCCGCATAGCTGCGAATGGCCGCCAGCGGCTGATTTAGCTCGTGACTGATACTCGCCGACATGGTCCCCAGCACCGACAGTTTGCCCGCCTGAACCAGCTCGTCCTGGGCTCGCACCAATTCCTGCTGGGCTTGCTCGCGCTCCAGTACTTCACTTTTCAGGCGACTGTTGAGGCCTTCGAGGTCGGCGGTGCGTTCAATCACGCGCTTTTCCAGTTCCTGGCGCGCGTGGGCCTCAAAGTCGATGCGATCCATGTAGTGGCGTCGGCGTTGCATGATCAAGCCAAGCAACAGCATCAGCACCAGCAGGGCGGCGGCACCGATCGCTACCACGGTGTTCACCGAACGGTCGATCAGGGTCCGCGGCGCGAGGATACTGACCTGCCAGCCGGTCTCCTCAATAGCCTGGGTCTGGATCAACCAGGCTTGTTCGTTGAGATTAAGGGGCTGCGGTGCCTGGGTCGGATACGGCTGGATGGCGGCAATCGCTTCACGTTCGGTATCGGTCAGTGGCCGCGTGGCGCGGAAGCGCCAATCTGGGCGCGAGGTCAGGATCACCACGCCGTTGTGGTCAGTCAATAACAACTGCTCGGGGGTTTTACCCCACAGGGTTTCGGTATGGTCCAGGTCGACTTTGACTACCAGGGCGCCAATGATCTCGTCGCCGTCACGTACGGCAGCGGCAAAGAAATAGCCACGTTTGGCCGATGTCGTGCCCTGGCCAAAGAAACGCCCCAGTCGTCCGGCAACGGCTTCGGTGTAGTAAGGCCGAAAGGCGAAGTTTCGGCCAATGAAACTATCGTGTTTGTCCCAATTGGAGGCCGCCAGCGTGTTGCCTTTGGCATCCATCAGGTACATGACTTCGGCGCCGGTCTGAGTGGCAATGTCCTTGAGCAGGCGGTTGGCGTTGGTCAGGGTTTCCAGGCGGATTGGATCGGCCAGTACCGCACGCAAGGCGGGCAGGTCGCCGAGGATCTGCGGCAGAGTTTCATAGCGGTGCAAGGTGCCGAGCAAGTTGGCGACGTACAGGTCCAGGGTCTGGCGGTTCTGGCCGGCCAGTTCGCCCTGGTAGTAGTGCTTGGCCAAGTGCTGCAAGGGCCAGAGCAACGGCGCCAGGCATATCGCCAGGAGCGCGAGGCTGCGCCATCGAGGGCGGCGGGGTAGCGGTGGAGTCTTGGTCATCGTAACTGCGCCAGAATGATCTGGCGCATTATGCGCTACTTCAGGCAGTCAATCAGCGCTTGCTGCCAGTGCGGTTGGCTGACATTCCACTCGCGTTGCAGGCGGCTGCAGTCCAGGCGCGAGTTCAGCGGACGCCGTGCAGGCGTTGGGTATTCGCTCGAAGCAATCGGCAGCAACTCGGCACAGGGCAAACCTTGGGCCTTGAGGTGTTCGCCGATGGCCTGGGCGAAACCGAACCAGGACGTCTCGCCCTCAGCGGTCAGGTGGTAGGTGCCCCAGGCACCGGCTTGGCCCGCCTGCCAGCGTTCGATCAGGGCACGGGTGCTCTGGGCAATGGTGCCCGCCCAGGTCGGTGCGCCGATCTGGTCAGCGACAATGCGCAGTTGCGGCTTTTCCTGCAGCAGGCGCTGCATGGTCAGCAGAAAGTTGCGCCCGTGCAGCGAATACACCCAACTGGTGCGCAAGATCAAATGCTCGCCACCGACAGCGCTAATCGCTTGCTCGCCAGCCAGTTTGCTGCGCCCGTAGACACCCAACGGGTTGGGTTGATCGTCTTCGGTATAGGCGCTGGTCTTGCTGCCGTCGAACACGTAGTCAGTGGAGTAATGAATCAGCGGGATGCCCAGCTTGGCAGCTTCTTCGGCGAAGATGCCTGGTGCCTGGCCGTTGATTGCTAAAGCCAGCTCCGGTTCGCTTTCGGCCTGATCTACTGCCGTATGAGCGGCGGCATTGATGATCAGGTCAGGCTTGAGCGCCTGCACGCGTTCACGGATGCCTTCGGGCTGGGCCAGGTCGAGCTGATCACGACCCAGCACATGCAACTGGCCAAGGTCACCCAAGCGCTGTTGCAGCGCTTGGGAAACCTGGCCGTGTTGGCCGCTGATAAGGATGTTCAGTCGGCGTGCGGTCATGGGAACAGGTCCGCCTCTTTCAGCCATTTACCGGCCTGGTCCTTGGCCGACAGTTGCGGTGCGGCGTCCAGTTGCCAGTCGATGGCCAGGTCCGGGTCGTCCCAGCGAATGCAGCGTTCGGCCGCTGGGTTGTAGTAGTCGGTGGTCTTGTAGAGGAACTCGGCGCTGTCACTGAGCACGACAAAACCATGGGCGAAGCCTTCCGGTACCCACAGTTGGCGGTGATTGTCGGCCGACAACCTCACCGCAATCCATTGGCCGAAGTGCAGAGAACTGCGACGGATATCGACAGCCACATCCAGTACTTCACCGTGGGTGACGCGCACCAGCTTGCCCTGGGTGTTTTCCAGTTGATAGTGCAGCCCACGCAGCACGCCTTTTTGCGAGCGGGAATGGTTGTCCTGGACGAAGGTTGTGGTGACGCCGGTTTGCTCTTTGAACGCCTCGGCATTGAAGCTTTCATAGAAAAAGCCGCGGCTATCACCGAACACTTTCGGTTCGATGATCAGCACGCCGGGCAGATCGGTAGTGATGACGTTCATTGATGCTCTTCTGCCAGGCCGTAGAGGTATTGTCCGTAGCCAGTCTTGCCGAAAATCCTGGCGCGCTCCAGCAGCTGGGGGCGATCGATCCAGCCCTGCTGGAAGGAGATTTCTTCCAGGCAGGCAACTTTCAGGCCCTGACGGTGCTCGATGGTCTGCACGTACTGCGAAGCTTCAAGCAGGCTGTCGTGGGTACCGGTATCGAGCCAGGCGAAGCCACGGCCGAAGCGCTCGACACGCAGGTCACCGCGTTGCAGGTAGGCATTGTTGACGTCGGTGATTTCCAGCTCGCCACGTGGCGACGGCTTGACGTTCTTGGCGATGTTCACCACATCGTTATCGTAGAAGTACAGACCGGTTACTGCGTAAGACGACTTGGGTTTGGCCGGTTTTTCTTCGATCGACAGGGCGCGACCGTCTTGATCGAAGTCGACCACACCGAAACGCTCCGGGTCTTTGACCCAGTAGCCGAACACGGTTGCCCCAGTAGGTTGCTTGATGGCGCGCAACAACTGCTCGCTGAAACCCTGGCCATGGAAAATGTTGTCGCCCAGAATCAGGCAGACCGAATCGTCGCCGATGAACTCTTCACCGATCAGGAAGGCCTGAGCCAGACCGTCGGGAGAAGGCTGTTCGGCGTAGCTGATTTCGATACCGAACTGACTGCCGTCGCCCAGCAGTTGCTGGTACTGCGGCAAGTCATGGGGCGTGGAGATCAGCAAGATTTCGCGAATACCGGCGAGCATCAGCACCGAGATCGGGTAGTAGATCATCGGCTTGTCGTAGATCGGCAGCAGTTGTTTGGAAACACCCAGCGTGATTGGGTGCAGGCGGGTGCCGGAGCCGCCTGCCAGAACGATACCTTTGGTCATGCAATAAGATCCTTGAGGTCACTGGCGCCCAAGCGCTGTCCTTGATAGCTACCGTCTTGTACGCGCTGGCACCATGGCAGGTTGTCCAGGTACCACTGCACAGTTTTGCGCAGGCCGGTTTCGAATGTCTCTTCCGGGACCCAGCCCAGCTCGCGCTCAATCTTGCTGGCGTCAATGGCATAACGCTGGTCGTGGCCTGGTCGATCCTGGACGAAGGTGATCAGGTCGGCGTAGTTGGCGACGCCAGCCGGGCGCTCAGGCGCGAGCTCTTCGAGCAGCGCACAGATGCCGCGGACCACGTCGATGTTCTTTTGCTCGTTGTGCCCGCCGATGTTGTAGGTTTCGCCGACCTTGCCTTCGGTTACAACTTTGAACAGGGCACGGGCATGATCCTCGACGTACAACCAGTCGCGAACCTGCAGGCCATTGCCATATACCGGCAGCGGTTTTCCCGCCAGGGCATTCAGAATCACCAGCGGAATCAGTTTTTCCGGGAAATGGAACGGCCCGTAGTTGTTCGAGCAGTTGGTGATCAGTACCGGCAGGCCATAGGTACGTTGCCAGGCGCGGACCAGGTGGTCGGACGCTGCCTTGCTTGCGGAGTACGGAGAGCTTGGCGCATACGGCGTCGTTTCGGTGAACAGGTCATCGACGCCATGCAGGTCGCCATACACTTCGTCGGTGGAAATGTGATGGAAGCGGAATGCCGCACGCTCTTCTGCCGGTAGGGTCAGCCAGTAGGCGCGAGTGGCCTCCAGCAGGCTGTAGGTGCCGACGATGTTGGTGTGGATGAAGTCAGAAGGGCCGTCGATCGAGCGGTCGACATGCGACTCTGCCGCCAGATGCATGATGGCATGCGGCTGGAAGCGCTCAAGTACAGCGCTGACGGTCGCTTGATCCGCAATATCGGCCTGAACAAATTCGTAGCGGGTGTTGGTCGCGATACTGGTCAGCGACTCAAGATTGCCGGCATAGGTCAACTTGTCGAGGTTGAGCACTTCGTGTTCGGTATTGGTGATCAGGTGACGCACCAGCGCCGAACCGATAAAGCCGGCTCCGCCGGTGATGAGAATTCGCATGTCGGAGTGCCTTTCTTCCATAACGGACATTGAACATTAAGCGCATAGCTTGTGGTGGGGAGCTGACTGGGGCAAGCAAAAAGCGCTGAGCAGTCGGGTTTTTCCTGAAAGCATTGAGCGGTTGAGCAAAATTTGCGCGATTTTAGCGGTTAATCTTGCTTCTCGGCAAAAGCAGTGGCGATATAAGCAACAAAAAAATGAGGTCCCGTCATGCCGCTCAGTACCTTGCTCCACCGCTCCAGCCAACCCTGCCCTGAGGTCAGCGAGCAGCAAGCGCTGCGGATACTGCAGGAGCACTATGGGCTCAGTGGTTCATTGCAGCCGTTGGGTAGCCAGCAGGATCTGAACTTTCGCGTCGACAGCGCGCAAGGGCGCTATGTGCTGAAAATCTGCCATGGCAATTACAGCGCCGCTGAACTGGAAGCCCAGCATGCTGCTTTGGGTTACTTGCGTGAGCGGGGGCTGCCGGTACCGGCAGTGATCTCGGCAGGTTCCGGTGCGCAATTGCTGGCGCTGGAGGTAGAAGGCCGGGCCCTGCGCGTGCGACTACTTGAGTACATCGAAGGTCAGTCACTGACCCGGCTCAAGTATATGGAGCCAACGCTGGTGGCCGAGCTGGGCAGGCTCTGTGCGCGTATTGACCAGGCTTTGGCGCAGTTCAGCCATCCAGGACTTGAGCGCACATTGCAGTGGGACCCACAGCATGCCCCAGCCCTCATCGCGCATCTGTCACCTGTGCTTAACGACGGGCCGCGCAAGGTGCAACTGCTCGAAGCCACCCTCAAGGCCGAACAGCATTTGCAAGATGTGATCGGCCACCTGCCGATGCAAGCGGTGCATCTGGATATCACCGATGACAACGCCGTCTGGCAACGGGATGGACAACGGCAATGGCAGTTGCGCGGTGTCATCGATTTTGGCGACTTGGTGCGCACCTGGCGTATCGCCGACCTGTCGGTGACCTGTGCAGCCTTGCTTCATCATGCCGAGGGCGATCCGCTACGCGTTCTGCCCGCGGTGCAGGCTTACCATGCGCTCAATCCCCTGAGCGAAGTTGAGCTCAAAGCCTTGTGGCCGATGATCGTTGCCCGCGCTGCTGTGCTGGTGCTCAGCAGTGAGCAGCAACTGAGTGTTGATCCAGGTAACAGCTACATTCGTGACAACCTGAGTCACGAGTGGGAAATCTTTGAGGTTGCCACCAGCGTCCCATTTGAACTGATGGAAGCTGCGATTCTGCAAATCACAGGCTTCTACTTACCCTTGTCGCCATTGCAGGCAACTCCGTTGCTGCCTGGCTTGCAGGTCAATGCGGTCACGCCAGTGGATCTGGGCGTGTTGAGCCGTCACTTCCAGGCTGGCAACTGGGAACAACCTGGTATCGACCAGCAACTGTTGCGTGAGCAGGCCGGTGTACAAGGCGCGGCCTGTTCGCACTATGCGCAGTACCGTCTGTCGCAAACCCATATCGACAATCCGCAAGAGCCGCGGACCTTTGCCTTGCACGTTGAACTGCAGCTGCCTGCGGGCACCGAGCTGCAGGCGCCGTGGCCGGGCGTTTGGCAAAACACGGCTGACGGCGAGGGCTGTCTGCAAGGCGCACAGTGCAGTCTTTGGTTGCGTGGGTTGGTTGATGCGCCTGAATCCGGGGCGCAGCTAAGCAACGCTCAGCGCTTGGGGCACAGCGAGGGGCTGCTGAGTGTCCAGCTCTGCCGCGTAGCGGGCTTGTGCCCACCCGCTTTTGTAGCGCCTTCGCGGGCCACAGCCTGGCAGGCTGTGTGCCCGTCGCCGCAAGCAGTGCTGGGGTTCGCCTGTGAAGCCGAACCGCTGGCCGATGCACAGCAACTGCTGGAACGTCGCGACGCCAGTTTTGCCCGCTCGCAGAAGCACTACTACGAACAGCCACCGCATATTGAGCGAGGCTGGCGCAACTACCTGTACGACATGCAAGGGCGTGCGTACCTGGACATGCTCAACAATGTCGCGGTCCTCGGTCATGGTCATCCGCGAATGGCCAGTGAAGCGGCTCGCCAGTGGTCCTTGCTCAACACCAACTCACGCTTTCACTACGCGGCCATTGCCGAGTTTTCCGAACGCTTGCTGGCGCTGGCGCCCGACTCCATGGACCGCGTGTTCCTGGTCAACAGCGGCACTGAGGCCAACGATCTGGCGATTCGCTTGGCATGGGCTTACAGCGGCGGCCGGGACATGCTCAGCGTGTTGGAGGCCTACCACGGCTGGTCGGTGGCGACCGATGCGATTTCCACCTCGATTGCCGACAACCCCCAGGCGCTGAGCACTCGGCCTGAATGGGTGCATCCAGTAATTGCGCCGAACACTTACCGTGGTGCCTATCGCGGGGAGGACAGCAGTGCCGACTATTTGCGCGATGTCGATGCCAAGCTGGCAGCCGTAGCTGCTGAGCAACGGCAACTGGCTGGCTTCATTTGTGAGCCGGTCTATGGCAATGCCGGCGGCATTTCGCTGCCACCGGGTTACCTGCAACAGGCCTATGCCAAGGTCCGCGCCGCGGGTGGCGTGTGCATCGCCGATGAAGTACAGGTCGGCTATGGCCGCCTTGGCGAGTATTTCTGGGGCTTCGAACAGCAAGGCGTGGTGCCGGACATCATCACCATGGCCAAGGGCATGGGCAATGGCCAGCCGTTGGGGGCGGTGATCACCCGTCGGGAAATTGCCGAAGCGCTGGAAGCTGAGGGCTACTTTTTTTCATCTGCTGGTGGCAGCCCGGTCAGTTGTCGAATCGGTATTGCTGTACTGGATGTCATGGGCGAGGAAGGCTTGTGGGATAACGCCCGTGATGTTGGCAGGTACTTCAAGGCGCGCCTGCAGGATTTGGTCGATAAACATCCGTTAGCCGGTGCTGTGCATGGTTCGGGTTTTTACCTGGGCCTGGAGTTGGTCCGCGACCGCACCACCCTTGAGCCGGCCAGCGAAGAAACCACCACCCTGTGTAACCGTCTGCGCGACCTGGGGATTTTCATGCAGCCAACCGGCGACTACTTGAACATCCTCAAGATCAAGCCGCCAATGTGCACTACCCGGGAGAGCGTGGACTTCTTCGTCGATAGCATCGACAGGGTGCTTTCCGAAGCGCTCTAGTTCGCGGAGTGAAAGCCGATTAACCAGATTGATATCGAGTTAATCGGCTTTTTTGTGCCTTCGTTTTTTGTTTTCTAGCTTTCAAAGTCGATATTTATCGGATATAAAGTCGTCCATCTACCCCTGCAATTTGTTTTTGGTCGCCTGCAAGGTCAGTCGGCCCAGCCATCCTCGAGGAGGTTTTCATGAGCCGCACCGTTACTGTCGCCGCCACCCAGATGGCGTGTTCCTGGGACCGCCAGGACAATCTGGCCACTGCCGAAAAACTGGTCCGCGAAGCGGCAGCAAAAGGCGCTCAGATCATCTTGATTCAGGAACTGTTCGAAACCCCGTACTTCTGCCAGAAGCCGAATCCGGATTACCTGCAATTGGCCACGCCGGTTGAAACCAACGCCGCAATCGCCCACTTCCAGAAGCTCGCCAAAGAGTTGCAGGTGGTGCTGCCGATCAGCTTCTTCGAACTGGCCGGCCGTGCGCGGTTCAACAGCATCGCGATCATCGATGCTGACGGCAGCAACCTCGGTGTGTACCGCAAGACTCACATTCCGGATGGCCCTGGCTACCACGAAAAGTATTACTTCAATCCAGGCGACACTGGCTTCAAGGTCTGGCAGACCCGCTACGCCAAGATCGGTGTAGGCATCTGTTGGGACCAGTGGTTCCCGGAGTGCGCACGCAGCATGGCGCTGCTCGGGGCCGAAGTACTGTTCTACCCGACGGCCATTGGCAGCGAGCCGCACGACAAAACCATCTCTTCGCGTGATCACTGGCAACGAGTGCAGCAGGGCCACGCCGGTGCCAACCTGATGCCGCTTATCGCCAGCAACCGCATCGGCACCGAGGAACAGGACGGCTACGACATCACCTTCTACGGTTCGTCGTTCATCGCCAACCAGTTTGGTGAGAAAGTCCAAGCGCTCAACGAGACCGAAGAGGGCGTGCTGGTGCATACTTTCGACCTCGATCAACTGGAGCACATCCGCAGCGCCTGGGGCACTTTCCGTGACCGCCGTCCAAACCTGTACGGCCCGGTGAAAACCCTCGACGGCGCGCTGGAATCCTGATCATTCAATGACCTCGTCGCGGGCCACCAGGCCTGCGTCGAACACTGCAAAGGTTTACTCATGAAGACCCTGACCAGCACCCCACGCGCCGACGGCTTTTACATGCCAGCCGAATGGGCGCCGCAAACCCAGGTATGGATGGTCTGGCCTGAGCGTCCAGACAACTGGCGCCTGGGCGGCAAACCGGTACAGGCTGCACACGTGACGCTGGCCCAGGCCATCGCCCGTTTTCAGCCGGTAACCGTGGCCGTCTCGGCCGGCCAGTACGACAACGCCCGTGCCCGCCTGGACGCGCCGAACATTCGCGTTGTGGAAATCAGCAACGACGATGCCTGGGTGCGCGACACCGGCCCTACCTTTGTTATCAATAACAACGGTGAAGTGCGCGGGGTCGACTGGGGCTTCAACGCCTGGGGTGGTTTCGAGGGTGGGCTGTACGCACCGTGGAACCGTGACGAGCAGGTAGCCAGCAAGGTCCTCGAGATGGAACGCTGCCAGCGGTACCAGACTGAAGGCTTCGTACTCGAAGGTGGCTCGATCCACGTCGATGGTGAAGGTACCCTGATCACCACCGAAGAATGCCTGCTCAACCACAACCGTAACCCTCACCTC
Organism: Pseudomonas sp. UM16; assembly: GCF_050312595.1. Lineage (NCBI taxonomy): Bacteria > Pseudomonadati > Pseudomonadota > Gammaproteobacteria > Pseudomonadales > Pseudomonadaceae > Pseudomonas > Pseudomonas sp. UM16. Next base: position 224,266 of record NZ_JBNPJT010000005.1, on the reverse strand, counting down.
AATCGTGAGCAGATCGAGGCGATCCTGCGCGATCACCTGGCGGTGGACACCATCATCTGGCTGCCCGACGGCCTGTACAACGACGAGACCGACGGCCACGTCGACAACTTCTGCTGTTACGTGCGCCCAGGTGAAGTGTTACTGGCCTGGACAGATGATCCGCAAGACCCCAACTACGCGCGTTGCCACGCCGCACTTGAGGTGCTGCAGAACAGCCGTGATGCCAAAGGTCGCCCCTTTACCGTGCATAAGATGCCGATTCCGGGGCCGCTGTTTGCCACAGAAGAAGAGTGTGCAGGCGTCGATCCGGTAGCCGGTAGCCAGGAACGCAACCCTTCGGTTCGCCTGGCGGGCTCCTACGTCAACTTCCTGATCGTTAACGGCGGCATAATTGCGCCGAGCTTCGATGACCCGGCAGATGTCGAGGCTAGAGCGATTCTGGCGCGGGTGTTCCCGGACCACGAAGTGGTAATGATCCCGGGTCGCGAAATGCTATTGGGTGGCGGCAACATTCACTGCCTGACCCAGCAGCAACCGGCACCGTTCAAGGGCTGAATTTGCGCAAAAACTAAAACCCGTCTTCGGACGGGTTTTTTTATCGGCGGCGACAATCGGCGTGGCTTTCTGGCACACCTCTTGTATTTGTTTTGCATTGTATTTCAAGCAGATAGGACAGCATCGTTCTGTCACAAAGTTTGAGTAGGTTAGCCGCTCACGGCCCAGGGAGTACGTGTCGAAATGAATGCAGCAAGTGAGTCGGCCCCGACCGCATTGAATCGCGAGGCCCTGCGAAGGGTGGCGCAGTGGTTGAAAAGCAATGGAGCCATCCGGGGCAGGAAGTCCGATCACCGTCGTTCGTTGCTGGAGCGTTATCCGCGCGGGTTGATTACAGAAGCGGAGCTTGAAGCACTGCTGGGTGAGTGAATCGCCAGCAGCACTGCTGAATATGTCGCCGCTGCCGCCCGGCTGCGGCTACGGTTCTTCAAGCATCAGAAGCTATAGGTACCGGTCACTACTAGGCTACGTGGATCACCGAACTGGATCTGCGCGGCACTGGTGGCCGAGCTGTAGTAGGTCTTGTCGGTAATGTTGTTCAACGCTGCACGCAGGTCCCAGTCCTTGGCGCGGAAACCGGCCAAGGCATCCCAGCGTCCATAACCTGGCAGTACCGCAGTGTTCTGGTTATCAGCGTAGCGTTCGCCGACCAGGGTCAGGCCCGTCTCGCCATACCAGCCCATCTCGGGTTTCCAGGTTACAAACACGCTGCCATTACGTTTGGCGACGTTGCTCACCCGATTGCCTTCCTGGCCGTTGTTGTCCTCGACAATGGTTGCATCCTGAATACCGATGCCACCCCGTACATACCAGTTGCCGACGATGTTGCCGGTGGCGGTCAGTTCCACCCCGCGTGAGCGCTGCAGGCCGGTCAGCAAGGTAACGCTAGGGTCGTTCGGGTCACTGGTACGGCGGTTGTAGAGCTCAAGTTCATAGACCGCCAAGGTGGTGCTCAGGCGTTCGTCGAGCCAGTCGCTCTTGACCCCGATTTCCTTCTGTCGGGTCTCTTCAGGGCTGGTTTCGTTGCTGTTGCCAGGCGCCCCCGGGGTGATGCCGATCAGGCCGCCGCCCACGGGTGAGAAGGTCTTGCTCCAGGAGGCGTAGAAGGAATGTTCTTTCCACGGTGAATAGACCACGCCCAGGCGAGGACTGGTGCTGGTGCTGTCCTGCTTCTCGGAAATATTCTTGAGCTTGTTGGTGGTCTCGACCTCGAATTGGTCGAAGCGCACCCCGGCCAGAAGTTGCCATTGATCGTTCAGGCGCAGTTGGTCCTGGATGTACAGGCCACGGCTGTCGACCACGGTGTGGTTGTTGCTCCATGGCAGCATCAGGCCGTTGTACTGCGCGTTACGGTCAGGATTGTCCAGGTCTACGCTCGGCACTTTTGTCGCTGATTTGTAGAGCAGCGGATCGCGCCGCTGATTACCGAACTCCAGGCCGGTCAACAAGGTGTGCTGTAGGCCGAAGGTGTCGAAGTTGCCTTCCAGTTCAAGGTTGTTGAACAGGTTGCGGGTATTGAGGTCCTGTTGCCAGCGCTGGCGATCGACCTGATGGGTGGCCGCCTTGTAGCCGGTCTGGTAGGTGTTGTCGAAGTCGCTGTTGAGCTTGAACAGGCCGAGGGTATGGCGTGCCTGCCAGTTTTCACTGAGTTGGTAGTTCAGGCGCGAGCGCAACGATTGCGCCTTGTCGTCGATGAAGTCGCGCTGGGTGTCGCCGTAGGTGGTATCACGGTCAACATCAGCCGGGCGGCCGTTGACGCTGGGAATGCCGCGATCAGGGGTGCGGTTGTAGCGGCTGTATTCGTATTGCACCAACCAGTTGAGTTCCGGGGTCAGTTGCCAGCTCATGGACGGGGCGAACAGCTGGCGGCTGCCGTCGATGCCGTGGCGGAAGCTGTTGTTGTCCTGGTTGCCCATGTTCAGGCGCAAGCTGATGTTATCTGACGGATCGGCGCTAAGGTCGGCGTACAGGCTGCGCAAGTCTTCGCTGCCACCTTGAGCTTCGATGCTGGAGCGGCGCCCGGCTTCTGGCAATTTGCTCACGCGGTTGACGATCCCGCCTTGACTGCCGCGACCGTACAACACGGCAGCCGGGCCTTTGAGCACCTCGATACGCTCGATGTTATGCAAGTCGCGCACGTACTGGCTGTCGTCGCGGATGCCGTCGAGGTAAAAGTCATTGCTGGCGTCGAAGCCGCGGATGCGCACGCTGTCGAAGCGGGTATCGGCACCGTTGCTGACGTTGGGAATGCCACTAAGCGCCTTGCCCAGGTCGTTGGTGCCGTAGTCCATTACGTTGCTGGTCTTCACCGAGTCGATCGCCTGAGGAACATAGCGGGCCGGTGTAGACGTGCGAGTGGCAGTGCTGACTTCCTTGACCCGCGGATCGTCTTGTTCGCGGTCACTTTCGGCGGTAACTGAAAGTTCAGGGAGGGTGGTGCTGGCGGCCAAGGCCAGGGTGGAACCGAGAAACAGGGAGACACCCAGAGTCAAGGGTGACAGTCGGCAGGGGGCAGGCATTAAGAGCATCCGAAGGGGTGAGCGTGTTAGACGAGGGCGTATTGAAATTCGGCGCGAATGATAATGCTTGCTATTTGCTTGTGTTAATTGTTTCTAGTTTGCGCTTGCGCATTTATGTATCTAATTGTTTCTACAGGTTATCTTTCACGAAATTTTGACACGCTGATCCGCGCACGGATAGGATTCGGTCAACGCCTGTAGGCCAATCGGCCAAGAGTCCAGAATAAAAGGCCCGCTGCGATCGTTCGCACGCGGGCTTTTTATTTTCTGACCCGCGAGCGTCAACCCACGCAGGGGGCGTGGTTTCTGGCGTAGGTCGCAGAGCGTATTTGACTAGTAATAAGGAAAATAAAATGTTGAAAACCAGGATCAGCTTGATCGCGCTGGGGCTAATGGCAGCGACTCAAGCTTCGGCCAATGATCAGGCCAGCGCTAACGGCTTCGTCGAAGACAGCACTGCCAGCGTTCTGCTGCGCAACGCATTCATCAACCGTGACAAGAAACACGGCAACAAAGACCAGAGCGAATGGGGCCAGGCCTTCATCGGCAAGTTCTCCTCCGGTTTCACCCAGGGCACCGTCGGTGTCGGTGTAGATGCCTTTGGCCTGTACGCTGTGCGTCTGGACGGCGGTAAAGGTCGCAACGGCGGTGGCGGCATCGACTTCTTCAAGCCGGCCGAGGGCGATGCGCCGCAGAACTCCCCGCACAACCTGGCCCGTGGCGGCGCCGCAGTCAAATTCCGCGTCTCCAACACAGTACTGAAGTACGGCGATCAAATGCCGGAACTGCCAGTGCTGCAGTACGACGACGGTCGCCTGCTGCCTGAGAGCTACACCGGTACCATGATCACCTCCAAAGAGATCAAGGGCCTGGAACTGAACGCCGGTCGTTTCACTCAGGAAGCGCGCAAGAGTGCTGAAGGTCGTGACAGCGGTGGCCTGAAGTCGATCAACGTGCTCGGCGGTAGCTACAAGTTCACTGAGAACCTGTCGGCTTCGGTGTACGGCTCTGATGTTGAAGACGTACTGAAGAAGTACTACCTGGGCGTGAACTACGTTCACCCGATCTCCGACGATCAGTCCCTGACCCTGGATTTCAACGGCTACAAGTCTGACATCGACAAGAAATATGTCACTGACGCAAACCTGACTGGCGATTCCAACACCATCTGGAGCCTGGCGGCTACTTATGCCTTTGGCCCGCACTCGATCACCCTTGCTCACCAGCGCAGCACTGGCGACACCGGTTATCAGTACGGTTTCTACCAGAACGCGGGTGGTGTGGGTGACGGTGGTTCGACCATCTACCTGGCCAACTCCTACTGGTCCGACTTCAACGCTGAAGACGAGCGTTCCTGGCAGATCGGTTACGGCCTGGACTTCGGCGCGTTCGGCGTACCGGGTCTGACCTACAAAGTGGCTTACGTGCGTGGTGACAACATCAACACCCACGGCTTCGGCGAAGGTAAAGAGCGCGAGATTTTCAACCAGTTCAAGTACGTGGTTCAGGAAGGCCCTGCCAAGGACCTGTCCGTCAAACTGCGTGGTTCGTTCCTGCGTACCTCCGAGAGCGTTCGCTTGAACGGCTATAACGACGACGGCAACGAAGTTCGCGTGTTCGTCGAGTACCCAATCAGCCTGTTCTAATCAGCTGCTTGGCGTCACCCACAACCCCGGCCTAGGCTGGGGTTGTTTGTTTGCGGCGTATGCCAGGTCCGCTCGCTGAGCCGATGTTGTCGCGATAGTTAATCACTGACTGAACCCAACTCCGGCAGTTGCATAACTGCCGGCCGCACTCGCCGTGCTACAAGGCACCTTCAGTTTTTTGTGAGTGAAGCCTTGTGACTTGCGCTACTCGCACTGCAGCGGCCAACCGTGGTTTCGGCCTGCTCTGCCTGGCCAGCTATCTGTTGTCGTTGTCTTACGGCTCGACCTTTCTTTTGTCACTGCTGGTCAGTAGTCGTGGTGGCAACGAGCAGGATGCCGGGCGGATCATTTCCTTGGCGATGCTTAGCACCGTGATCGCTGTACTTGGCAGTGGCCATCTGGCTGATCGTTGGGGGTCGGCGCGGGCCATCGCCCTCTCGGCGCTGTGCCTGGTCACAGCGTGCTTGGGCTTTGCCCTGATGCCCGGAACCGGTGCTGGTCTGATGCTCTGCGGTCTGATCCTTGGTCTTGGCTGGGGCGCGTTCTATACCCTCGGGCCGATCCTGGTCGCTGAGCGAGTAGAGCCCTCGCGCCGCACTCACTGCTTCGCCCTGCTCTCGGGCAGCATGATGAGTGGTATCGGCTCGGGGCCGCTGGCGGGCAAGCTCGCCAGCGTTTTCGCTATGCCGGTGCAGACAGCGTTCTATGTGGCGGCCCTGGCGGCTGTCATCGGTTTGCTGATCTTCAATCATCTGGCACGTCAGCCACGCCAAGCGTCCAACCCCGTCGGCATCAGCCGTCGGGCTAGTGCACAGGTACTGGGCTCGGCGGCGCGTTGGCCGATTCTCATGGTCGGCTTAGGCGGGGCAATTTTCGGTGGTTTGGGCAGCTTCCAAACCTCCTACGCGGCGGCGCGAGGCCTAGACTATTCGCTGTTTTTCATCGGTTTCATGAGTGCCGCAATTGGCTGTCGACTGTTGATTGCCGGCTGGGTGGTCAAGCGCGATGCCTATCGTGCTTCCTGCCTGCTTTCGGGCTTTATCGTCCTGGCGGTCGTGGCATTGGGCTGGTGGGTGAACGGCAACCTCAGTTACCTGCTGGCGGCGGCATTGCTGGGCGTCGGCTATGGCCTGAACTACTCGGTGATCAACGGCCTGGCAGCGAATCAGGCACCGCCTGGCTACACCCCGCAAGCCCTGCTGTTGTTCAGCCTGGCGTACTTTCTCGGGGTGTTCGGTTTTCCATGGCTGGCGGGCAATCTGATTGTCAGCGGCGGCACCGAAGCGATGATGTTCAGTCTGCTGGCGGTAGCCCTGATCAACTGGGCTATCAGCATTGGCCGCCTGTATGAGCGCCGACGTACCGCTACGCTGTCGGCGCTGGGCTGAACCTTCAAGGTCCAGGGGCGATGGCTAATTTCAGTTGGTTGGCCTCGAGGTAAACGACGGCCTCGTGGCCCAAGGCGTCCACCGGGAAAGCGGCAACCGCCTCATGCTCAGGAACGATCTTCTCCAGCGTCTTGTTCTCCAGATCGACCCGCCAGACACAGGCGAAGTCGCCGTTGTTATCGAAGTACAACACCGGCCGGGTCGGGCTCCAGATCGGGTTCATCAGGCTCCAGCCCTTGTCATCCTTGCTCATCACCCGGTCGTAGACGTTGTCGTCCTGCAGGAAGGGGTAAAGCAGCAGCAGGCCAGTGTTATCGACGTTCAGGTCGCTGGCAACGATGGCTTTGGAAAAGCGTTTGCTGCTGGATTCAGTCGCGTAGAGCTGTGTCGACGGTTGCGGCACGGCCTTGGAGCCCAAGGTATAGGCCATGCTTTGTTCGGCCTCGCCACGCATACGCTGGCGATAGTAGAACACCCCATCAATGATGCCAGCGTAACGTTCCCCCTGATCGTTGGCGCCGGTCTTGCCCCAACCGCTGAAGCGAATATCGCGGGCAATTGGATGAAGGCCCGGGCGGGCATCGGAATACTCGTAGAGGGAACCGAAGTAGCGGCGCTCATAGCCACTGCGAGGAGTGCTGACGGTAAGATCCGCCTGGTCGCCGACAAAAATCACCACATTTAGCACACCGTCCACGGTCGCCACATCGACCACTCGAGCATAGGCGTTGGCCTTGATTTCAGGGATTGTGGTCAGGGCAAAACGTTGCCACGGTGCGTCTTCAATCTTCCTGTAGGGCTGTTGGTCAGTCGTAGGGACAAGTGAAGAGGCCGCAACGTGCGGGCGCTCCGGTGCTGGCGTCAGCCGTGCTATCTGCTGGTCGTAAGCGGTTTCAATGCAAGCTGTCGAGTCGCAATGATTGCGCACCTCGCGCAGCCATTGCCGCTGCAGCTCACGGTAAATTTTCTGATGTTTGAGCGGCAGGTAAAGTTCGCTGAGCTGCTCGTCCTTGGCCGACAGTGTCGGCGCGTTGCAGATGGCCGTTTCCACCAGCGTACCGGCCTTACTGCAATCGAAGCTGGCGGCGAAGGTGGTGTGGCCAGGCAGACAGGCGGCGAGCAGGGCGATCGGTAGCAGGCGCGTGAAGGCTTTCATCAGACATCCATGTGCACAAGAACGGGGCATGGATGATAAGGCAGCACTGGCTATGACGGCAAAAGCACAACCTGACGGGCGTCAAGGTTATCCACAAAACTATTGATCCTGGTTAATTTTTGCACAGTCCACCCTGCCTAAACTGAGGGCTCTGCACCCTTAAAGGGGGACAAGGCATGACCATTATCGTCACCGGCGCCGCCGGTTTCATCGGTAGCAACCTGGTCCAGGCCCTCAATCGACGCAACGAAACCGAGATCATTGCGGTCGACGACCTGACTGATGGGGACAAGTTTCGCAACCTCGCTGATTGCGAGATTGCCGACTACCTCGACAAGGACGACTTTCTCGAGCGCTTTGCCCGCGGCCAGTTCGGCAAGGTTCGCGCCGTATTACATCAAGGCGCTTGCTCCAGCACCGTCGAAGGCGATGGGCGCTTTATGATGGACAACAACTACCGCTTCAGCCGTGACCTGCTTGATGCTGCCCAAGGCCTGCAAGTGCCGATGCTGTATGCGTCGTCGGCAGCGGTATATGGCGCCGGTAGGGTTTTTCGCGAGCAACGCGAGAACGAGCGGCCGTTGAATGTTTACGGCTACTCGAAATTCCTTTTCGACCAACGTGTACGCCGGCAACTGTCCGCGGCCCGTAGCCAGATCGTTGGTCTGCGCTATTTCAATGTTTACGGCCCCCACGAACAACACAAAGGTGCAATGGCGTCGGTCGCTTTGCACTGTTTCAACCAGTATCAAGCCCACGGCAAGGTCAGTTTGTTTGGCAGCTACGGCGACTATCCCAGTGGCGGGCATCTGCGCGATTTCGTCTCGGTGGAAGATGTGGTCAAGGTCAACCTGTTCTTCCTTGATCGTCCGCACCTGAGCGGGATTTTCAATGTTGGCAGTGGCCGCGCCCAGCCGTTCAACGATGTGGCCATGGCGGTGATCAACCGCCTGCGCGAGCAGCAAGACCAGCCTCCGCTTTCACGGGAGATGGCCTTGCTGGAAGGCATTCTTGAGTACAGCGAATTTCCCGATCACCTGCGCGGCAAGTACCAGTGCTACACCTGCGCCGACCTGGAGCAGTTGCGCGAGGTGGGTTACCGCGAACCGAGTCTCACGGTGGAGCAGGGTGTGGCTCGCTACTGCGACTGGTTACAGGGGCTTGAAAGCCCTGCGCCTGTACCCAGTCGACAGGCGACAGCAGCTTAGTGCTGACGTAGGGTTTTCACATCACCCTTGGCTGAAGTCTCGCGCAGGTACTCGGCGAGCGAGTCGTCCATGGCCTGCATCCAGCGGGTATGGTGGGGCACAGCGGTGGTACCGGTGATGACTGAGCGGTAGGACTTGTCGCGGTAGCCCATGATGTCCTGCTTTTTATCCGACTTCCATTTCAGGAAGATCCGGTTAACCGCGTCGATATCGAAGCTCGGGTAATCGCTTTGCCCGATCAGGTGCTTGATGTAACGGCCCTGAAATTCGTACATCGATGCGGTGCTTTCCAGCGCTTCTTCTTCGGCGCGCCAGCGTGCGCTATCAGCCTGCATCTCGGTCTTCGATGGCAACGTGTGGCGTCCAAGCATGTAGTCGCGGGCGAACCAGGCCTGGGCATCGAACATATTGAAGCTGTACCAGAGGTCTTGCATGCCGAGGTAGATCAGCTGCGGGTTATCTTCCCAGATCACGCCCTGATACAGCCCCAGCGGCCATAGGCGGTTACCGGTCTTGAGCGTCAGCTCATCAGGCAGGAATGGAAAGTGATGCTGATAGCCGGTGCACAGAATGATCGCGTCCACGCGCTTGCTCGAACCGTCGGCAAAGAACGCCAGGTCGCCTTCAACGCGCTGCAGCTGCGGCCGCTCTTCCCAACCCTTGGGCCATTTGTAGCCCATTGGTTGTGTGCGGTAGGCCGTGGTGATCGAGCGTGCGCCGTACTTGAAGCACTGCGAGCCGATGTCTTCGGCTGAATAGCTGCTGCCGACAATCAGCACATCTTTGCCCTTGAATTCCAGCGCATCACGGAAGTCATGGGCATGCAGAATGCGCCCGGAAAAACGCTCGAACCCGGCAAAGTCCGGCACATGCGGCGTAGAGAAATGCCCACTGGCGACCACCACATAATCGAACACCTGCTCGATGCCCTGGTCGGTTGCGTAATCGTAGGCGCTGACTGTGAAGGTACGGCTGGCCTGATCAAAACGCACGGCTTTGACCGCCGTGTTGAAGCGAATGTAATCGCGCACAGCGGCCTTTTTCACCCGTCCCTGAATGTAATCCCACAGCACCTCGCGCGGCGGATACGATGAAATTGGCCGTCCGAAATGTTCATCGAAACTGTAGTCGGCGAACTCCAGGCACTCCTTCGGCCCGTTCGACCACAGGTAGCGATACATACTGCCGTGCACCGGCTCACCGTGTTCATCCAGCCCGGTGCGCCAGGTGTAATTCCACATCCCACCCCAGTCGGCCTGCTTCTCGAAACAGACCACCTCAGGCATCGCAGCGCCTTGGGCGTGAGCGGATTGAAAGGCACGCAACTGCGCCAGGCCAGAGGGGCCCGCGCCGATAATGGCAACACGAATAGTCATAAGACTTCCTGACAGAAAACACTGAAAAAAATGCAAAGCGTCTCCAGCCCTGAACGGCAGAGCCGAGGGCAAGGGAAAGCGGAAAATTCAGGTGTCAGTTGGCAGGTGGAGGGACGGGGCGTTTGCGTTTGTGTGCGAGCAAAGTGTCGCGAGGTGGAATCGACAAGGCGTGGAACAGTGTCGAGAGGGGCGAGCAGGACAGCGATGGGCCAGCGGCTAGGGTGGGCCCGTAAGACTTGCCGAACAGCGCGGCAAACGGGCCTTGGGGGCGAAAGATGCGTGTGGTCTCGTTCATGATGGGCTGATTCTGCCTCTTTTCGTTATGGATGCCTTTTTAGCTATAACGGATGGGGTTAGGGATTACAAGGTTCGATACAGCTGGCGCTGCATGTCAACTTGCCTGACAACCCGATGAACGTTAGGCTTCACCGGTCGCTGCAAAATCAGCGATCGGGTTTGGTCGCCCGTTTCAACGATAGACGCTACAGCGTCCTACAACGAATACTTACGTTTGCTCGTCGGTATCTTCGTTCTATGGCAGCTGTGCGCGGGAGGCATTCGTGCCTGCCGGGTTTGTCTATTGTCCTGGTCGACCAACCTGCGTACAGCTGCCACCCAACTTGTTTGGTCGCAAGCGGTGACGGCTCCACCACAATAGAGACGTTCACAATGACAAAAATAGTTCCCGATCCCCCGCAATCCCTGCTCGGCAAGACTGCCACAACCACCTTTGGCTGCTGCGATGCCGGACACCCGCCTTTGTTCACCGTACGCGATGGCATTGAAGCTGAAGACGCGTTGGTGCATGTCTCGCTGTTGCTACAGGGCATCTACGACACCGCTCAACAAGCGTGTGAGCACATTCCTGGGCTGCCCAAGAAAGGCTTGCTCTGGTCCACCTTGCACTCAGCTGAGATGGCCAAGGGTTTGGTCGATGCCGTGCTGGACGGGATTGATAGTGAGGCGTTGCGGCGTAAAGGGCTCGAATAGTTCGCTTCGAGTGAGTCGACGATGCGAGGTTGGGATTTACTCGCTCAGGGGCTGCTTGGCAGCCCCGTCGTCTTGATTGGTTTGGTGTTACGCCTTCCGAGCTGTTGCGCCAAGCGCTGCAATACGCAGCGAAGCGCGGTCAGTTGCCGTTCAAGCCGATATTGATGACTGAAGATGATGAGGCCCTGCTTGCCACGGTGCGCGAACGTCTTGCTGCGCCTCAGCGGGTAAAGGTTTCGCTGGATGACCTAGAGTCTTGAATTTGATGCGCGGGTACATTAATGAATGTAGCGTCGCTGGGCATACTGAAAAGTTTTACTATTACTCAAGCACTTCAAGCAAACTAACTCAGAATTCTGATGTATTCCTATGCTAAATTTGTCCGTAAGAATAATTGCCCAGTCTTGGGGCTTAATGCGAAACAGGATGTAGGGTGGGGAATCTATCCGTTCGGCTCAGAATGTTCCAGTTACTATGACAAAGGCGAGGGCTATTATAGAGCTCGTTGAATTCAATTATATATCAGGATACATGCTTACTGCCTTTTCAATAACGTGGAGCTTTTGTAATGCGCGGATATATGGAATTGATAGGTTTTATGAAAGATTTGGGTGACGGGATTCTAGATTATTTACCTGAAGCTCAAAGAGCTGGACAGCTCAGCGTCGAAGAGATACTCGATCAGTGGATGGTGAAAAAAACGTATTGCGCTGCCCTTTCGCTAAGGAAGGATGTAATCGCTTATATAAAGCTTCAACGGTCTGGTGATTTGTCAGTTGATGAGATGCTGTCATGGTACGACCTTTGCTTCATTCCTGAAAGATTTGGTGTTGAAGAACATGTTTTTTTTAACGGCCTCCTTGATTTAATTGACTTTCATGTTGAGGAAAAGAGAAAAGCTATTTTTGTTAAGTGTTTTGGTTGGATTGGTTACAGATGAAGATTTGGGTGTGTGCTGAGGGGGCTTACGGCTTCTGTGGTGATTAAGGCGGTGACAAAAGCTACGGAAAAAAGGCCTGCCTTTCGGTGAGGCTCATTTTTATTGCGGCACCAGGAGTCGACGTATGCATTAATAAATTGATTTTTCTTAAGTTTCGCCGAAGTTTTCCGATCTCTATCCCTAAAAGTATCCCTAAAAAGCGAGCATGATTTTGGGCATCCTCGAGAGATAGTTGAAGCGGCTTAGATTTGAGTTGGCCGAAGTTGTTAAACGTAAGTGATGGCTCGCTCTAAAAGCTTTCTCTCGAATCCTTCGAAAGAATCAATTATCCTATTTTTATTTCGTCTGATGTATTCTAATAAAATGTCCACGGTAGTATCGTCAGTTGCGCCTGAAAGCTCATAAATTCCATTTGCAAGATAAGTAGGGATGCCGAATTCTTCAAGCGCAGCGATCGGCGGTGGAAGATACAAGGATTCTAGGCTAAGTGCAAAAACTGTATAATCACCGCAGGGGTAGTTGAATCGTTTGAATATGGTGCGCTGAATGTCACTTATAGCCAAAATTATTTTTGGCAGATTGTAGCCAATTAAGTTCCTCTTAAAATCAAAAACGCTTTGTACTGCGTCATCAATCTCGTAATCTTCCGAGCGTGAGGACCAGAAGTCATATTCGCTTTGGATTAACTCTTTATCTTCAGTTTTGTTAATTATGTTTAATGTTCGGTAGAAAAGCTGGTTGCTGGTTTTGACGCACCTCCCACCCATTTTCGAAACGCCGAAGTAACTGAACATTATTTCGCAAAGGTGCCTTAGTTGATACTTGTTTGGATGTTTTCCAGACCATGTCATTAAGGTATTCCATGGTTTAAATTTTTCCATAAGGGCTTCAGCGAATTTTATCATTCGCTCTGGAGGTACGCCAATATGCTTATTTAATAAGCTGATTGGAATATACTGCTGTGTAGTGTAGTTTGAAAGCGATGAGCGCTTCTCTGGAGACAATTCATCAATTATGCTAAGAAGCATTGAGGCAGATGCGTTGTTATCTTGTGTGACGATCGGAACATCAATGAAAGGAAGCTCAGCTGTTGGCTTTCTCCCAATTACATGGATATTTCCAACGAAGTGCTCGAACATACGGCCGCTACGGCCGCTAATGTTGTTAAATGTGAAAGAATCTAATTGGGTTGCTCCTCGGATGCAATCATCGTAGATTATCACGTTCCTTGCATTTGTGTTGACACCTTCAATCAAGGTTGAAGTGCAAACCAGTATGTTGATGAGCTTGTCGTTAAAGGCTTCTACAATATAGCTGGAAACAACTCGAGGCAGTCTTCCATGGTGGCAAGCGATACCATATTCAATTGCCCGCGGCATCGACCAGTCATTGTGATAGATTTCTCGTAACCAGGAAGAAAATGAATTTTCTAGCTTTTTTATTTTTATAAAATCATATGACATGATTTTTTTAACTAGAGATGCGGCACGTTTTGGTGTTTTGCAAAAAATTAAAGTTTGCTCATCAGGCTTTAGGTTACTCAAGATCTTTTTAAGATGTTCGTCTCTATCTATATCTTTTTCAGGATCTGTGCCATAGTGCCTGATTTCGTAACCGTACTCATTGGCGGCTACTGTTTTGTAGCTATCATATCTGACGAATACGCAGTTTAACTTTTCTTCAATGCCATCTGCTAAACCATTTATATTAGGGCCAAGCATATAGAAGCGCTTGCAAATTTTAAATAGCTTGTGAAAAGCTAGGTTCAGCCGATCGCTTCTATAATCTGCAGAGTTTCGGGGTGCAAGTTTATAAAACTCATCAATTATAAAAAAGTCAACTTTTTCTAGGTTTCTACACTCAAGAACCCTTTCTTGTGTATAAATGTATAGGTTTCGCTCTGATGGCTTTTGTGAAGATTGCGTGATGATTTTATAATGGTTTTTGTATTTGCTAAACTTTTTACGGAGTTCGTCCATTAGGGCAATGGTTGGGACGATAATGACTAGGTTTGAATATTCGCCAGAGCTTATTAGTGCATCAATAACCAAGCTTTTCCCAAAGCTTGTTGGTGCGCTTAGAACAATGTTCTCTCCGCTTATTATTCTGTAATAAATTTCGGCTTGTTTAAGGTGGAACGTGATGTCTTCAGATATAGGAGATTTGAATAGCTCAAGCCGAAACTTATCCTTTGTTGTCGTAGAGGCTTGGTCGATATACGGGAAAAGCCCAAGTTCCGATATAAGTACGTTAAGTAATCCATTCAGTGAGTGGAACTCGTCGCGCCGTTCTAGGCATCGCAACGTAAGATCTTGGATGAGGAAGTGGTCTGTTTGATTTGAGTTGTATATCTGTATCAATCTAAGAAATAGATGTTGCCAGTCGCTAAACAACGGATTGTCGATGTGTGCGCGAAGCTCAGAGTAAAACGCCTTGTTCATGAGTTGAACTCCGTGGCAAATTTTTCGTGCAGTTGTTGTACGTTATCAACAGGGAATAAGAAAACACGTAGGTCGATTAGAGGCACGATTTGAGAACTGTATGCAGCTACAACTCTTTTTCTGCAATCATCTATATCGCATTGGAATGATTCAAGAAATTTAGAAGGATGGTACTCGTTAATGGTTTCAGAGTTGCTGCACAGAAACATTGGAATGATTATTTTATCAAATTTTTCGGATAGACTAAGGTTTGGCATTGAAAGCTTCTCTAGTTTGGCTAATTGGGGCCAGGTTGGATCTAAAGCAGCCAAAATAAAAACCAGTCTATCTCTTATGCCGCCTGCACGAATTAGCGAGTCGACACGGCGGATAGCTTCCTTTACTGCGTTCTCTAAGCTATCTTCCATTGCGGAGATGCCAAGCCATAGCTCAACTTTTGCCCTGTTAATAACAATGTGGGAGCAAGAGAATATAGCTTCTCCGTCGATAGTAGTAGTGTTGGATATAATGGGGATTGTCTTGTGGTTCTGGCGTATTGCAATGTGCAGCAGTAAATCTGCAAGCGCAGCGGGGTCTTCAATATTGAAGTTGCGGCGGGCACTTTGGATTCGTTTAAAGCTGTGCCTACTTAGGGCACTTTTTTCCTTAGGTGTGAGAGCGTAGTCTTCCACCCAGTTTAGAGCCTGGTCAATCAGGTTTTCCGTACGCCATTCGCCAAGATCAAAGCCAATATCTAGTCCTTTAATGTTGGGTGCGGCTAGAGAACAGTCTATTGAAATTTTGAACGGACTTTCTGGATGAGGGATACCATCGTATGAAATTTCTTCACTGTCGATAATTTGAATGCCATTATCATCAATGTAGTCCTTTACCGACTGCTTTTGAAATAGGGAGTGAAATGAAATGGCTTGCAGTCCAGATCCTACAGTTTGGAGTGCTAAAAAACCGATGGCGTACTTTTTAAAGAATACTGGCCCGCCAGAAAGGCCGCTAGCTTGCGCGATCTCTGCTGGCTTCCCAAACTCAAAATCGTATTTATAAGTGCTGGAAAAGTCGAAAATATTAGAGATTGTACTTTTTATGGGGAAGTGCAACCGACTTTTTTCTGCTGAATAGCCGATTGTTCTAATTTCATCGCCAAGTTCACTTTCGTAGTGGCCAAGCTCAATCGTGCAATTGGTTTTAAATGTTGAGGAGGATAGAATCGCGAAGTCGGATTCGGAATCAAAAAAAACGCATTCAATTGAATAGGAATGCCCTGAATGATATGCGTCTCGATTTCGAAAAATCTTTAAAGAAAACGCTTCATCCAGTACGTGGTAAGCAGTAAAAAAAAGTGACTCTGATACAGCGAAGCAAGTGCCAGTTGCAATCGCTGAGTCTTGGTCGTTATAAGATTCAAGTATGAAGACGTTGTCAAGCTTGAAGTCATCCGAAAGTTCTTTGCTCAAAGTTCTATTTCCTCAACATCTTGATGTAGGCTGATATTGCCCTCCCAGTTTTCCAGGTTCATCAGGAATGAATTGGTCAAGTGTTGTACTTTATAATTTAAAATAATTTTGGCTGAGCGGTTCGGCGCGTACTTTAATATCCTGGCTATTGTTTCTAGATCTGGGTGTGAGGATTTTTTTCCATTAGTAGATATGAGGTAGTAAGGTGTGTTTATTCTTTTGATTAGATCGATGTCGAAGTTATTTTTGCTTCCATGGTGCGGGAGCTTGATTGCATCAACGTCCAAGATGGAAAATGAATTTTCATTCAGCCAAGAATTAATGGTCGCGGCATCGGAGTCACCAAGCATTAATATGCTTTTGGATCCTGCCTTGAGCAAAAAAGATATGCTACTTTTGTTTGGCAGGGAGTCGTCATCTTTGAAGGGGCGACTAGCTAGATAATCTATGTCTTCATTGTTGCTGGAAATGGTCTGGTCGGACTTAGTAGGTTGATCGATGGAGCTAAGATAGTTTTCAAAAGCAGAGCTGTAATTTTTATCGATAATGCGTCTTTTAATTCCTCTTGATTTTAATAGTGCGAGCCAGTTGTCTCTCAGTCCATCTAAGTTTTCTTTTGTTGGTCCTATAAAGTTTAGTTTGAACTCGCCCACTGTCATGATGTTTTGTAGAGGTTGCCTCGTGACGGCTTTGCCACTGAACTCTAAATTTACGTTAACGCATTTGCTTTGGAGAATGAAGGACAGTGAGGTCCCTTCCGAATATCCTATTTGATTGTCTTCATTAAATAATACAGTAGAAGCAGAAATTGCCGCGAGTTCTATAGCGTCATTTCTAGTGCCTGGATCGGGGGAGGGATTTACAATAACTTGATTCGCACCATTAAAGTAAATCTTTTCAACTTTGTTTGAGTGTTCTGATGTGAGGAGTTTTATTGCGCCGCCAACATGATCGTTGTCAATGTGGGTGACGAAGAGAGCGTCTAGCTTGTCAATTTGTTGTATTGATTTTGACCATTCGCCGAAAGATTTTGCCGTACCACCATCTACTAAGATTTTGGTTGTGTTACCTACGATTAGAATCGAGTCGCCGTAACCGGCCTTCTGCATCAAAATCTTCATGGCATGCCATCCCTAGGCCAAAGCATGGGGGGATAATGCCAAATTGCTATTAGAATTAATAGACATGATGAGATCCGTCCAGCCCGCTTCCGGTCGTTGGAGATTATCAATGTCATTTTTTTTCAGAAAATCTTCGAAACGTTCCCCACGTCATCCCGCCAAGAATGCTGAGTGTTATCAGGGATCGAGGCCCCTGCGGCCTGTGGGGTTGTCCTTTCACGCGGGACTGGCGGCTCCTTACGACCAAGAGCAAGGGCATCTCATGATCTGGCCTCCTGAGCACCGTTACCGGTGGGCGGGTGGAGGCTGCATTGGCTGACGAGACCAGTGCCGCGAGATCCTGAGTCGGGTGAACGCAGAAATGCGATGACCGGGGCATGCCTGACTGTCAGTCAGGTGCAGCCCATTCCTTGGTCTGCGGCACCATCATCTACATCGCTGTTGCTGGTGACATTGGCTTTTGTCACGCCAATTGTCACGAGGGGAATAGCCGCTGAGCCATACGCGATAAGGGCTGCAGCAGTGTCAGGAGCGCCCGTCTCTTTCCAGTGAAAGAGACGGGCGCAGGTTGGCGCACGCGAAATGGCCAAGCGGATAGGTTGCTGCTGAGCAGATGGGTAGGGTGGTTGCCGCAGGGGCAACGATATTGAGTTGGCATCCATCACATGGGTAGTGACCGTACGAGCTGCCGGACGCGAATCGTACTTGCGGATGAACCACCGCGGAAGCGGCGTGACCTTTAAGGTTCGGGTCACCTGGGGTGCTGTCATCGACAGCTCTTGCGACTCCCGGTCTACGCCTGTGGACGATATTCGTCAAGCAGCGCGATATCAGGGAGTTAGCGCCTGTGGATAAAACTATCCCCCGGTGGACATCAGTGGTTTTCCACAGACTTACGCTGCGCCAGCAGTTTTTTCTTAGGTATGGTCCTTTCAAACGGGTCGGCTTTTCCGCCCCGTTTGAATGGACCCGCGCGGAGGAGCTTCATGCGGTGCTGTGGGTAACTTCACAGCGAGTTTGAGGTGGTGGTGCGGCGGGTTCTCGGTCCTCTTGGCACTGCGAAGGCGCGTGACGTTCTCGCCCGTCTGCCTGGCAAACTCATGCGGCGTCACATGGTCCTCGCGGTTTGCCTCCAGAAACCGGCTCCACCAGGTCATGATCATCCGCCGCTCTTCGAGGAACTCGGCCTTGTGGGTATAGGCGGCCCGCACGTTGTTGCGCTCCTTGTGGCTCATCTGTCGCTCGATAGCCGTCTCTGACCACAGCCCGGACTCGACCAGCGCACTGCACGCCATGGCTCGGAATCCGTGGCCGCAGATATCCACCTTGGTGTCGTAGCCCATCGTCCTGAGCGCGGCATTCACCGTGTTCTCGGACATCGGTTTCCACGGTTTGGCATCTCCCGCGAACACCAGGTCGAACTTGCCGGTGATCGCGTGGATCTGCTCAAGCAAGGCCACTGCCTGCGGCGATAAGGGTACAACGTGAATGTCTCCGGCCATTTTCGTACCCTTGTGGAGAACGGTACGCCGTCGAGCGCCGGGCGAGTGTCGGGGATCTCCCAGATGCCGCGATTGAGGTCGAACTCATTCCAGCGGGCGAAACGCAGCTCACTGGAGCGTACGAACACGTGCAGCGACAGCATCACGGTAAGGCGTGTGAGTGGACGACCTTTGTAGTCGTCGATGCGTGCTTGCAGCTCTGGCAGCCGCGATAAGGGTAGTGCGGGGCGATGTGTAACCCGTGGTGCTCTGATCGAGCCATCGAGGTCGTGAGCCGGGTTCGCCGTGATCAGTCGCAGCCGTTTGGCTTCACGCATGATGCTTTGCAGGTAGCTCTTGATCCTGAGCGCCACGTCGATGGTGCCGCGCTTCGTCACGGCTTCCAGTGGCTGCATGAGGTCGTGGGTGTCCAGCTCGACGATTGCCCTGGCACCGAGCAAAGGGAATACGTGTGTCTTCAACCGGCTGAGCACAGTCTTGGCGTGGCCCGGTGCCCACTTAGGCACCATCCCAGTATACCAATCGAGCGCAACGCTTTCGAAGGTACGACCATTGATTACGGCTTGCACCTTGGCCTGCTGCTTGGATTGGATGGGGTCAATGCCGTTGGCGAGCTGCTGTGTGAGCTCGAAGCGCTTATGGCGAGCGTCAGCCAGCCCGACCATCGGGTAATTACCGAGTGAGGTCAGACCCTCGCTACCATCGGGCTTTACGTACCTGAGCCGCCAGCCTTTACGACCGTTAGCAGGTAAAGACCATCGCCGTCAAAAAGCTTGTACTCACGTTCGCGAGCCTTTGCAGTGCGGCAGGCGTTGTTGGTAAGGGGAGCCGTTGTGCGAGCCATAAGGGTACTTTCCAATATCGAATTGGTAGGTATCCTTAAAACTACCCTTATTAGCGCTGGCTACCCTCGGAATCCGACGGAACGCCAAAACGAAAAAACCCGCCAGAAGGCGGGTTTTTCGGGGGTTCCAGAGATTTTGAAAACCTTCTCTGGAACCTTATATGGTGCCGGCACCAGGAATCGAACCCGGGACCTACTGATTACAAGTCAGTTGCTCTACCATCTGAGCTATACCGGCACAGGGTCGCCATTATAGCGATCAGTTTGCGTCTGTAAACTACTTCTGCAAGATTCCTTGCAAAGCCTTTATTCAACAGGCCTCACGAGCCATTTTCTTACCAGCCGCGATGCAATGTCGTGGCGTCGGGTTCGCTTTGGGTTGGGTCGAAAAGCATTGGCTTGTGCTCGTGGCAGCCGCGCTTGTTGCAGTGCGTGGCAGGCTGAGCAGGTAGGCCGTTATCGCCCAGCACTTGCATCTGTGGCATATCCCAGTCAGATGTTGGGGAGTAGCTCGTGCCGCTGCAGCCAGCCAGGGTGAGGATGACGGTGAGTAAGGCGAGGGAGTGAAGGTTGTTCACGGTGAATTCCGTTTTCTAAAGGTTCGGTCTTTGTTGAGGATGCGCGGGCTAGTGCGCCAATAGCAGCGCAGCACGGCGCTTGATCATTCCTCGCTGAACTCCAGCAAATCACCTGGCTGGCAGTTCAACGCGCGACAGAGCTTCTCGAGGGTTTCCATTTTGAAACCCTTGATCTTGCCGTTTTTCAGCAACGACAGGTTTGCTTCCGTAATCCCGATAATTTCGGCCAGATCTTTGGAGCGGATCTTGTTTTTGGCCATGACCACGTCGAGGCGGATGATTATCGGCATAGGGGGAAGCTAGACATAACAGTTGTGTTCATCACTGATGGTTTTGGCGTCGCGCATGAGGAGTGAAAAGGCGCAGAGCAATATCCCTTTCATGATCTCGTAAACCGCCACGGATGATACACCGATCCATAGGCTGAAGCTTCTTTCCCCGGCAGGCAGGTCGATGGCCAAAGCCAGGCCCTGTAGGGTGCTGATCATGGGCCAGATCAACGGTGTGCAGATGCACAGCAGGCCAACCCACCAGAGCAACTTGATGTTCGGCACGGTCCAGGTCTGGCCCTTGGACAAACGCAGAAAGAACAGGCCTGTGAGGGCCAGCGCAAGCACTGACAGGCTGGTCGGGATCAGCTCTAAAGCCACTAGCAGGCTCAGGGCCAAAGTCGAGGGCTGAAAGTCCGGTGCCAGCAATAGAGGCATTTCTTCGCCGTAGCTTTGCAGGTAGGCGCTTTGCATTTGGGCCTTGTCGAATACCCATAGCAGCACGGTGCCGCCAAATTCGACGACGGCAGTGATCCAAGTGAGGAGGGCGGCGAATGCGCCAATCACTCGAAGGCGCGAGCGCGCATAGGCCACTGTTTTACTGTTCATTGATTGCCTCCGTTCGGATTGAGCGGCGGGCATTATTTTCTATTAATTATCGCGTGGCAATAATTAATTGTTGTTTTATTGAAGGTGCGGCGTTTTGACCCGCATTCGCCGTTGCCCAGTGACGGGCAAGACGGTATCTACGTCGTGATGGATAATATAATTTACGAACCTTTCTGCAGCCTTTAAGGGCTTTCACCTTAGTACGCACTGAAAGACGTGAAATTTAATTAGTCATTTTCTATCGATTTGACTTTTATGATGCCTTGAGCTAATTTGTTGTTCATTATGTTGAACACTAAAGCGTTTCTGCTCTCCACCTCTCGTTTGGTCTCTCGTGAAAATCACTGGACCGGCGGTCTGTAGCGCCTCCCCCGACAATCAGCTTTTTTCTCTGTTTTTGTCTGTAGCCGTTGCCGTTTTCGTGCCCGGTTTTGTGTCGCCCGTGGGAGGGCATCATGCGTTCCTGGATCTATCTGTTTATCGCCATCACCGCTGAGGTGATCGGTACGGCGTCGATGAAATTCGCCGCCACTCATTCTCCATTGCTCGGTCATGGCTTGATGTACGCCATGATCGGTCTGTCGTACTTCTTCCTCGCGCTGGCAGTAAAGCGTGTGCCGGTAGGCGTGGCCTACGCGCTGTGGGAAGGCATTGGTATCGTGCTGATCACCCTGATCAGTGTCACCTGGTTGGGTGAAAGCCTGGGGCTGCTCAAGGCTGCCGGCCTGGGTGTGATGATCGCCGGTATTCTGCTGATCAAGGCCGGCACTCGCCCAGCACCTGCCGAGCGCAACATGGAGGCCTTGCCATGCTAAGCATGAACTGGATTCCATTTGCCTGGCTGGGCCTGGCCATTGTGCTGGAAGTCATCGCTAACCTGCTGCTCAAGTACTCCGATGGATTTCGCAAGCGTGGCCTGGGGATCGTTTCGATTCTCTGTGTGCTGGCGGCCTTTACCGCACTAGCCCAGGCTGTTCGCGATATCGAACTGTCGTTGGCCTATGCCATCTGGGGCGGCTTCGGCATCCTTGCAACGGTGGCCATGGGTTGGGCATTGTTTGGTCAGCGTCTGGCCGGGCGTGGCTGGTTGGGCCTGGTGCTTTTGCTGGTAGGCATGAGCCTGTTGAAACTGGCTTGATTTGCCTGCTTAGAACATTTTGCTGAAAAGCTTATGCACAAGCTCCGTGCCAGCTTCCCAGCGCGTCCATCGGGCTAACCCCAGCCGTTGGTCTTTGCGCAAATGGCTGTTTTTGCTGGTGGAGCAAAAAATCATCAATCGCTGAAAGCGCTTGGATCCAAGGTTTTTGAGGGCTTTTTCAAAAGGTTTCCCACAGACTTATCCACAGCCTGCGCACGCACCAGCAAGTCACGACCGCTCGGCCAGCAGCATGAGGTTGCGTGGCGTCAGCGGTTGCTGACAAAACACCCCTAGCTGTACCCGGTAGCCTTGCTCTTGCAGGTACAAGGCGCGATCCAGCACCAGCCACAACTCCAGCGGGCGCCGGAACAGGTTACGCAGCAGCTCCAGGTTGCGCACCTGGGCCAGCCGTTGCCAGCCTGCGGCCTGCAACGCGTCCCAGTCGGGAGACTGGTCAATCTGCAGACCCTTGAGGGTAGCCAGTTCCCGACAGTAGTCGGCAAACGGCTTGTGCAGCCAGCTGACCGGCAGTGACGGTGTGGGCAAATAGTCATCCTTGCCGCGCAAATTACGCTGTAGCAGATCGAAGCCAAGGCGTCTGGCCATCGACTCGTCACGCTGGCGACGAATCCGCGCACCTGCGGTGACGGTTTCACTGAGCGGCAGCCCTAGATCGTCAATGGACAACTGCAAGTCAGAGGCGATGGCGGCTGTGGATAACGGTTGATACTGCGCTGTCTGAATGCGGTTGTAGCAGCAGGGGGCGATGGCCAGCTGGCGGCAGCCCTGACGGCTGGCCAATTGCATCAAGCGCACATGCAGGTCGCCGCAGGCATGCAGGGCCACCGCTGTATGGTCGTTACCTAGGTGCCGGCCGGCGTCTTCGGCCAGTACGTCCTGCAGCAGGTGCTCAGCGCTCAGGTCATGGTGTTGGCTGAGGGCATGGCCTGCTTCGACCAATGCCTGGTCATATTCCAGGCAAGTCAGCGTTTGTCTGTCGGCTTGTAGCAGGCGCCGGCCCAGGTGGCCTTTGCCCGAGCACCAGTCGAGCCAGTGTCGCGGCTGTTGGGCAAAACCCAGGTGACGGGCGAATGCCTCGATCTGCTGCCACTTGCGCCCAGGCACATCAACATTCAGACGCTGACTCGCCAGCGGCAGCTCGATTGTGGATAACTCACCAATCTCGCACAGCTGACTGGCCAGCGTCGCCAGTTGTGGAAAAGGCGCGGGCGCCGGCAGCCGCTCGGGTTGGTTGTGGGCTGCTTCCGCCTCGCTCAACGAGCGTTGCCGCAACCAAGTAGCCAACGCCTCGTGCTCTGCCTCCCAGGGCAGAAGCAGTTGGGTGAAGGGGCGTGGTCGCCAGAGTGCCTGGTGCTCGCGCAGAAAGCCGTCCAGAGCCTGGAAGCGGCTCAGCAACTGGTTATCTTCGAGTGGGCGGGAAGTGGTCATGGGCAGATACAAAAACGGGGCTGTGATTAGCCCCGTTATACAGGTTCAACGACCCTGGCAGGCGTCGACGCGCAGCCAGCGTTCGAGTTGCTTGAAACCCTGCACCAGAAGGAAGGAGATCAGCAGGTAGAACAGGCCGGCAGCGAAGAAAATCTCTACGGGCAGGTAAGTGCGGGCGATGATGGTCCGCGCCATACCGGTCAGTTCCAGCAGGGTAACGGTGCTCGCCAGGGCACTGGCCTTGAGCATCAGGATCACTTCGTTACTGTAAGCCGGTAAGCCAATGCGCGCGGCCCGCGGCAGCATGATGTAGATCAGTGCTTTGGCCCGGGACATGCCCAGTGCCCGCGCTGCTTCAATCTCGCCCCGTGGGATGGCCTGTAGCGCGCCACGCAGGATCTCGGCAATGTAGGCGGCAGTATGCAGGGTCATGGTCAGCACCGTGCACCAGAACGGATCGCGCAGGTAGGGCCACAAGGCGCTGTTACGAACGGCTTCGAACTGGGCGAGGCCGTAATACACCAGAAATAGCTGAACCAGCAGTGGCGTGCCGCGGAAAAAGAAGATGTAGCTGAACGGCAAGGCACGTACATACCAATGCCGCGACGAGCGGGCAATACCCAGTGGAATGGCGAGAATCAGGCCGGCAATGACTGCAATGGCGACCAGTTCCAGCGTCAGCGTTGCGCCCTGGGCCAGGCGTGGTAGCCACTTGATGATGACTTCCCAGTTCATTGGTTAGGCCTCGCGAAGCCGCGTGCGGCACGTTTTTCCATGAAGTGCATGCCGGTCATGGCAAGGACGGTCAGCCCCAGGTAGATAACCGCGGCGACCATATAGAAGGTGAACGGCTGCTTGCTCACCGTCACGGCGATCTGCGAGTGACGCATGATCTCTTCCAGGCCAATCACCGATACCAGCGCGGTGTCCTTCATCAGAATCATGAACAGGTTGCCCAGCCCGGGAAGGGCGATACGCCACATTTGTGGGAGAACAAGTTTGGAGAAGATCCGCCCTCTGGAAAGGCCCAGGGCCAGACCCGCTTCACGGTGGCCCTTGGGGATGGCCAGAATCGCGCCACGGAAGACTTCCGTGGCATAAGCGCCGAAGCACAAGCCCAGAGCGATCACGCCAGCAGCAAAGGCGTTGAGCTCCAAGCCAGGAATATGCAGGGCTTCGCCAAGCCGGTTCATCAAGCTGACGGTGCCAAAGTAAATCAACAACACCCACAGCAGTTCGGGCACGCCGCGAACTAACGTGGAGTAGAAGCCACCCAGCCATTGCAGGGGTTTGTACGGCGAGGTCTTGGCCAGGGCGCCAAGCAGCCCCAGTACCAGCCCCAGACATAGGGCCGACAACGCGAGTTTGACGGTCATCAGCGTCCCGGCCAAAAGGGCCGGACCGAATCCGTAGAGATCAATATTCATGGGCAGGTTTGTTCAAAGGACCGGCATCGCCTCCAGGGCGATGCCGGTCGGGGCGAATCAATAGATGCTGAACGGGAAGTACTTGTCGTTGATCTTCTTGTAAGTGCCGTCGGCAACGATTTCTTTCAGTGCGGCGTTCAGCTTGTTGCGCAGTTCATTGTCACCTTTGCGCACGGCGATACCGACCTTGTCGCTTTCGTTCACTGGATCGCCTTTGAACTCGTAGTTTTTACCGGCTTCAGACTTGAGCCAATCGTAGTTGGCATATTTATCAGCCAGCAGGGCGTCGACACGGCCCGAGGTCAGGTCCAGGTAGGCGTTTTCCTGGGTGTCGTAAAGGCTGACTTTGAACTTGCCGTCCATGCCACCGTGATCGTCCAGCCAGATAGCGGCCTGTGTTGCGCGCTGGGTACCGAGTGTCTTGCCTACGAGCGAAGCATCGTCAGTCTTGAAGTCGACGTTTTTCGGCGCGATGAACTGCTGTTTGTTCGAGTAGTACGGGTCGGTGAAGTCCACGGCCTGCTTGCGCTCGTCGGTGATCGACAGCGACGAGACGATGAAGTCGAACTTCTTGGCGTTCAGCGCTGGAATGATGCCGTCCCAGTCTGAGGTGACCACTTCGCACTCGACTTTCATCTTGGCGCACAGGGCATCGCCAATATCTTTGTCAAAGCCGACGACCTGGCCGCTGGCGTCCTTGTTGTTGAACGGCGGGTAGGCCGCTTCGATGCCCATCTTCAGTTTTTCGGCAGCCATGGCGTTGGCCGAGAACACCAGCGTGGCGGCAGCGGCCAGGAGGAATTTCTTATAGGTCTGCATGCGTATTGCTCCGTTAGCGGTTGCTGGACATGAATTGTTTACAACGCGCCGAGTTCGGGTTTTCAAAAACCTGCTGCGGCGTTCCCTGCTCTTCGACCAACCCTTGGTGCAGGAAGATGACTTCGCTGGACACCTGGCGGGCGAAGCCCATTTCGTGCGTAACCAGTAGCATGGTACGGCCTTCTTCGGCGAGGGCGCGGATAACGTTAAGCACTTCCTGGACCATTTCCGGATCCAGGGCCGAGGTCGGCTCATCGAACAGTATGACTTTGGGTTTCATCGCCAGGGTGCGGGCAATGGCCGCACGCTGCTGCTGGCCACCGGACAATTCGGCCGGATAGCTGTGGCGCTTGTTGTGAATGCCGACCTTGTTGAGCAGCGCTTCGGCATGCTCGATGGCTTCGGCCTTGCTCTGGCCCAGTACACGGCGAGGAGCCTCGATGATGTTGTCGAGGATGCTCATGTGGGGCCACAGATTGAAATTCTGGAACACGAAGCCGATCTCGCTGCGCAGGCGATTGATCTGCTTATTGTCGGCAGCCACCAGCTCACCGTTTTTCGCGGCCTTGAGCCGGAGTTCTTCGCCGGCCACCAGAATCTGGCCCTGGTGTGGGTTTTCCAGCAGGTTGATGCAGCGCAGCAGGGTGGACTTGCCGGAGCCGGAGGATCCCAAGATCGAGATCACATCGCCATCGCGTGCGGTCAGCGAGATGCCCTTGAGGATCTCCTGATCGCCGTAGCGTTTGTGCAGGTTGCGGATTTCCAGCGCGGGCGTGGCCTCAGCCATGTGCGGTCCTCATGTGTTCTGGTGCGCTCCTGCTTGTAGGCGGCCTTCCTGGCGAGCGCCAAGCTAGCATAGCGGCCGAATGACAGCCAACAAGGTAGGGAGGGGCAAGTGGTTGCCGAGAGGGCCAGTGTCGCATCGCTGCAGTGGACTGTCGCGCGGATGTCCGCCTGCCCTCGTTTCCAGGGCCGGAGCCTTGATGAAAAAAGGCGCGATGGTGCCAGTTTTGGCCGGTGCTGGGAAGTCGTTTCTGACCTTGCGCACAGCTTTGGCACCTGAATCCGGCAATTGGTTGCGCCTACAGGTTGCGCCTTTTTGCGCCGAGATTGTGCGTGAGGTGTTACCACTGGTGGTTTTTGGTGCGCCCGTGCATTTGTAAGTGAGTATTTCAGTAATTATCGCTTTCTACCGATTTTTGCGGGTCTTTCGGTCAGATTCTGGCAGAAAGACCTGTAAGCCTTGTTACACGGGGCTGTGAGAAATTCCGAACGAACGGTCATCTCGCTGGCGCGCTTATTGCGTTGCCCCATGGCAACAGGATGTAGCACTCTTTTCAGCGGGTGCGCCTGACGAAACAGGATTAGAAAGCCACTCCTTGCAAAGGTAGTTTTATGAGCGGTACGCACAATTCCAATGACCTCGCTCAGGGGCTCAAACAACGGCATGTAACCATGCTCTCTATTGCTGGTGTGATCGGTGCCGGTCTGTTTGTGGGCTCTGGCCACGCCATTGCCGAAGCCGGCCCAGCCGTTTTGATGGCCTATGCTGCTGCAGGCACGCTGGTGGTGCTGGTGATGCGCATGCTGGCGGAAATGGCCGTTGCCTCTCCGGATACCGGCTCTTTCTCGACCTATGCCGACAAGGCCATCGGCCACTGGGCCGGTTTTACCATCGGTTGGCTGTACTGGTGGTTCTGGGTGCTGGTGATCCCGCTGGAGGCCAACGCTGCTGCAACGATCTTGCATGCCTGGTTCCCCGACGTTGGTATCTGGGTGTTTACCCTGGTGATTACCTTGCTGCTGACTGCGACCAACCTGTTCAGCGTGAAGAACTATGGCGAGTTCGAGTTCTGGTTCGCGTTGCTCAAGGTGGTGGCGATCATTGGCTTCATTATCCTCGGCGTGGCGGCCATCTTCGGCCTGCTGCCGAACAGCCAGGTCAGTGGTGTCAGCCACCTGTTCGACACCCAGGGCTTTATGCCCAACGGTATGGGCGCTGTGCTGGCAGCGATGCTGACCACCATGTTCTCGTTCATGGGAACTGAGATCGTTACCATTGCCGCCGCCGAATCCAAGGATCCCGGCAAGCAGATCACCAAAGCCACCAACTCTGTGATCTGGCGGATCTTCCTGTTCTATCTAGTATCGATTTTCGTGGTTGTGGCACTGGTGCCGTGGAACCACAGCGACCTCGCTGAAGTGGGGTCCTATCAAACCGTGCTTAACCTGATGGGCATTCCCAATGCCAAGATCATCGTTGATATCGTCGTGTTGATCGCGGTGACCAGTTGCCTGAACTCGGCGCTGTACACCTCTTCACGCATGCTTTTCTCCTTGAGCAAGCGTGGTGACGCGCCGGCTGTTGCCCAGCGAACCACTTCCAGCGGTACTCCGTATTGCGCGGTGGTGCTGTCGACGGCGGCGGCGTTCCTGACGGTGATTGCCAACTACCTGGCGCCTGCTCAGGTGTTCGAGTTCCTGCTCGCCAGCTCCGGCGCCATCGCCTTGTTGGTGTACCTGGTGATTGCCGTGTCGCAACTGCGCATGCGCCGTCAGCGTATGGCGCGGGGTGAGAAGATCGCGTTCAAGATGTGGCTGTTCCCCGGTCTGACCTGGGCGACCATCGTGTTTATCGTCGGCATTCTTACTGTGATGCTGATCCGTCCGGATCACCGCATCGAGATTGTCGCAACCGGTTTACTGTCCATCGCGGTGGTGGCGGCGGGGCTGCTGGTGGCGCGTAAGCGCAAGGCCGAAGCCGCTGGACGGGTGGTGTTGAACAACTGATCGGTTGTTGAAATGAAAAGGCCGCGATCTGTGAGGATCGCGGCCTTTTTTTGCTCGGTGTGTCATCGCTGGCAAGGCTGCGCAGCAGTCCCGATTCAGCCAAACATCTTCTGTTGCGTTTTGGCCACCGCTTCCGAGGCCGAGATGTAAGCTTCCTGGAACTCGTCGCTCTCCAGCCAGGCCATGGTGGTGTCCTCATCGGCACCATCGAGCCATTTGCGATAGGCGCTGAAGACCATGACGATGTAGTCGGTAGCGTGCTCTTCCTTGTGGCCTTTGAGGACCAGGGCCAGCAGTGGGTCAACCAGGAACACCGAGATCAACGGCACCAAGCCGCCTTCCTGAGCTTGCTTCATCTTGTCGAACAGGGCGGTGTAGCTGCCCGAGTCCATGGCCTTGTTGAACACCTGCTCGACGCTGGCGCTGGAGCTCTCGCCGCTGCTTTTGACCGCCTGGCCGCTACGCACCATACGGTTCTCACGGGCCTTGTTGGCGGCGCGCTTGGCGCGTTTCTGTTGTTTGCTGCTGGAGGCCATCGGTGCACCCTTGTGCTGATTCGGACAAATTGCGCGTATTGAATCGCAGTTGGCCGCTAAACCCAAGTGCCGCTGCTCAGGCCGGCTGAGGCAGTTCGCCACGGTCTTCCTCTTCAAGTACCCGTGCCGCACGGTCAACCAGCAGTGGATCAGGCTGGTAGGCCACGCTCAGGTCCTTGCCTGGGTAGTCCAGCGAATGCAGGAAGTGGCGAATGCAGTTGATCCGCGCGCGCTTCTTATCGTCGGATTTGATCACTGTCCACGGGGCATCGGCGGTATCGGTATGGAAGAACATCGCTTCTTTGGCTGCGGTGTATTCATCCCACTTGTCCAGCGACTTGATGTCGATCGGCGACAGTTTCCAGTGTTTGAGCGGGTCGTCACGACGCGAGATAAAGCGGCGCAGCTGTTCTTCACGGTTGACCGAGAACCAGTACTTGAACATCAGCGTGCCGCTGTTGCAGAGCATGCGCTCCAGGTCAGGTGCCTGACGCATGAACTCCAGGTATTGCAGTGGCGTGCAAAAGTCCATGACGCGCTCAACACCGGCACGGTTGTACCAGGAGCGGTCGAAGAAGACCATTTCACCGGCGGTGGGCAGGTGCTGGATATAACGCTGGAAATACCACTGGCCCCTTTCCTGCTCGGAAGGCTTCTCCAGGGCGACGATACGTGCGCCGCGCGGGTTCAGGTGCTCCATGAAGCGCTTGATGGTACCGCCCTTGCCAGCCGCGTCACGGCCTTCAAAGAGGACGACGATGCGCTGACCGGTCTCCTTGACCCAGCTTTGCACCTTAAGCAGTTCGATCTGCAGGGCGTGCTTGGCCTTTTCGTACTCGGCGCGGCGCATGCGGTTGCGGTAGGGGTAGCTGGCAGGCAATTTCGCTGTGGTGCTGTCTTCGTTGGAGCCGCGTGGTGCCGAGGCGACCTTCAAGGCGGCTGGTTCCTGGCTGATGGTGGTGATTTCACCATCGACGGTAACCGTAGCTGTCTTGCGAGTGGCGCGCGGGCGCCGGGTGCGGGTAGTGCCGGGCTTGGGTGGCAGAGTCTGGTTGGCGCTCGCGGGTGTTTCTGGGGCGGGCAAGGGCAGTGGCAGGGCAGTGGATTCTTCGCTCATGGGGGGCCTGTTGGTTTTTCTAATGTCTTCAAGACATTCTACGGCTGCCCCTCAAGGGCATACTGACTGTGGTCAAAAGTCTTCGGCTTGTTTTCGGTCAGCCGTCGCTCCAGGGCAGGCTGCCGCAGAACGCATTGCCTTCGTAGCGGCTGGCTATCGGCCCGAGGAGCATGATTGGTCCGCAGGCGTAGAGCGTTGCCCTGACACGCTGCTTGGTATTGAACAAGATCACCTGTGCGCCGTTTGCGTCAGCGCCGTATGCTACTTCGCTGTAGTTTTCGCATACCGGCAGTTGCAGTGGGATCGGCACAATCAGTGCCCACAAGGTGATGCCGCACCATTGGCGGGTAACGTCGGACTTTTGCGTTTTGCTGATAACCGCAGAGCTGGCGTTCTGGCTCAGTTGTTGATGGTCATCGCTGGGGTAGGTCTGCTTTTGCGGGAGGGTCACTGTCGCGCCGACGCAGCCGGTCAGGCACAGCATCATGGTGACGGCAACGGCGGCGGTTAGTCTCATCCTTGGCTCCGGCTGCCCTGCAGCTGTTCCGTGCGCAGGTCGGCCCGTGATCAGAAGAGAAATCGCGGGCATTAAAAAAGCCCCAAGGAATCACTTCACTTGGGGCTTTTCGGTATTAGTGGTGCCCAGAGACGGAATCGAACCGCCGACACGGGGATTTTCAATCCCCTGCTCTACCGACTGAGCTATCTGGGCAACGGGGCGCATTAAAAGGCTTTTTCAGGTTTGCGTCAACGACTTTTTGAAAATTTTTTTAATTAATACCGTCGCTTACGTTTTTTGCGGGTTATTCAGCGGGTGGAACGTAGCCTTCGGCCTTTTCGTATTCCTGGCCGGAGAAGAATTTATCCATCTCACCCTGGAGGAATTTGCGGTCCTCGGCGTTCATCATGTTCAGACGCTTCTCGTTGATCAGCATGGTCTGTTCTTTCTGCCAGTCGGCCCAGGCTTTTTGCGAGATGTGTTCGAAAATATCCTGGCCTTTGGCGCCCGGGTAGGGTGGACGCTCCAGACCTGGCAGTTGTTCTTTGTACTTGCGGCACATTACGGTGCGGGTCATCGCGACTCTCCTGTAAGCAATACGTCGGCCGCACGTTTCAGCAGTTTTTTCACCGGGGCGGCGAGGCCCAGGCGCGGCGGGGTGGCGAGGTTATACCAGAGCCAGTCGGCCTCGGTCACGTGATCCGTGGCGCTCTCGACCCGGACCAGCCAGGGTTCGATCGCTAGCTGAAAGTGGCTGAAGGTGTGGGTCAGGCTGTCTAGCGCCTGGCTGCTAGCCAGGCTAAGGCCGTGCTGCTCGGCCAGATCTTCAAGCTGTTCGAGGTTATCCAGCTCCGGCAGGCTCCACAAACCGCCCCATAGGCCGCTGGACGGTCGCCGGTAAAGCAAGATGGCGCCGTCATGGCTGGCCAGCAGCGGCATCAACGTGCGCTTCTGTGGCAGCTCCTTGCGCGGCTTGGGCACCGGGAAGCGTATTTCTTCGCCGAGCATGTGCGCTTCGCAGCCAATCTTCAGTGGGCACAACAGGCAACTGGGCTTGCTACGCGTGCACAGCGTCGCGCCGAGATCCATCATCGCCTGGGTGTAATGGTTGACCCGAGTGTGCGGCGTATAGCGCTCGGCGTTGGTCCACAGCGCCTTGGCTACCTTTGGCTCGCCTGGATAACCTTGCTGGGCGGTGTAGCGCGCCAGCACACGCTTGACGTTGCCATCGAGAATCGGGGCGCGCAGGCCCATGCTGATACTGGCAATGGCACCAGCGGTGGATAGGCCGATGCCGGGTAACTCGGTCAGTTTCTCCACGTCACGGGGAAACTCACCGTCATACTGTTCGACGACGATCTTCGCGGTCTTTTGCAGATTGCGCGCCCGGGTGTAGTAACCCAGGCCTGTCCACAGGTGCAGGACTTCGTCCTCAGGGGCGGCAGCCAGGGCTTGTACGGTCGGCAGCGCCTCCATGAAGCGGCCGAAGTAGTTGAGCACGGTGCTCACCTGGGTCTGCTGCAGCATGATCTCCGAAACCCACACCCGATAAGGGGTTATGCCCTGTTGCCAGGGCAGGTCATGACGGCCGTTACGGTCGTACCACTCCAGCACGGCGCTGGAAAACTGCTCGGGGCTCATTTCTTGAACAGCCCCTTGAGCGCATCCTTGAGTTCCGGGCTGACCT
The DNA here is from genome assembly GCF_050312595.1 of Pseudomonas sp. UM16. Classification (NCBI taxonomy): domain Bacteria; kingdom Pseudomonadati; phylum Pseudomonadota; class Gammaproteobacteria; order Pseudomonadales; family Pseudomonadaceae; genus Pseudomonas; species Pseudomonas sp. UM16. The sequence continues at coordinate 192,211 of NZ_JBNPJT010000005.1, read as the reverse complement.
TGTCACCGAGTTTTTCGTCGATCTTGTCGCTGAGTTTCTCGCTGACTTTGTCACCAGCAAGCTTGGCGGCGACTTTGCCCAAGCCGTCCTTGTCCAGACGACAGGCCTTGGCGCCTAGCTCAAGCGGGCCACGGCAGCGCAATGGCAGCTCAAGGCCGACATAGCGCTGACCAACCTGGCAGGCCGGGTCTGGCATGTCACGCTTGTCACCTTCGACGATGACACCAACGCGGTAGTCCATGCCCAGCACGCGCAGGTCAAGGTCACCATGACCGTTGACCGTCAGGCCGGGAATACGCACCTTCAGGTCGGGGTTGCTGGCCACGCCATTACGCATCACCAGGCTGCCTTTGAGCTCCTGGAACGGGGTGTCCTTGCCGCGCGGCTCGCCGCTCAGGTCCTTGCGGTTGAGAGTGGCGATGGCTTGGCAAAGCTGCTGCTCAAGGTTGGCGTTGACCAGGATGCCGTCGTTGATGACGAAGCTGGCATTACCGTTGAGGGTGTCGATCAGCGCCTTCTGGCTGTTGCCGGTGGCGGTCAGGTCGCTGTTGAGGGTTAGCAAACCTTTGACCGGTGGGGTTTCGGTATGGCTCTTGATGAAGTGCTCGACCGGTACTCGATTGATCTTGGTGTTCAGACCGATCTGTGGCACTGCGGGGCGCACATCAAGGGTACCTTTGCTTTCGAAGCTGCCGTTGTAGAGGCCGCCGCGCAGGGTTTCCAGGGTGATCAAACCGCCTTGGCCCTGGGTTTTGAGGTTGGCGTTCTCGATGGGCAGCTTGTCCAGGGTCAACAGGCCGAAGTTCAGGTCAGCTTGCAAGTCGAGTTGACGCAGGCGATCGACCGGCAACAGCTTGTCATTGCTCCAGGCGACCTGGGTTGGCGCATCCGGTAGTGGCGTGTTACCGGCACTGGCCAGGGCGCTTTGCTCTTTGCTCTTGACCTCGGCCTGGCGCGCCGCGGTGGTGCTGGCAGCCGCTTCGCTCTTGGCCAGCATGTAGCGATCGGCGTCGAACTTGTCAGCTTTGAGTTGGATGCGCAGGGCTTGTTTGGCGAAGTCTTCGACGGCCAGACGACCGCTGAAAGTACTGTCGTCGAGTTTGATTGCCAGGTCTTCGAGGGCCAGGTTGTTAGGGCTGCCTTGCAGGCGACTGACCATCTCGAACGTGCTCAACGCGTTGGCATCAGCGGTGGCCGGCAACGGCTGACCGATGCTGTCGAGGAAGGTACGCAGGTTGATCTGGGCAATGGACAGGCCGCCCGTCAATTGCGGGGTTTTATCCAGGTCACGCAGGTTCAGCTCGCCAAGGGCGCGCAGTTGGTTGGCCGAGAGTTTCAGGCCATTCCACTCCGCGACATTGGCCGCCAGGTCAACCAGCAGCTGACCTTGGGCCGCGAAGGTCAGGGTCTTGCCTTGCAGAGGCTCGCCGGAGGCTTCGCCGCTGAACTTCATGTCTTCGAACTGATAACGCTTGAGGCGGCGGTCGAAGCGCAGCTCGCCGTTGAGTTCGGTGCGTGCCTTGAGTACCGGTTGGCCGCTGCTGATGAAGGCGGTCATTTTCAGTGGGATATTCACGCCTTCGTGTACCGCCCCGGTGCTCAACTGGATGCTTTCAGCGCCAAAGGTCTGGCCGCTGCGCGCATCGCTGTACTGCACCCGGGCGTTGTTCACGGTCAGGCTGTCGATGTCCAGTTTAACCGGGCGTTCGCTGGCGTCGCTGTTGCTGTCGACGTTGGCCGTGGCATCGCCGGCAGATGCTGGGGTTGCAGGGGCGGCGGTAGGCGCCGCGGGCAAGGGCTTGCCGATGTCTTCCCAGTTGCCATGGCCATTCTCGTCGCGGCTCAGGGTCAGGTTAAGACCTTCGACGCGCACGTCGCTCATCTGCACTTCACGGCGCAGCAAGGGCAGCACACGTACGGACAGCCCAAGCATCTGCAGGTCGGCAAACGGCGCTTTGGGGTTGTTCAGGGTCGCGATGCTGGCTTCATGCAGCTCCAGACCCAGCCAGGGGAACAGGCTCCAGCCAATGTCGCCATTGAGCGTCAGCTCGACGTGGGCTTTATCGCGTGCCAGCTGGCGAATCTCGTCTTTGTAGTCGTTGGGATCGAAGAGGTGGGTCAAGGCAAAGCCTAGAGCCACAATGATCAGCAACAGTCCGAGAAGCACTAGCCCCAGGATTTTGCCGAACGCTTTCATGGGCGAGTCCTTGTAGTCCGATTCTAAAATTTAGCCGCAGAGTATAGCGCTGCACGGGACGTCTCCGGGTGTGCCCAGGGATTACTGAGGAATTTTCCTACAGCCCTGACCAGATCCCACGGACGTGACTTGATCTGCAGTTCGACAATGATGGGCAAGACAGTTCCTTGCAAAGTACGCAGCAGTTGTCGAGCAAAAGGCAGGGTCAGCTGGCTTGCAAGGGGGAAGCTAATGCTACTCTTGCGCCGCTCACAAGCCCTGTTGCGGCGATTTGTCGCGTTTAGCAGGGCAATAGTGCCAAAAAACGATCAGTTGCCGATGGGCCAAGGTCGTGAGCCGTGAGCTGACCATTTCTGCGAGGGATCACAATAATGAATAGCAGTATCACGGCAGGCGCTATCACCAACAGCCCTGGTTTTTTGTCCAAAGAGCGGATTATTGCCGCGCCCGGCTTCAACCGCTGGCTGGTGCCACCAGCGGCATTGGCCATTCATCTGTGCATTGGCATGGCCTATGGTTTTTCGGTGTTCTGGCTGCCCCTGTCGCAGGCAATCGGTATTAGTGCGCCAGTCGCTTGTGCGCCGGACATGAGCTTTTTCGCCCGTCTGTTCAGTGCCGAGTGCGATTGGCAGATCTCGATGTTGAGTTGGATTTACACGCTGTTCTTTGTCTTTCTCGGTTGCTCGGCGGCAATCTGGGGCGGCTGGCTTGAGCACGCCGGGCCGCGCAAGGCCGGTGTGGTTTCGGCGCTGTGCTGGTGTGGTGGCCTGTTGATCTCGGCGTTTGGCATCTATACCCACCAGCTCTGGCTGATGTGGCTGGGCTCGGGCGTCATCGGTGGTATCGGCCTGGGTTTGGGCTATATCTCGCCGGTCTCGACCCTGATCAAGTGGTTCCCGGACAAGCGTGGCATGGCGACCGGCATGGCGATCATGGGCTTTGGCGGTGGCGCCATGGTCGGTGCGCCGCTGGCGGCTGCGCTGATGAACCACTTCGCCAGCCCGCAAGGGGTTGGCGTTTGGCAGAGCTTCGTGGTGATGGCGGTGATTTACTTCGTGTTCATGATCGGCGGCGCTTTGGCCTATCGCGTACCGCCCACTGGCTGGAAGCCCGAAGGCTGGACCGCACCGCTGAAGAACGCTGGCAATACCATGATCACTCACCGTCATGTACACGTCAGCGTGGCGTGGAAAACCCCGCAGTTTGCATTGATTTGGCTAGTGCTGTGCCTGAACGTGTCGGCGGGTATTGGCATTCTGGGCATGGCCTCGCCTTTGCTGCAGGAGGTGTTCGCCGGCAAGTTGTTGGGTAACGACCTGAGTTTCAGTGAGCTCAACACCGCCCAGCTGGCACAGATTGCTGCCATTGCCGCCGGATTCACTGGATTGTTGAGCCTGTTCAATATTGGTGGGCGGTTTTTCTGGGCCTCGTTCTCCGACTACATCGGCCGTAAAAACACCTATTTTGCCTTCTTTGCCCTGGGTGTAGCCCTGTATGCACTGGTGCCGAATATGGGCCACCTGGGTAATATCGCCCTGTTTGTGGCGGCGTTCTGCATCATTCTATCGATGTACGGCGGCGGCTTTGCCACGGTGCCTGCCTACTTGGCCGACCTGTTCGGAACGCAGATGGTCGGCGCCATTCATGGTCGCCTATTGACCGCCTGGGCGGCGGCCGGTGTACTTGGGCCAGTGCTGATCACCTATCTGCGTGAATACCAATTGGCGCTGGGTGTGGAGCGGGCTGCGGTGTATGACATCACCCTGTATATCCTCGCCGGCCTGCTGGTGCTGGGTTTTGTTTGCAATGCGCTGGTCCGCCCGGTTGCCGACAAGTACTTCATGACGGATGCGCAACTGGCAGCCGAGCAGGCGCTGAGCCATGACCCGCGTAACACTGATGCCCGGGTTCTGGAGTGGCACGCCGCGCCTGGCAGCCTGGCGCTAGTGGTCGGCGCCTGGCTGGTAGTGGGAATTCCGCTGGCGTGGGGCATTTGGGTGACGTTGCAGAAGACCGCGGTGCTATTCAACTGACTGTCAGCCCACAGAGATTTGTGCGATTTGGGGGATTTACCAGGTAAATCCCCTGCCACATGTCATCTTCGTTTCATGCCAGACGCTTCTGGGCCTATAATGATCGCCTTTTTCGCCCAACGATTTTGCGGAGCTGGTGATGGTCGAACGTAAGGCTTCCGTCGAGCGCAATACTCTGGAAACCCAGATCAAGGCCTCGATCAACCTGGATGGCAGCGGCAAGGCCCGATTTGATATCGGAGTGCCTTTCCTTGAACACATGCTCGACCAAATCGCCCGACATGGGTTGATTGATCTGGACATCGAGTGCAAGGGCGACCTGCATATCGACGATCACCATACCGTCGAAGACGTCGGTATCACCCTCGGCCAGGCGTTCAACCAGGCCATCGGTGACAAGAAAGGCATCCGTCGCTACGGCCACGCCTATGTGCCGCTCGATGAAGCCCTGTCGCGTGTGGTTATCGACTTCTCTGGCCGTCCTGGCCTGCAGATGCACGTACCGTACACCCGCGCCTCGGTAGGCGGTTTTGACGTCGATCTGTTCCAGGAATTTTTCCAGGGCTTCGTCAACCACGCCAACGTAACGCTGCACATCGACAACCTGCGTGGGCACAACACCCACCACCAGATCGAAACCGTGTTCAAGGCTTTCGGCCGCGCCCTGCGCATGGCCATCGAGCTGGATGAGCGTATGGCTGGGCAGATGCCGTCGACCAAGGGTTGCCTGTAATGCAGACAGTTGCCGTTATCGACTATGGCATGGGTAACCTGCACTCGGTGGCCAAGGCCCTGGAGCATGTCGGCGCTGGCAAGGTGCTGATTACCAGCGATGCTGCGGTAATCCGCGAGGCCGACCGCGTGGTGTTCCCAGGTGTTGGCGCGATCCGCGACTGCATGGCCGAAATTCGCCGCCTGGGCTTCGACAGCCTGGTGCGTGAAGTCAGTCAGGACCGTCCATTCCTGGGCATTTGTGTCGGCATGCAAGCGCTGCTCGATCACAGTGAAGAGAACGACGGTGTTGACTGCATCGGCCTGTTCCCCGGCAATGTGAAGTTCTTCGGCAAAGATCTGCATGAAGACGGCGAGCACCTGAAGGTGCCGCACATGGGCTGGAACGAAGTCACCCAGTCCATCGACCATCCGCTGTGGCACAACATCCCTGACCTTGCGCGCTTCTACTTCGTGCACAGCTATTACATTGCGGCGGGCAAGGCCGTGCAGGTAGTCGGCCGTGGTCACTACGGCGTTGATTTTGCCGCGGCGCTGGCCGAAGGTTCGCGTTTTGCCGTGCAGTTCCACCCAGAGAAGAGCCATACCCATGGCCTGCAGCTGCTGCAGAACTTCGCGGCCTGGGACGGACGCTGGTAATGAGCAAGTCCAGGACCAAGGCACCGATCCTCACCCTCGCACCCGAACAGGAACGTGAAGCGCTGGACGTACTCAAGCGCTTTCTCGAAGACCGTTTCGAGCTGCAGTTGGGCTCGTTCGAGGTCGCCGAGGTTCTGGAGCTGTTCACCAAAGAGATTGCCCCGCACTACTACAACAGGGCGATTTTCGATGTGCAGAACCACCTGAAAGAACGGTTCGAGAGCATCGAAAGCGACCTGTGGGCGCTCGAGAAGAACTGACTTCCCGAGCATCACTGTTTACCGAATAGACAGGTTTTGCAGATGCTGATTATCCCCGCTATCGATCTTAAAGACGGTGCCTGCGTACGTCTGCGCCAGGGCCGCATGGAAGATTCCACGGTATTTTCCGATGACCCGGTGAGCATGGCTGCCAAGTGGGTCGAAGGCGGCTGCCGCCGTCTGCATCTGGTTGACCTCAATGGTGCCTTCGAAGGGCAGCCGGTCAACGGTGAAGTGGTTACCGCCATCGCCAAGCGCTACCCGAACCTGCCGATCCAGATCGGCGGCGGTATCCGCTCGCTGGAAACCATCGAGCATTACGTCAAAGCGGGCGTCAGTTACGTGATCATCGGCACCAAAGCAGTGAAAGAGCCGGAGTTCGTCGCCGAAGCTTGTCGCGCTTTCCCTAGCAAGGTCATCGTTGGCCTGGATGCCAAAGACGGTTTCGTTGCCACCGACGGCTGGGCTGAAGTCAGCTCGGTACAGGTCATTGACCTGGCCAAGCGCTTCGAAGCTGACGGCGTCTCGGCCATCGTCTACACCGACATCGCCAAAGACGGCATGATGCAGGGCTGCAACGTACCGTTCACTGCCGCACTGGCCGCAGCTACCAAGATCCCGGTCATCGCCTCTGGTGGTATCCACAACCTGGGTGACATCAAGGCCCTGCTCGACGCCAAAGCGCCGGGCATCATCGGCGCGATCACCGGCCGCGCCATCTACGAAGGCACCCTGGATGTTGCTGAGGCGCAAGCCTTCTGCGACAGCTATAAAGGCTGAGGACTCCGACATGGCACTGGCCAAGCGCATCATCCCTTGCCTGGACGTGGACAACGGCCGCGTGGTCAAGGGCGTTAAATTCGAGAACATCCGCGATGCTGGTGACCCGGTAGAAATCGCCCGGCGCTACGATGAACAGGGCGCTGACGAAATCACCTTCCTCGACATCACCGCCAGTGTCGATGGTCGCGACACCACCTTGCACACCGTCGAGCGCATGGCCAGCCAGGTGTTCATCCCGCTGACTGTGGGCGGTGGCGTACGTAGCGTGCAGGACATCCGCAACCTGCTCAATGCCGGTGCCGACAAGGTGTCGATCAACACTGCTGCGGTGTTCAACCCTGAGTTCGTCGGCGAAGCTGCCGCGCACTTTGGCTCGCAGTGCATCGTGGTTGCCATCGACGCCAAGAAAGTTTCCGGCCCAGGCGAAACCCCGCGCTGGGAAATCTTCACCCATGGCGGTCGCAAGCCGACGGGCCTCGATGCGGTGGAGTGGGCGAAGAAGATGGAAGGCCTGGGTGCCGGTGAGATCTTGCTGACCAGCATGGATCAGGACGGCATGAAGAACGGGTTTGACCTGGGTGTAACCCGGGCGATCAGCGATGCCTTGGGCATTCCGGTGATCGCTTCAGGTGGTGTGGGTAACCTGCAGCATCTGGCCGACGGGATTATCGAAGGTCACGCCAGCGCGGTGCTGGCGGCGAGCATCTTTCACTTCGGTGAGTACACCGTGCCAGAAGCCAAGGCCTTCATGGCCAAGCAAGGTATCGTTGTTCGCTGAATCGGCGAGGGCTTTGCTCTCGATCGCCGGCATTGCCGGCGATCGTTCTACTTCAACCGAGATTTTTACCCAGCAGGGCGTGGTACAGCTCACTGTCACCCAGAATTCCCACCACAGTATTTCCTTCCTGCAGCACCAATTTGTTTCCGGTCTGGTAACGAATCTGTAGCGCCTCGCGCATGCCGATACTGGCACTGACCAAGGTCGGTTTGCGGCCCAATCCTTCCACCGCTTCACCCGGTGCCCAGTTTTGCAGGTCCATGCCGTTGGCGCCCTGACGTGCACCTTTGATGGTGTTGCCTTCGGCCAGGTCCAGCCACGAGTCACCACCGGGATCGATGCACACCGAACCGTTGATCCGCTTGCACTTGTCCAGGGTGCGCATCAGGCTGCGACCACACAGCACGTTGAGCGGGTTGGTGTGGGCGACGAAGGTACGCACGTACTCGTCGGCCGGGTTGAGCACGATCTCTTCAGGCTTGCTGTACTGGATGATCTTGCCGTCCTTCATGATCGCGATACGGCTGCCCAGCTTCAGGGCTTCGTCAAGGTCGTGGCTGACGAAGACGATGGTCTTGCTCAGTTTGCGTTGCAGCTCCAGCAGCTCGTCCTGCAGGCCCTGACGGATTAGCGGGTCGAGGGCGGAGAACGGTTCGTCCATCAGCAGAATGTCGGCGTCCATGGCCAGTGCACGGGCCAAGCCAACGCGTTGCTGCATGCCGCCTGAGAGTTCATCGGGTTTCTTGTTGCGCCATTGGGTCAAACCCACCAGTTCAAGCTTTTCGTCGACCAGCTTGCGCCGCTCTTTTTCCGGGCGCCCCTGCATTTCCAGACCGAAGCTGATGTTCTCGCGCACCGTCAGCCAAGGCATCAGGGCAAATTTCTGGAACACCATGGCGATACGCTTGGTGCGCATCATCTTCAGTTCCGCCGGGGTGCAATGGGCGATGTCGATATGTGAGCCTTCGTGCTCTACGAACAATTTGCCGCGGCTAACAGTATTGAGGCCATTGATGCAGCGCAGCAGGCTCGACTTGCCCGATCCGGACAGGCCCATCAGCACGCAGATCTCGCCTTTGTTGATATCCAGGTTGGCCTTTTCCACGCCGACTACCAACCCGGTTTTCTTCAGGATCTGCTCCCGCGAAAGGCCTTGGTCAAGCAGGCTGAGGGCCTCACGCGGTCGGCTGGAGAAGATAACGTCTACGTCTTCGAAGCGAATAATGCTCATGCTTCACTCCTTACCGGTGCGTCGGGTTGTTTGCAGATACGGTCGAGCATGATCGCCAGCAGCACGATTGCCAGTCCCGCTTCAAAGCCCAGGGCAATATCGGCAGTATTGAGTGCGTTGACCACAGGTTTGCCCAGACCGTCGGCACCTACAAGGGCGGCGATGACCACCATCGACAGCGACAGCATGATGCACTGGGTGACGCCCGCGGCGATGCTTGGCATGGCGTGAGGAAGTTCGATGCGCGAGAGCAACTGGCGGCGTGAGCAACCAAAGGCTTTGCCGGCATCGAGCAGTTCCTGAGGCACATCACAGATGCCCAGGTACGTCAGGCGGATCGGTGCCGCGATGGCGAACACCACTGTTGAGATCAGCCCGGGGACTACGCCCAGGCCGAACAGGGTCAGGGTCGGAATCAGGTACACGAAGGTAGGGACCGTCTGCATCAGGTCCAGGACCGGGCGCATGGCGGTGTAGAACATCGGTTTATGTGCCGCAAGAATGCCCAAGGGTACACCGATGGCCACGCAGACCATGGTGGCGAACAGCACCTGGGCCAGGGTCTCCATGGTTTCTTGCCAGTAACCGAGGTTGAGGATCAGCAGGAAAGACAGCACGCAGAAAGCGGTCAGCGCCCATTTGCGCTGGATCAGGTGTGCGATGACTGCGATCAGGCCGATCAGGACGAAGGGGTTGAACCAGGTCAGTGCCCCGGTCACACCATGAATCATCAATTCCAGTGCTTCAGCGAAGGCATCGAAGTAGTTGGCGCCGTGTTGCGTCAACCAGTCAACGAAGCCTGCGATGTACTGGCCCAAAGGTATTTTTTCATCGATCAGCATGATAGCGAGCGTCCACCTGCAAAAGATTGAAGACAGCCTGCGGCGGGGTGAACCCGCCGCAGGTGGTGCTTACTGCGTCAGTTTGGCCTTGGCCGCCTCCAGGCCTGGCCTGCCGTCAACGGTGGTAACCCCTGCCAGCCAGGTATCGAGGACCTGAGGGTTATTTTTCAGCCAGGCTTTGGCGGCTGCGTCGGGTTTCATCTTGTCGTCCAGGACGTTGCCCATCAGGGCACTTTCCATGTCCAGGGTGAAGGACAGGTTTTTCAGCAGCTGACCCACGTTGCTGCATTCCTGCACGTAACCCTTGCGGGTGTTGGTGAGCACGGTGGCTTTGCCGTATTCGGGGCCGAAGAAGTCATCGCCGCCGTCGAGATATTTCATTTTGAAGCGGGTGTTCATCGGGTGCGGTTCCCAGCCCAGGAACACCACGTCGGTGCCGCGGCGCTCGGCACGATCAACCTGCGAGAGCATGCCTGCCTCGCTCGACTCGACCACCTTGAAACCGGCGTCCTTGAGGCCGAAGGCGTTCTTGTCGATCATGCTCTGGATGGTGCGGTTGCCGTCGTTACCGGGCTCGATGCCGTAGATCTTGCCGTCCAGTTCCTTCTTGAATTTAGGGATGTCGGCGAAGGTCTTCAGGCCCTTGTTGTAGAGCGCTTCAGGGACAGCCAGGGTGTACTTGGCGTTCTCCAGGTTGGCTCGCACGGTTTCCACCGTGCCGGCATCACGGTACTGCTTGATGTCGTTTTCCATGGTCGGCATCCAGTTGCCGAGAAACACGTCCATGTTCTTGCCGTCGGCCAGCGACTTGTAGGTCACCGGTACCGAGATCATGGTGGTTTTGGTCTTGTAGCCCAGTGACTGCAACACCACGCTGGTGACCGCAGTGGTGACGGTGATGTCGGTCCAGCCGACGTCGGAGAAGTTGACGGTGTGACACTGCTCGGGCTCTGCGGCCTGTGCCAGAACCGGCAAACTCAGTAGCGCGGTCAGCAACAGCGAAGGTGAACCTTTCATTCGATGGACTCCTGATATTTTTTTCGGACGTCCCACGGGACCGCCGTGCTTTATGGTTTGCATTCGGTCGGACCTGACTATCGGGCGATAGCGGGACAGGTGCCGTGCAATCGAGTCGATACCGATCATCTAACAGCAAAAATCAAACGCCTACAGGGCGCGTCGTATCCAGTACAGGCAGGGTCGCATCCAGTGTCGATGAGGTCGTTTACAGATTTATCCCACCCCGTAATCGCTCTTTCGGCGCTTCTGCACCGCAAAAAAACGGCACACAAACGTGGGTGACAGCTGGCGGCGTTGCTGAGCAAGAACGCGTCGGTTGCAGACGTCAGACGTGCGCTTAAAAGCCTGATGATGCGCGAATTCGGCGGATTGCCGCCTATTTAGCGTAGCAGTTGCACCGTCCTTGGCTGGGCGTCGAGGCGGCTGCTCAATCAGGAGGTAGGTGGCATGGCCATCAGTGTGTTCGACCTGTTCAAGATCGGCGTCGGCCCTTCCAGCTCTCATACCGTCGGCCCAATGCGGGCAGCGGCGCTGTTCGTTCAAGGGCTACGTGAACGTGGCGAACTGGAGCAGGTACAGCGCGTTGAGGTACGCCTGTACGGCTCGTTGTCGGCCACCGGTATCGGCCATGGTAGCGACCATGCGGTGATCATGGGCCTGATGGGCGAATGGCCGGACGCTATCGACCCGTCGCAGATCGGCCTGCGCATTGCTACCTTGCGTGAAACCCAGACCTTATTGCTCGATGGCCGACTCGAAGTTGGCTTCGTCTGGGCCCGCGACATGCGCCTACTCGACGAAAATCTGCCTTACCATCCCAACGCCATGACGCTGATTGCCGAAGGCGCTGGCGGCGAGCTGCACCGCGATACCTATTACTCGGTCGGGGGTGGCTTCGTGGTTGATGCAGCCCAGGCTGCCAGCGGCATACTGGATGCTGACAACACTGTGCTCCCTTACGATTTCAATAGCGCGGTAGAGCTACTGGAACTGTGCAAGAAAAACGACCTGCGCGTGTCGCAATTGATGTTGGAGAACGAGAAGGTCTGGCGCAGCGAAGAAGAGATTCGCAGCGGTTTGCTCACGCTGTGGCGCGCCATGCAGGACTGTGTTGAGAACGGTCTGAAGCATGAAGGCATTCTTCCTGGCGGACTGAATGTGAAACGCCGAGCGGCCAAGCTACACCGCAGCTTGCAGGAGCTGAACAAGCCCAATGTGATCGGCTCGACCTTGAGCGCCATGGAGTGGGTCAATCTCTATGCTCTGGCCGTCAACGAGGAAAATGCCGCGGGCGGGCGCATGGTCACCGCGCCGACCAATGGCGCGGCCGGGATTATTCCGGCGGTGCTGCATTACTACATGCGTTTTAGCGATGTGGTCAGCGAAGCTTGTGTGGTCGATTTCTTCCTCGGCGCGGCGGCGGTGGGAATCCTGTGCAAGAAGAACGCATCGATTTCCGGTGCCGAAGTCGGTTGCCAGGGTGAGGTCGGGTCGGCCTGCGCCATGGCGGCTGCAGGGCTTGCCGAAGTACTGGGGGCAACGCCGGGGCAACTGGAGAATGCCGCAGAGATCGGTCTTGAACATAACCTGGGGCTGACCTGCGACCCGGTCGGCGGTCTGGTCCAGGTGCCCTGTATCGAGCGCAATGCGATTGCCGCAGTGAAGGCGATCAATGCCGCGCAGATGGCGTTGCGTGGCGACGGTGAGCACTTTATTTCGCTCGATCGGGTGATCCGTACCATGCGCGATACGGGGGCAGACATGCATGACAAGTACAAGGAAACCTCGCGTGGTGGTTTGGCGGTCAACGCCATCGAATGTTGATTGGAGCTTGCGCCATTTATGCCCGCCACTGGCGCGGGTGCCACCTTTTAGCGCGCGGCTCTATACATTCTGATTAAGCCCTTGTTACCCCGGTGCCTGGCGCCTGGGGTGACATTCGCGCATGTCGTTTCTGAGCATCCTTCCCACAAGTGCTACCGAACTGCTCACGTCGCCCCAGCACCGGCACTAGCCCGGCGGTTTGCGTTTATAACGGCGCCTCGCAACAGTGGCTATATAGACACTGCGCGAGGTCGTTTTTGGGTTTTATTGAATAGCCATTCAATTTCAGGCATGGCATTTGCGTTGTGATTGGCAAAGCCCCTGCATTCGAATCGGGGCCGTGACAAAAAAAGCCCGCGCCTGCCTGAGGCGCAACCTGCATTGTGTGAGGAGATACCGCGATGACGTCGTACAACTCCGGGACCCCAACCCAGAACCGCACACCTCAATCCATCGGCTTTCTGCTGCTGGATAATTTCACCCTCATCTCCCTGGCGTCGGCAGTCGAACCGCTGCGCATGGCCAATCAGTTGTCTGGCCGCGAGCTCTATCGCTGGAGCACCTTGAGCGTGGACGGTGGCCAGGTATGGGCCAGCGACGGCTTGCAGATCACCCCCGATGCCGCGATGCACAAGGCTCCAGCCATGGATACGGTGATTGTCTGCGGCGGCATTGGCATTCAGCGCACGGTGACCCGCGAGCATGTGACCTGGTTGCAAAGCCAGGCCCGCCAGTCGCGGCGCCTGGGCGCCGTGTGCACCGGCAGTTGGGCGCTGGCTTGTGCCGGCTTGCTCGATGGTTTCGATTGCAGTGTGCATTGGGAGTGCCTGGCGGCGATGCAGGAAGCCTTCCCACGGGTGAGCATGAGCACCCGCTTGTTCACCCTCGACCGTAACCGCTTTACCAGCTCCGGAGGCACCGCGCCGCTGGACATGATGCTGCACTTGATCAGCCGCGATCATGGTCGCGAGTTGTCGGCAGCGATTTCGGAGATGTTTGTCTACGAGCGTATTCGCAACGAGCAGGACCACCAGCGCGTACCACTCAAGCACATGCTCGGCACCAACCAGCCGAAGCTGCAGGAAATCGTCGCGTTGATGGAAGCCAACCTCGAAGAGCCGATCGACCTCGACGAGTTGGCGGTGTATGTGGCGGTGTCGCGTCGTCAGCTTGAGCGCCTGTTCCAGAAGTATCTGCACTGCTCACCGTCACGCTATTACCTGAAGCTGCGCCTGATCCGAGCCCGGCAACTGCTCAAGCAGACGCCGATGTCGATTATCGAAGTGGCGTCGGTGTGCGGGTTTGTTTCCACGCCGCACTTCTCCAAGTGCTACCGCGAGTACTTTGGTATTCCGCCGCGTGATGAACGCGTGGGTTCCAACACCGCCCAGCAGGTGGCGATGATGCCGATTCCGCAGGCGCTGGTGCTGTCACCGTTGGCCGGGCCGATGTCGGCGCTGAGCCAGGCGCGCAATGAGTCGACGTTTGCCAGCGTGCGCTTGTAGCTGAAGGCCCGTTGGGCCTTATCGCCGGCCTTGCCGGCGATGGGCTCAGCCGCGATTGCTGTTGAACTGCGCCAGCGCCGGCAGCAGTTGCTGTTCGATGGCTTGGCGCACGGCTGGCAGGATGGTCGCATTGCCGCTGTACATCTGCTCCACCATACCCTTCAAGGCTTTGGCCCGCGGTTCGCTCAAACCCCGCACAGCACATTCGCAGGCTTGTTCGGCGCTGGCGTCGGACGGCATCTCGAAGCCCAGAGCGCGCAACTGCCCCAGCAAGTCGTCTTGATCAATCAAATCCGCGTGCATCATGGCTGTTGTCCTTGTTTGCAGGTGTGATCGTCAGTCGATTCTGTGGGCACTGGTGCAGGGCGGCAAGCGCAGAATGTCGCAATGGCTGCTTTACCTAAGAACAGGTCGTTTTCGGGCAAATAGAGGCGTGAAGGTGGCTGCACATTGAGGCCAGGCACTGTAACAGGACGGTTTGGTCACCCTCCGATTCACACTTGTGGATGCTCGCTCTAAGCCCCGGTTGCGTCACGGCTCCGGGGCCATTTTTTGCCTGAAATTCTAGTGATCAATTCATCGGCGCAAGGCCGATCACTCGACCAACAAACTCGGCTGCAGGCAGGTCAACCTGCTCATCAACAATCCCCTGCAGCCGCTCCACCACTGAAGGTGTAAACGGTGCCGAGCGTGGCCCGGCCAAGTCTACATGCAAGAGCATTTGCTCACTTGCCGCCAACACTTCAGCGAAGTCTGCACGGTGCAGGCTGTGGTACAGGTGCAGGCGTTTGCGATCGAATCCGATGACCTGCGTCTGCACCCATACTTCGCTGCCCAGCTTCACTTCGTGCAGGTAGTTCAGGTGGCACTCCAAGGTAAACAGCGAGTTGCCAGTGGCGCTACGGTTGTCGCTATCGAGACCAATGCGGTCCATGAAGCCATCGGTGGCATAACTGAAGATCAACAGATAGAAGGCATCGCGCAGATGCCCGTTGTAGTCGACCCAGTCGGCCTGGACTGGGGTTTGGTAGGTGATCAATGCGGGCATCTCAGGCTCCGGTCAGTCGCTAAAAGCCATGCCGTGCTTGGCTTTGGTGGTTTTTACCGCTTCAAGCACAGCCAGCAGGCAATCATCACGATAGCGTTCCAGCGAGCTGATGCTGCGTTCACCCAGCTGTTCGCTGGTGCCTTCGACTACGGCGTCGATCAAGCCCTCAGTCAGCTCTGGCGCTGGCAGGTAGGTCCAGGGCAACTGCAACGCCGGACCAAACTGAGCCATGAAGTGACGCATGCCAGCATCGCCACCGGCCAAGGTGTAGGTGAGGAAAGTGCCCATGAACGACCAGCGCAAACCGGCGCCAAAGCGAATCGCGTCGTCGATCTCTCCCGTGGTCGCCACGCCGTCGTTGACCAGGTGCAGGGCTTCGCGCCATAGCGCTTCAAGCAGGCGGTCTGCGATAAAGCCGGGGACCTCCTTGCGTACATGCAGGGGGCGCATGCCGAGGTTGGTGTAAACGATTTTTGCCGCTTCGATAGCTTCAGGGGCGGTCTTGTTGCTGCCGACGATTTCCACCAGCGGCAACAGGTACACCGGGTTAAACGGGTGGCCGACCACACAGCGCTCGGGGTAAGTGGCGGATTCGTAGAACTCGCTGGGCAACAAGCCCGAGGTGCTTGAGCCGATCAGCGCGTGCGGTTTGGCGGCGGCGCTGATCTTGCTGTGCAGTTCGAGCTTGAGGTCGAGACGCTCGGGCGCGCTTTCCTGGATGAAGTCGGCGTCGCGCACGCATTCCTCGATGGTGGCGACAAAACGCAGGCGATCTGCTGATGCCCCCGGTGCCAGGCCCTGTTGCTCAAGAGCTGGCCAGGCGTTGGCGATGCGTTTGCGTAACGCTGCTTCGGCCCCTGGTGCCGGATCCCAGGCTACAACGTCGAGGCCGTGGGCCAAAGCACGTGCTACCCAGCCACTGCCGATCACGCCGCTACCCAAGGCTGCAAAAGTTTTGATTTCGGTGATAAAGCTCATCTTTAACTCCACTAATCAGCGACCATTCAGGTTCATTTTTGCGCGGCCTTCGGCGGGGGTAAGGACCCGTGCGCCAAGGCGGCTGAGGATTTCCGTGGCGCGTTCAACCAACTGGCCATTGCTGGCCAGCACCCCCTTGTCCAGATACAGGTTGTCTTCCAAGCCCACACGCACGTTGCCACCGAGCAGTACCGCCTGTGCGGCCATGGGCATCTGCATGCGGCCGATGCCGAAGCCAGCCCAGGTCACCCCGGTAGGCAGATTGTCGACCATGGCTTTCATGGTGGCGGTGTCGGCTGGCGCGCCCCAGGGAATACCCAGGCACAGCTGGAATAGCGGGTCGTCAAGCAAGCCTTCTTTGATCATTTGCTTGGCGAACCACAGGTGACCGGTGTCGAAAATTTCCAGCTCGGCTTTGACCCCCAGTTCGGTGATGCGCTTGGCGCCGGCTCGCAATTGCGCCGGGGTCGACACATAGATGCTGTTGCCGTCACCGAAGTTGAGCGTGCCGCAGTCCAGGGTGCAGATTTCCGGCAGCAGTGCCTCAACATGGGCCAGGCGTTCCAGCGGGCCGATCAGGTCGGTACCGGCGCCGAACTCCAGCGGCGTTTCCCCAGGGCCGATCTCCAGGTCACCCCCCATGCCAGCGGTGAGATTGACGATGATGTCTACGTCGGATTCACGGATGCGCTCCATCACTTCCCGATACAGCGCGACATCGCGGCTAAAGCGTCCGGTTTGTGGGTCGCGAACATGGCAATGAACGACTGTAGCCCCGGCTTTGGCGGCCTCCACCGCCGCTTCAGCGATTTGTTTCGGTGTGACCGGGACCAGATGGCTCTTGCTGGCGGTGTCGCCGGCACCGGTCAGTGCACAGGTGATGATGACGTCGTGGTTCATGTGCGGTTTCCTTCAGGCGTCGTGGCTCGCTTCGTCGCCAAGGCAGGCGACGAAGGCATCAGGGGTTGGTGGATTTAGTTGGCAGTCAGTTGCAGGTTCTCGGCAGCGGGCTTGCCATCGAACGTGGTCACGCCTTCAAGCCAGCGTTTTTGGTCTTCGGGGTGATCTTTGAGCCACTTGCGCGCAGACTCCAAGGCGTCCTTGTGATCGAGCAGCGGTTGCATCATGCGGCTTTCGTCGTCGGCGGTGAATTTCAGGTTGGTCAACAAGCGGTTGGCATTTGGGCAGCGTTCGGCATAGTCCGGGGCAGTGACGGTCCAGACGGTGGCACGGCCTTCATCCGGGCCCAAGGCGTCTTCGCTGCCACTCAGGTAAGCCATGTCGACGTTGACGTTCATCGGATGCGGCGCCCAGCCGAAGAACACCACGGCTTGCTTGCGTCGCACGGCACGGTCAACGGCGGCGAGCATGCCGGCTTCGCTGGATTCGACCAGTTGGAATTTGCCCAGGCCGAACAGGTTCTTGCTGATCATCGCCTTGATCTGGGTGTTGGCGCCGGAGCCGGGTTCGATGCCATAGATCTTGGCGCCGAGCTCCTTCTCGAACGTGGCGATGTCGGCGAAGGTTTTTAGGCCCTTATCCGCCAGGTACTGGGGTACTGCGAGTGTGGCGCGAGCGTCGTTGAGGCTCGGCTGAGCCAAAACCTTGACCTGTTTGGCGTCGATGAACGGCGTGATGGTCTGGGTCATGATCGGGTTCCAGTAACCGAGGAACATGTCCAGACGATTGTCGCGGATACCGGCGAAGATGATCTGCTGCGAGGCGCTGGTTTGCTTGGTCTTGTAGCCCAGGCCATCGAGCAGGACCTGGGTCATGGCGCTGGTGGCCATCACGTCGGTCCAGTTGACCACGCCGAGGCGTACGTTCTTGCAAACGGCAGGTTCAGCAGCGAATAGAGGGGGGACGAGGGTGGTGCTCAGGGCAAGGGACAACAGGCTGCGGCGGATCAAGCTGTGCATGGTGGCTCTCCATCGGCAGTGCGTTTTTATAGGGCCGGTCTCTGCGGACCGTTTACACACGCTACGCCGGTAGTAAAGTTGAAATTCGCACCGTGGCGACTAAAACTTGCACGCTGGCGACCCGCCAACAGGAGCCTCCAATGCCGGAGCTGATTCAGTTTCTGCTGTTGCCAGGATTTTCCGCGATGGGCTTCATCTCGGCGGTGGAGCCGCTGCGTGTGGCCAACCGTTTCAGTGGCGCGCTTTATCGCTGGAGTGTGCTCAGTCTGGATGGCGGCCCGGTGCAGGCCAGTAATGGCATGTCGGTCAATGCGGACCGAGTGCTGGGACAAGAAGTGGGTGCAAGCCTACTGCTGGTGGTTGCCGGATTCGAACCGTTGGCGTGCTTTGCGCCCGCACTGCAGCAGGCCCTGCGCCGCCTCGATCACGAAGGGGTGATACTTGGCGGTATCGATACCGGGGCGATGGTGCTAGCCGAGGCGGGGTTGCTCGATGGCCATCGGGTGACCCTGCATTGGGAAGCGTTGGAAGCGTTCAAGGAGCGTTACCCGCGCCTTCAGGTCACTCAGGAGCTGTTTGAGATTGATCGCCACCGGATTACCTGCGCCGGTGGTACCGCTTCGATTGATCTGATGCTTGACTTGATCGCCCAGTCTCATGGCAGCGAACTGGCGGTACAGGTGTCGGAGCAGTTTTTGCTCAGTCGCATCCGCCCGCGTCAGGACCACCAACGCATGCAAATCGCATCGCGCTATGGCATCAGCAACCGCAAACTGGTGCAGGTGATCGGGGACATGGAAAAACACACGGAGACGCCCCTGAGTACACTGGAGTTGGCGTCGCGGGTCAGGGTGACCAGGCGACAGCTTGAGCGTCTGTTTCGTCTGCACCTTGATGACACGCCGAGCAATTTGTACCTTTCGCTAAGGCTGGAAAAGGCTCGCCAATTGTTGTCCCAGACTGATATGAGTGTCACGCAGATCAGCCTGGCCTGTGGTTTCGAGCTACCGTCCTATTTTGCCCGGCGTTACAAACGCCATTTTGGCAAGTGCCCACGAGAGGAGAGGCGGCTGATGCGCCCTCATGATTCAAAGAGAATCTGATCAAGATCGGCAAACACCTTGAGCTGGGCTTGCACGCTGTCGCGGTGGGCAGTGAACGCGACCTTGTCGAAAACGGCGCCCAAGTGGTCGAGTTCCAGTCTCAGCCGTGTCTTTGGTGCGTTGGGATCTTGCGTACAGAGCACGTGAAACAGGATGGCTACAAGGGTTTCTCCATCATCGGAGTCTAATGTGATACTCAGATGTGTCGAGCTGCTGTACCTCCGATAA
Organism: Pseudomonas sp. UM16; assembly: GCF_050312595.1. Taxonomy (NCBI): domain Bacteria; kingdom Pseudomonadati; phylum Pseudomonadota; class Gammaproteobacteria; order Pseudomonadales; family Pseudomonadaceae; genus Pseudomonas; species Pseudomonas sp. UM16. Next base: position 173,091 of record NZ_JBNPJT010000005.1, on the reverse strand, counting down.
AGCCCTTCTTGCGGTGCATTCAATACATTGATGACTTCTGTTGCAGCAGACTTGAAGCGAGAGTTTGCGGCCTGCGGTGCTGGCAGCCAGCCGTTGAAGACATCCTTGAGCACGTCTTGGGTAGGGGTGTAAGGAATAGTGCGCTTGGTGTGTTCAACTAATTTGAAACTTAGCCCTGTCAGGGTTTCCAGAACACTGGAAAACCATTCCTTGGCCTGCTTCTCGCGGACGAATCGGTTGTTGGCAATCAATTGCGCCAAGCGCAAGCATTGATAAATATTCTCGGCCGCTTCGGTGAGCATGCCGGCGTTTTGACTGATCGTCACCGGCGAAGAGAAGAGCGCCGTAGTGGGTGCTTCTTGCGTTTTAGACCCTGCAGACAGACTGTCCGTCATAGTGTCTCCTTAGGGGCAGTTGGCTTGGCTTAAGGCCAGGCACCAATAGGTTGATACCTGGCCAGGACCTTAGATGTCCAGGTCAAGGATGTCGTTTGCCTGGCTTGCCAGCTTGTCGGTCACGGCTTTGCGCATGGCCTCGAACTGACGAACACTGAAGGAGCCTTGTTGGGATGCACGGTAGACGCGGGTGTTGGTTTTGCTGATGGTGCGCCCCATCGAACCCTGCGCTTTCTCTGCCTTGTCGTAGCTCATCTGGACGCTGGTCATGTGCATGATCGGCAAGCCTTGTGGGGTCATCTCACAGGCGGCTACCTGAATGGTGCTGGACTTACCCGAAGCACTCAGGCTGCTCTCTTCCAGCAGTGCTTGGGCCTTCGGCGTTTTGACGGTGACCTCGAAGGCGCGGTTTACACAACGCCCCAGACGGTGATTACGGCCGAGGCTGACAGTAACGATATGGGAGGTCAGGGTGGCGGGAGTAAAGTCGTCCTTGTCGATGGCTTCTTCTACGTGGGCAGCACCGGTCAGGGTCCAACCGAACTTGCCCAGGCCATCGTTGTAGTAGTTGTACCACTCGCGCTGCTGAGTTTCCTTGTCGAACTTCTTGTTCGCCGACAGGTTCATCAAGCGCATGCCTGCCAAAACATCTTCAGCTACGCCGGCCGGGACATCGGCCGCGAAAATGCAGACAGTGTTGGCAACCATCAGAACGCGCTCTTCGCCTTCCTTCTTCAGTTTCTCGATTGCCTTGTCCATGTCGGCTTTGGTAATGCTGGTGCTCATATGTTGTTTCCTTAAAGTGAGAGTACTGACACGCCTCGACTTGAGGGGTCTGGCATTCACTTTGTCGAAAACCGTCGAGCGACATCAGCAGCATACCTTTCCATAGGGCAGGGGCATTCAGTCCTCGTCTGGAGCCGCCTCTTCAGCTTGGCCGACAAGCGACTGCAAGTACTCCGAGCGCTCATCGCTGTGCTGCGCCATGCAGTCATTGAGCGCCGACTGGCGGCTATCGGCCGTCTCGGCTTCGAGAATTTGCGCCGCACAATCAGCGTCCTGCAGCTTGTGCCACAGATCCTGGGCAGCAGCGATCTTGTTCAGATAGTTTTTAAGCATTGCAGGTCGGTCGCTGAACTGCGTCTGCGCTCGCTGTCTGAGGTCGTTGTAAGCCTCGGTCAGCTGCTGTTCTGCCGTCTTGCGGTTATAAGCCGAACATTCCTGAGCTTGCTGCGTGGTTTCGACACTGTCGCAAGGCGTAGGACTATCGTCGTCGGCAGCAAAGGTACTCAAGGACAGTGCAGCCAGCAGCCACAGCATTGATTTCATTAGCGAAGCTCCATCTGTTGGTGGGTCTTGTGGGCGCAATTCTGGCCTACAGCCGGCGTGAAGAACAGCGGATGCAGAGGATTTCATCTTGGTGTCGGCCTCTACTTCGGCTGCTCTTGACGCTTTCGGCAAACCCCCTGTCGTTTTTGCATCTGGGCGACCTGGCCCCTAGGCATATGCTGGCCCCAAAGCGCCGGCAGACGACTCGGCGCAAGGACTACCAATAAAAGGGGACAGCCTGATGAGCCCAGCCGAGTTACACGCCGACAGCATCGTTATCGACGGGCTGATCATTGCCAAATGGAACCGCGAGCTGTTCGAAGACATGCGCAAAGGTGGCCTGACTGCGGCCAATTGCACCGTGTCGGTCTGGGAAGGCTTCCAGGCCACGGTCAACAACATTGCCGCCAGCCAGAAACTGATTCGCGACAACGGCGACCTGGTGATGCCGGTGCGCACCACCACCGACATTCGCAAGGCCAAGGAGCTGGGCAAGACCGGCATCCTCTTCGGCTTCCAGAACGCCCACGCATTCGAAGACCAAATCGGCTATGTAGACGTGTTCAAGCAGCTCGGCGTCGGTATCGTGCAGATGTGCTACAACACCCAGAACCTGGTCGGCACTGGCTGCTATGAGCGCGACGGCGGCCTGTCGGGCTTCGGGCGCGAAATCGTTGCCGAGATGAACCGTGTCGGCATCATGTGCGACCTTTCCCATGTCGGCTCCAAGACCTCCGAAGAAGTCATCCTCGAATCGAAAAAACCGGTGTGTTACTCCCACTGCCTGCCCTCCGGGCTCAAGGAGCACCCGCGCAACAAGTCCGATGAAGAACTGAAGTTCATTGCCGACCACGGCGGTTTCGTCGGTGTGACCATGTTTGCGCCGTTCCTGGCCAAAGGCATCGATTCGACCATCGATGACTATGCCGAGGCCATCGAATACACCATGAACATCGTTGGCGAAGACGCCATCGGTATCGGCACCGACTTCACCCAGGGTCATGGCCAGGACTTCTTCGAATACCTGACCCACGACAAGGGCTACGCCCGGCGCCTGACCAACTTCGGCAAGATCATCAACCCGCTGGGCATCCGTACCGTGGGCGAGTTCCCCAACCTCACCGAAACCCTGCTCAAACGCGGCCATAGCGAGCGCGTGGTGCGCAAGATCATGGGCGAGAACTGGGTCAACGTGCTCAAGGATGTCTGGGGCGAATAAGCCGCCAGTAACCGTCTTCCAACCCCTGCCATAGGTGCAGGGGCAGCCAACCTAATTTTCTGGAGTTCAGTTTCCATGGCCAAGATCGCCCCGCAATTGCCTATCGAAGTCGACAGTGAAACCGGTGTCTGGACCAGCGACGCCCTGCCGATGCTCTATGTGCCACGGCATTTCTTCGTCAACAACCACATGGGTATCGAGGAAGTACTGGGTGCTGACGCCTATGCCGAGATTCTCTACAAGGCCGGCTACAAGTCCGCCTGGCACTGGTGCGAGAAGGAGGCCGAATGCCATGATCTGGAAGGCGTGGCGGTGTTTGAACACTACATGAAACGCCTGTCGCAGCGCGGCTGGGGCCTGTTCAAAATTCAGGATATCGATCTGGAAAAAGGCACTGCCAGCGTCAAGCTTGAGCACTCGGCATTCGTCTATGTCTACGGCAAAGTCGGACGCAAAGTCGACTACATGTTCACCGGCTGGTTCGCCGGTGCTATGGACCAGATTCTGGCCGCCCGCGGCAGCACGATTCGTACGGTTGCCGAGCAGCTCTACGGCGGCTCGGAAGAAGGCCACGAAGACGGCCTGTTCATCGTCAAGCCGTTGTAAGTCGAGGATCCTGTCATGGCTTTCGAAGCAATGTTCCAGCCGATCCAGATCGGCAAACTGACCATCCGCAACCGGGTGCTGAGCACCGCGCATGCCGAGGTTTACGCCACTGACGGCGGCATGACCACCGCGCGCTACGTCAAATACTACGAAGAGAAAGCCAAGGGCGGATTAGGCCTGGCCATCTGTGGTGGCTCTTCGGTGGTCGCTATCGACAGCCCGCAGGAATGGTGGGCCTCGGTAAACCTCTCTACTGACCGGATCATCCCGCATTTTCAGAATCTTGCTGATGCCATGCACAAGCACGGCGCCAAGATCATGATTCAGATTACCCACATGGGCCGTCGCTCGCGCTGGGACGGTTTCAACTGGCCGACGCTGATGTCGCCATCGGGCATTCGCGAACCTGTGCACCGCGCTACTTGCAAGACCATCGAACCGGAGGAAATCTGGCGGGTGATCGGCAACTATGCGCAAGCAGCTCGCCGGGCCAAAGAAGGTGGCCTGGACGGCGTCGAACTGTCGGCAGTGCACCAGCACATGATTGACCAGTTCTGGAGCCCAAGGGTCAACAAGCGTACGGATGAATGGGGCGGCAGCTTTGAGGGCCGGATGAAGTTTGGCCTGGAAGTGCTCAAGGCCGTGCGTGCCGAAGTCGGCGCGGATTTCTGCGTGGGCATGCGTATCTGCGGTGACGAATTTCATCCCGATGGCCTCAGCCACGAAGACATGAAGGAGATCGCCAAGTATTACGACGCCACCGGTATGCTCGACTTCTTCGGCGTGATCGGTTCGGGTTGTGACACCCACAACACCCTGGCCAACGTCATTCCCAACATGAGTTATCCACCGGAACCGTTCCTGCACCTGGCGGCCGGGATCAAGGAGGTGGTCAAGGTTCCGGTGCTGCACGCGCAGAACATCAAAGACCCGAACCAGGCCACGCGCATCCTTGAAGGCGGCTACGTGGACATGGTCGGCATGACTCGCGCGCATATCGCCGACCCGCACCTGATCGCCAAGATCAAGATGGGCCAGGTGGACCAGATCAAGCAATGTGTCGGTGCCAACTACTGCATCGACCGCCAGTATCAGGGCCTGGATGTCCTGTGTATCCAGAACGCTGCAACCTCCCGTGAATACATGGGAGTGCCGCACATCATCGAAAAAACCACCGGGCCCAAACGCAAGGTGGTGGTGGTGGGTGCCGGCCCTGCCGGAATGGAAGCGGCGCGGGTATCGGCCGAGCGTGGCCACGACGTGACCCTGTTCGAGAAGAAGGAGGCCATTGGCGGGCAAATCAGCATCGCCGCCAAGGCCCCGCAACGTGATCAGATTGCCGGTATTACCCGTTGGTACCAGTTGGAGCTGGCGCGTCTGAAGGTCGACCTGCGCCTGGGTACTGCCGCAGACATCGACACCATCAAGGACCTGCGCCCTGATGTGATCGTGCTGGCGGTGGGTGGGCATCCGTTTCTAGAGCAGAACGAGCACTGGGGCGCCGCCGAGGGGCTGGTGGTCAGCAGCTGGGACGTGCTCGACGGCAAGGTCGCACCGGGCAAGAACGTGTTGGTCTACGACACCATTTGTGAGTTCACCGGGATGTCGGTGGCCGACTATCTCGCCGACAAAGGTAGCCAGGTCGAGATCGTCACCGACGACATCAAGCCGGGTGTGGCCATTGGCGGTACGTCGTTCCCGACCTACTACCGCAGCATGTACCCCAAAGAGGTGATCATGACCGGCGACCTGGCACTGGAGAAGGTCTACCGCGAGGGCGACAAGCTGGTGGCCGTGCTGGAAAACGAATACACCGGCGCCAAAGAGGAGCGGGTGGTTGATCAAGTGGTGATCGAGAACGGTGTGCGTCCGGACGAAGCGCTCTACTACGGGCTCAAGGAAGGTTCGCGCAACAAAGGCCAGATTGATGTTGAGGCACTGTTCGCGATCCAGCCGCAGCCGATTCTCAGCCAATCGGGCGAAGGCTACCTGCTCTATCGCATCGGTGACTGCGTAGCGCAGCGCAATACGCATGCTGCCATTTATGACGCACTCCGGCTCTGTAAGGACTTTTAAGGCAGCTGCAAGTGGCAAGCTTTAGTGGCAAGCAAGGGCGACGCTGTGTTGCCCTTGCGTGCAGCTTATGGCTTGCAGCTTGGCGCTGAACGGTGCTCCGATGTTGAATTTTGTGCTAGCTGTGCTGTTGTTCGCCGCCTTGGGCCTAACCGTCCTCGGCGCCTTGCGGCGCGTGCGGATGTGGCGCCAAGGCCGGCCTTCCAAAGTCGACCTGCTTGGCGGTCTGCTGGCCATGCCACGGCGCTATATGGTCGACCTGCACCATGTGGTCGCCCGTGATAAATACATGGCCAACACCCACGTCGCGACCGCGGGTGGCTTTGTTCTGGCGGCGGTGCTGGCGATCCTGGTGCACGGCTTTGGCCTGCACAACAAGATCCTCGGCTATGCCTTGTTGTTCGCCACCGTGCTGATGTTTGCCGGTGCATTGTTCGTTTACAAGCGCCGCCTCAATCCACCGTCGCGCCTGTCAAAAGGGCCGTGGATGCGCCTGCCAAAAAGCCTGTTGGTCTTTGCCGCAAGCTTCTTCATTGCCACATTGCCTGTGGCCGGCATCCTGCCTGAAGGTTTTGGTGGTTGGTTGCTGGTCGGTGTTTTGGGCCTTGGCGTGCTCTGGGGTGTATCTGAACTGTTCTTCGGCATGACTTGGGGTGGGCCGATGAAGCACGCCTTTGCCGGTGCCCTGCACCTGGCCTGGCACCGCCGCGCCGAACGCTTCGGCGGCGGACGTTCGACCGGCCTCAAACCCATCGACCTGGAAGATCCGCAGGCATTGCTGGGCGTGGAGAAACCCAAGGACTTCACCTGGAACCAGTTGCTCGGTTTTGACGCCTGCGTGCAATGCGGCAAGTGTGAAGCAGCGTGCCCGGCGTTTGCTGCCGGACAACCACTGAACCCGAAAAAACTCATCCAGGACATGGTCGTCGGACTGGCGGGTGGCACCGATGCCAAATTTGCCGGCAGTCCTTACCCTGGCAAGCCGATTGGTGAACACGGTGGCAACCCGCATCAGCCAATCGTCAACGGCCTGGTCGATGCCGAAACCCTGTGGTCGTGCACCACCTGCCGCGCCTGTGTGGAGGAGTGCCCGATGATGATCGAGCACGTCGATGCCATCGTCGACATGCGCCGCCACCTGACCCTGGAAAAAGGCGCCACGCCAAACAAAGGCGCCGAAGTGTTGGAAAACCTGATTGCCACCGACAACCCAGGCGGTTTTGCACCGGGTGGGCGGATGAACTGGGCTGCCGACCTTAACCTGAATCTGCTCAGCGACCTGAAAGCCACCGAGGTGCTGTTCTGGGTAGGCGACGGCGCCTTCGATATGCGCAACCAGCGTACCTTGCGGGCGTTCGTCAAAGTGCTGAAAGCGGCCCAAGTGGATTTTGCCGTGCTCGGTCTGGAAGAGCGCGACAGTGGTGACGTGGCCCGTCGTCTGGGTGATGAAGCGACCTTCCAGCAATTGGCCAAACGTAATATCCAGAGCATGGCCAAGTACAACTTCAAGCGCATCGTCACCTGTGACCCGCACAGCTTCCATGTGCTCAAGAACGAGTACGGCGCCTTGGGTGGCGAGTACCTGGTGCAGCACCACAGCACCTACATCGCCGAACTCATTGGCGCAGGTGCGCTGAACCTTGGGCAACACAAAGGCGGCAGCGTCACCTATCACGATCCGTGCTACCTGGGCCGTTACAACGGGGAATACGAAGCGCCACGTGAGGTTCTGCGGGCTTTGGGCATTGAAGTGAAGGAAATGCAGCGTTCGGGCTTCCGTTCGCGCTGCTGCGGCGGTGGCGGCGGTGCGCCGATCACCGACATTCCCGGCAAACAGCGGATTCCCGACATGCGTATGCAAGACATCCGTGAGACCGCCGCCGAGCTGGTCGCCGTCGGTTGTCCACAGTGCACAGCGATGCTTGAAGGCGTGGTTGAACCGCGACCGTTGATCAAGGACCTGGCCGAGTTGGTAGCCGATGCCTTGCTTGAAGAACAAACCCCGGCAAGTAAACCCGCGCCCGCCAAACGCGAACCTGCGGAGGTGCACTGATGAGCGACATTATTCGCCGTGACCCGCGCGCCGAATGGATTGCCCGTAACCGCCTGCATCCTTTGCATGCGGCCATGCAGCAAACTCAGCAGCACAACTGGATGGGCCCCAACGGTGTTATACGCAAGAACCCGCATGGGGTTGGTTTCATCGGCCCTAATGGCATCAAACGCATTGACCGTAGCGGTGCCCAGCAAGGCACCAGCAACAAGCGCAGCGCCGCTGTCGTTGTAGAGTTGCCGCTGCATCAAGTACCGCAACCGGCGTTCTACATTGCCGTGGTGCCGGACATGCTTGGTGGTCGTCTGGGCAGCCACGACCGTGATCTACTCGGCCTGGCTCATAGCCTGGCCGGTAGTGACGGTGCGGTGTTGGCTGTAGTGTTTGGTGAACACAAGGAACGTAATTTTTCCACAGCCGGTGTTGATCGCTTGCTCGTCATCGAGGGGGACGAGTTTGAAGGATATGCACCGGAGCAATTGGTGCAGGGTTTACGCGCTGTGGATAACCAGTTCAATCCGCGCCACTGGCTGCTGCCCGACAGTCGCAGCGGCGGCGGTGAATTGGGGCGGCGTTTTGCTGCAGCACTTGGCGAGCGGCCAGCGACCAGAGTTTGGCAAGTCAAGGATGGACAATGCAGCGGTCGCGCCGGCGCAGGGCAACAGGATCTGATTCGTGGCCTGCCACGCTTGATCCTGGCGGCAGCCGAATGCGCCGAGCCGGTCAGCGAAACTCGTCATGAGGTTTTGTCTGAACACTTATCCACAAGCGTGGCGCGTAGCCTGCCTCGCATCGAGGACCTCGGTCCGGTGGCTGTCGATCCAGCGGCCATTGCCATGGCTGAAGCTGAATTCATTGTTTCTGGTGGCAACGGCGTCAAGGATTGGGACCTGTTCCACCGTGCCACCGTGGCCTTGGGGGCGACCGAAGGGGCATCGCGGGTGGCGGTGGATGACGGTTTCATGCCGCGCAACCGCCAAGTAGGTGCTACCGGCACCTGGGTGACGGCGCGAGTCTACGTGGCTGTGGGTATCTCTGGGGCGATCCAGCATCTGCAGGGCATTGGTGCCTGCGATAAGGTGGTGGCGATTAACATGGACCCAGGCTGCGACATGATCAAACGTGCCGATTTGTCAGTCATCGGCGACAGCGCGGCAATTCTGCAGGCGTTGATCGAGGCTGTGGAAAACTATCGCAACGACGCCAAGCGTGATGCGGCATAAGGGCAAGGGGCAATTATGAACACCACGGTTATCAGTCTGGTTTCAATCGGTGCGCACCCTAGCTCCGGTCGTAGCCGACGTGCCGAGCAGGATGCACGGGCGGTAGAGTTGGGCTTGCAGCTGGCTGGGGATAACCTGCAGGTGCTGCATGCTGGCGACCCCCAGGAGCCGGCCTTGCGCGCCTATCTAGGGATGGGATTGGCGCAACTGGATGTGCTTGAACAGCCTCAGGGGGCGGATGCCCTCGGGGTGCTTGGCGACTATCTGCGTGAAGCCGGTGCACAGTTGGTCCTCACCGGAAGCCAAGCGGAAACCGGAGAAGGCTCAGGCATGCTGCCCTTCCTGTTGGCAGAACGCCTGGGCTGGCCGCTGGTGGTCGGGCTGGCCGAAGTGGAATCTATCCACAATGGCGTAGCTCAGGTGCTGCAGGCGTTGCCACGGGGTCAGCGGCGTCGGCTCAGAGTACGCTTGCCGCTACTGGCGACTGTGGATAACGCCGCGCCCAAGCCGCGGCAAAACGCTTTCGGTCCTGCGCGCCGCGGTGTCTTGGCCGCGCGCCAAGTAGAGATCGTCGAAGACGAGTTGTTCACAGGCGCCGAACTGCAGCCGGCCAAGCCTCGGCCTAAGCGTTTGAAGGTGATCAAGGCCAAAAGCGGTGCTGAGCGCATGAAAGCGGCCACCGCCAAGGCCAGCGGCGGCGGTGGACAAGTGCTCAAAGGCGTCAGTCCGCAGGCGGGGGCTGAAGCTATCCTCAAGTTGCTGGTGGAAGAGGGCGTGCTGCGCTGAGCAGTTGCTCACAAAGTCTGTTGGCCGATCTGTGGATAAAGTGTTTGTGTATGGCTGGAGGGCACGCATTGCGTGCCTTTCGGCGTTAAGGTTAAAAAACAACCAATCTAAGTTGCGGATTTTATGGGGCTTTCTCCCATAGCCTTTACTCAGATTGCCCACAATCGCTGTTGGCGGCTCTGTGGATAATATGTTTGCCTATGGCTAAGAGCCCCGTACGGAAAGGGCTGTGAAGGTTTGATCAAAAAACGTCCAATTACTACCTTTACGCTTGTCTAAGCCCTGTATTACTGCTCTTTAGGCCGTTATCCACAAGCCTTTTCTGAGCTTATGACTTTTGCACACAAAGTCTGTTGGCCTCTCTGTGGATAAGGTGTTTGCCTTCTGCTATGAGCCTCGTATTTAAAGGGCTACAGAGGATTGATCAAATAGTGACCAATAATTTTCCATGGTAAAAACAATGACTTGCCCACATTAGCTGTGGGTTGTCCTGTGGATAAAGTGTTTGCTGTATGGAGGCGGCCAGTGGCGCCGGGGGATTGCGGCGGATGGTTAAAATTTGTACAGCCTGTTGCGGCCTATCGCCGACCTTGCCGGCGATGGGCCGCACAGCGGCGCTGCTTTACTGCGCTGCAACTCCCTTGAGATAAGGCGCTGGCGCCGCGCCAAGATTGTTCAACACCCGCTCGCTGTACCAATCCACAAAGTTCACCACCCCAAACTCATAGGTCTTGGAATACGGCCCCGGTTGGTAAGCCGTGGAGTTGATCCCGCGCTGGTTCTCTTCGGCCAGGCGCCGGTCCTGGTCGTTGGTGGCGTCCCAGACCTGACGCATGCGCGCCGGGTCGTAATCGACCCCTTCGACGGCATCCTTATGCACCAGCCACTTGGTGGTCACCATGGTTTCCTGGGCGCTGATCGGCCACACGGTAAAGACGATGATGTGATCGCCCATGCAGTGGTTCCAGGAGTGCGGCAAATGCAGGATGCGCATCGACCCCAGGTCCGGGTTCTTAATCCGCCCCATGAGCTTCTGGCAGCCCTGCTTGCCGTCCAGAGTCATCGACACCGTGCCCTTGAGCAACGGCATGCGCACAATGCGGTTGCGCAGGCCGAAGCTGGCGTGTGCGTACGGAATCTTCTCTGCGTCCCAGGCTGCGGCCGAGGCGGCGACATGGTCCTTGAAGGCCTGGTCGGCCCGAGGATCGGTAACGTCGTCCCACTCCAGCAGGGTTTTCAACAGCTCCGGATGTGAACCGCTGCAGTGGTAGCATTCACGGTTGTTTTCCAGCACCAGCTTCCAGTTGGCCTTTTCCATCAAGGTGGTTTGCACCGCCACCTTGGTGTTTTCCATGTCGTAGGGTTCCATGTAGTGCGTCAAGGTTGCCAGGAAGTCATCGATGGCTGGCGGGTTTTCGGCCAGGCTGATGAAGATGTAGCCGCCGGCGGTCTTGACGTTGACCGGCTTGAGGCCGTACTGCTTCATGTCGAAGTCGGCGCCCATCTCGGTGCCGGCAAACAGCAGGCGGCCGTCGAGTTCGTAGGTCCACTGGTGGTAGTGGCAGACCAGCTTGGCGACTTTGCCCTTGTCGCTGGTGCACAAGCGTGAGCCACGGTGACGACAAACGTTATGAAAGGCATGCACCTGACCTTCAGCACCGCGCACCACCAGAATCGGGTTCTTGCCGATCTGCAGGGTGAGGAAGTTGCCCTTGGTCGGGATTTCACAGGTCATCCCGGCAATCAGCCATTCCTTCTGGAAGATCTCTTCCATGTCGATCTGAAACAGGCGCTCGTCGCAATAGAACGGCTGAGGCAGCGAGAAGGTGCGCTCGCGGCTCTGCAACATCTCGGCAGTCGCCTTGCGCGCAGGTTCCAGTGGATCGCCCAGACTCAAAGTTGCGGTGACGTCCATCGTGTAGGTCCTCATGGCCAGTGCTTGTGGCCGGTGAAAGTGGCTAATCGTTGTTATGGCGACGCAAGGCTAAATACAGCAGGATCATTTGCGATGGAGTGTGCGATTGAAGTGTTCGCGAACCATATCTACGGGCGACATGATCAGATCCGTTTCCGACGCGCCAGCCCTTGTAACAGGGGGCTGGTCGCGATAAGCACGCCGATGTCGCGGATAGGAAAGTGTCCGCCGCACAGCTTGCGCAGAATCGCAGCCATCAGGCCACCGTCGGCCGTGGAGACGAGCATGTCCAACTTCCTCAATCCGGTCAGCACCCAGACCTGGGCCAACGGCCGTCACATCGTCCGTTGCGTCAAGGTGATCCAGGAAACCTGGGATGTGCGCACTTTCTGTTTCATGGCCGACCAGCCAATCATGTTCTTCTTCAAACCAGGCCAGTTCGTGACCCTGGAGCTGGAGATCGAAGGCCAGCCGATCATGCGCTCGTACACCATTTCCAGTTCGCCTTCGGTGCCTTACAGCTTCTCGGTGACGATCAAGCGGGTACCGGGTGGCAAAGTTTCCAACTGGCTGCACGACACCCTGCACGAAGGCCAGGAACTGGCAGTGCACGGGCCGGTCGGGTTGTTCAACGCCATCGACTTCCCCAGCCCCAAAGTGCTCTACCTCAGTGGTGGTGTCGGAATCACTCCGGTAATGTCCATGGCTCGTTGGTTCTATGACACTAACGCCAATGTCGATATGGTTTTCGTGCACAGCGCACGCTCACCGAAAGACATCATCTATCACCGCGAGCTGGAGCACATGGCGTCGCGGATCGACAACTTCAGTTTGCATATCATTTGTGAAAAGCATGGTCTGGGCGAGCCTTGGGCAGGCTACCGTGGCTATCTCAATCAAAAGCTGATGGAGTTGATCGCCCCGGACTACATGGAGCGGGAAATATTCTGCTGCGGCCCGACACCGTACATGCACGCGGTCAAGCGCCTGCTGGAAGGCAGCGGCTATGACATGAGCCGCTATCACGAGGAGTCGTTTGGTGCGACTCCGGCCGAGGTCAAGGCCGACGCCGTGGAGCTCGCCGAGCAAGCCGCTGACGCGCCGGAAGTGGACAATGCCGACCTGCATCAGGTGGAGTTCACCGCTGCCGGCAAGAGTATCCGCGTGGCGCCGGGCGAAACTGTGCACGCGGCGGCAGCCAAGCTTGGCCTGATGATTCCCAAAGCCTGCGGTATGGGCATCTGTGGCACCTGCAAGGTGCTCAAGCTCGGTGGTGAGGTGGAGATGGAGCACAACGGCGGCATCACCGATGATGACGTCGCCGAAGGCTATATCCTGTCGTGCTGCAGCGTGCCCAAAGGCGACGTGCGCATCGAATATTGATCAAACGCTGAAGCGTGCCACCAGTCCACTGAGGTCTACCGCCAGGCGCGACAGCTCGGCGCTCGCCGCACTGGTCTGGTTTGCGCCAGTGGCCGACTGCACCGACAGATCATTGATGTTAACCAGGTTACGGTCCACTTCACGGGCCACCTGGGCCTGTTCTTCGGCGGCACTGGCGATCACCAGGTTGCGTTCATTGATTTCGGTGACCGCGCCGGTGATGGTGTCCAGTGCAAGGCCTGCGCCGCGAGCGATGTTGAGGGTCGATTCGGCGCGTTCGGTACTGTTGCGCATCGAGTTGACTGCCTGTTCGGTGCCGCCTTGAATGCTACCGACCATCCGTTCGATTTCGCTGGTGGACTGTTGGGTGCGATGGGCCAGGGCACGTACCTCATCAGCCACCACGGCAAAGCCACGGCCAGCTTCACCGGCACGTGCTGCTTCGATGGCGGCGTTGAGGGCCAGCAGGTTGGTCTGGTCAGCCAAGCCGCGAATCACGTCCAGCACCTTGCCGATATCCCGCGACTCTTCCGCCAGGTTACCGATCAGCTTGGCGGTGCCCTGTACGTCAACGCTCATACGCTCAATAGCATTGACTGTTTCCAGAACCAGATCGCGGCCGTCGCCTGCCGAACGGGTAGCTTCCTTGGACGCTTCGGAAGTGCTCACAGCATTGCGCGCTACTTCTTCAACGGCGCTGGTCATCTCGGTAACCGCAGTGGCGGCCTGCTCGATTTCATTGTTCTGCTGTTGCAGGCCACGAGCGCTTTCGTCGGTGACGCTGTTCAGTTCTTCGGCGGCAGAAGCCAGCTGGGTGGCGGAGCCTGCAATCAATTGCAGGGTGTCGCGCAGTTTGTTCTGCATCTTGGCCATGGCTTGCAACAGGCGTGCAGCCTCATCTTGGCCTTGGGTTTCAATGCTGCGGGTGAGGTCGCCTTCGGCAATTCGCTCAGCGACCTGCAGTGCTTCACTGATCGGTTTGACGATGCTGCGGGTCAGCAACAGGGCACAAATCAGGGTCAGCGCCGTGGCGGTCAACAGTAAGCTGATAACCAGCGTGACAGCGTCGGAATACTGCTCGGCAGCGGTCTGGTTGATCTGCCGGGTTTGTTCGGTGTTGATGCTAACCAACTGATCCATAACACCGTTGATTTTCTCGGAGTTGTCGAGCACATCACGGTTGACCAGGCTGCGTAGCGTCTCCAGGTCATTGCTTTGCGAGGCTTGGCGCATGCGGCTTTCCAGTTGCCGGTACTGGTTGAGCAACTGCACATAGTCGTTGTAAGCGGCACGCTCTGGAGCAGATGTGATCAGCGGTTCATAGGCCTTTCGTGTTTCATCTATTTGCTGATTGCGCTGGTCGAACAGTTTGAGCGTGTTTTGTACAGTGTCGTCTTCCCGATTGAGCAATAGGCGATAGGACAATGTGCGCAAACGCAGGGTCAGTTGGGTGAGCTTATCGACGTTGGTGATGCTGGGCATCGAGGAGGTTTCAATAAATACGCCGGCCTGGCGAATTTTGCCCATTTGGTTGAGGGCGAACAGGCCCAGGCCGAGCATCAGCGCGCCAATCAAGAAAAAGCCCAGGAGCGCGCGCGGGGCAATATTCATATTGCGTAGGGACATAGTGAGTCTTCCGGAAAGGGAAAAGGCGCGCGATCCGTGCGACAAAGTCGGGGTTTCCTCCTCGTATATCGGTCGACCTGAAGCAGACTTGAGGCGCGGGGAAATGAAACGGCGAAGTCAGCTATCGACTTTCCTGACAGGCGGGCACCTGAAGGGGGAACCGGACCGCTATCAGTGGGTCAATCTGCACCAGGCCGAAGCGTCTAACCCGATATCCCTGGCGAGCACGCGGACTTTTCTTTATCGTGTGCGCCCCCTGAAAATCCCGAGAAGGCAATCATGTTGGAAACATCCCTTAGTCAATTGGAACAACTCGTCATCGACCTGGTACAAAAAAATCAGGAGTTGAGCGAGCGCAACGAGCAGATCAGCGTTGAATTGGCTCAAGCCAAAGATGAAAACGAGAGCCTGCAGCTGTCGTTGATGGAGCAAGAAGAAAAGCACGGCGCTACTGCCGCACGCATTCAGGCTCTGGTTGAGCGCGCCAGTGGCGGTACCGTCAACGCATGAGAACTTCAGCACAGCCGATCAATGTCGTGTCGATCCTTGGCAGTGACTATTCGATCAAGGCCCCCGAAGGCCAGGAGCAGGCCCTGGCGCAGGCCGTGCAGATGCTCAATGCGTCGCTGGCCGAGACCAAGCGCAAATACCCGACCCTGATCGGTGACAAGCTGCTGGTTCTGGCAGCCCTCAACCTGTGCTCGCAGCAGATTGATCTGCAACAGCAGCACCAGCAGGCCCTCGACCGTTACCAAGAGCAAGTCAGCGCCACGGTCGATGTCATTGCCCGGACCATCGGCAACAGCTGATAGGCTCCCGCTAAACCGTTCTACTTCCTTTTGCTTGCTCACTGCCTGTTCGGCAGTGAGTGGCATTGTCGTGGGTCAATGGAGTTATTGTATTTTCATCTGTATACAATTGGCCTGGCTATTGCAGCACAAGGCTTATTTGCTCAGGGGAAGGTTCATGCAGTTCTGGCGGCGCAGTATCCAGTGGCAACTGATCGCAAGCATGGGCGCAGCCCTGTTGGTGAGCATTCTTATCGTCGTGGCGATCTACTCGGTGGCGGTCAATCGCCTGACCGAACGTTACCTGGTCGACACTGCTTTACCGGCGAGCATTGAGGCGATTCGTAACGACATCGAACGGATGTTGAGCCGTCCGCTCACCGCCGCTTCGGATATCGCCAACAATACCTTGCTGCGCGACTGGCTGGCAGCGGGCGAAGATCCAGCCCAGGCGCCGCAGTTTATCGAGTACCTCGAGGCCTTGCGGCAGAAGAATCAGGCGTTCACCGCGCTGTTTGCGGCCACCGAAAGCAACCACTACTACAACGAAAAAGGCCTGGACCGTACCTTGAGTCGCAGCAACCCAGCTGACAAGTGGTTTTACGGCTTTATCGACAGTGGCAATCCGCGTTTGCTCAACATCGACACCGATGGCAGTACCGGAGAGCTGGCACTGTTTATCGATTACCGGGTGGAAAAGGCCGGGAAGTTGGTGGGCATTGCCGGGCTTGGCTTGCGCATGACCGAGTTGTCGGAACTGATTCACAACTTCAGCTTTGGTGAGCGTGGCCGGGTTTTCCTGGTGCGTAACGACGGCTTGATCCAGGTGCATCCAGAGCAACAATTCAGTGGCAAGCGAAAGCTCGCCGAGCAAATCGGCGAAACGGCGGCAACGGTGCTGTTGAACCACGAAAAGGGCGTGAGTAGCAGCCGATTCGAGCGCGATGGCGAAGAGTACCTGGCCTTGAGCCTGCCGCTGCGTGACCTGAACTGGACCCTGGTCGCTGAAGTGCCGGAGGCGCAAATCTACGCCCCGGTCCGCGAGACCGTAGGGTTAACCAGCTTGATCGGTGCTGCCGTGGCGCTGGTGTCGCTGTTGCTAGTTGTACTATTGGCCCGAGGCATTGTCCGGCCAATTCGTCGAGTAACGGCGGCGTTGATGGCGATTGGTAAGGGTGGCGGTGACCTGACCCAGCGTCTGGATGAAGCCCGTGCCGATGAACTGGGCGACCTGGCGCGCGGCTTCAACCGTTTCCTCAACAGCCAGCGCGACTTGATCGGCGAAGTGCTGCGTACCACAGAGCGCTTGCACAGCTCGGTCACGCAAGTGACCCAGGTAGTGGAGAACACCGCCGAGCGTTCCGGGCGTCAACAGGAAATGACCGAAATGGTCGCCACCGCGGTGCATGAGATGGGCCTGACCGTGCAAGACATCGCCCAGAATGCTGGCAACGCAGCACAGGCTTCGGAAACGGCTCGCACTGAAGCGCTTGAGGCCCGCGAAGTGGTGCGGCGCTCGATTGCGCATATTGAAGGCATGTCCGGTGAAATAGGCCAGGCCGCCAATGCGGTGGGCGAGTTGGCCAGCGAAGTCGCTTCAATCGATGAAGTACTGGCGGTGATCCGTAGCATTTCTGAGCAGACCAACCTGCTGGCACTCAACGCGGCGATTGAAGCGGCGCGTGCCGGGGAGATGGGCCGCGGTTTTGCTGTGGTTGCTGACGAAGTACGTACGCTGGCCCGGCGTACTCAGGTTTCGACCGATGAAGTGCAGCAGATGATCCTGCGCCTTAAGCAGGGCGCCGGCAGTGCGGTTGCGTCGATGCAGGCCGGACAGGCAGCGACGGGAACGGGTGTGCAGTCCAGTCAGCAGACCGGTGCGTCACTGAGCACCATCACCGATCAGGTCGAGCACATCAGCGACATGAACCATCAGGTGGCCACCGCGACCGAGGAACAGTCGGCGGTGACCGAGGAGATCAATCGTACTGTGCAGGGGATTTCCGACCTGGCACGGGCGACCGCGGCGGATGTGCAGGGCTGTCGGGAGGAGTGCCAGGCGTTGCGCGGATTGGCCGATGACCTGGCGCGGCAGATGGGTGGGTTCAGGCTCTAGAGCAATCTGAACCTCATCGCCGGCAATGCCGGCGATGAGGTTTTCAGGCGCCCATGGCCTCGCGGATATCCGCCGCCAGCTCTCGCACTCGCGCCTCGTCGGTGTCCCACGAACACATAAACCGCGCTCCACCGCTGCCAATGAAGGTGTAAAAGCGCCAGCCCTTGTTGCGCAAGGCTTCCAGAGCCGGTTCCGACATCTGCAGGAACACGCCGTTGGCTTGCACCGGGAACATTAGCTCGACCCCCGGCACGTCACTGACCAACTCGCTGAGCAAGGTCGCGCAACGGTTGGCGTGGTGGCCGTATTTGAGCCAGGCGTCGTTTTCCAGTAGCCCGACCCAAGGGGCAGACAAAAAGCGCATCTTCGAAGCCAGCTGTCCGGCCTGTTTGCAGCGGTAGTCGAAATCTTCGGCCAGCTTGCGGTTGAAGAACAGGATCGCTTCACCCACCGCCATGCCATTCTTGGTTCCGCCAAAGCACAGAACATCAACGCCTGCCTTCCAGGTCAATTCGGCAGGCGTGCAGCCAAGAGAGGCACAGGCGTTGCTGAAGCGGGCACCGTCCATATGTAGGTTCAGGCCCAGTTCTTTGCAGGTGGCGCTGATTGCCTTGAGTTCGTCGGGGCGGTAGACGGTGCCGACTTCGGTGGCCTGGGTGATGGTCACCACCCGTGGTTTGGGATAGTGGATGTCCTGGCGCTTAAGAGCGACTTCGCGGATCGACTCGGGAGTCAGCTTCCCCGCAACGCTGCGGGCGGTAAGTAGTTTAGAACCGTTGGAGAAAAACTCTGGCGCGCCGCACTCGTCGGTCTCGACGTGGGCGGTCTCTGAGCAGATCACGCTGTGGTAGCTCTGGCACAAGGACGAAAGTGCCAGTGAGTTGGCGGCGGTGCCGTTGAAGGCGAAAAATACTTCGCAGTCGGTTTCGAACAGTTTGCGAAAGTACTCGGCGGCGCGGGCGGTCCACTGGTCATCGCCATAGGAGCGGTCATGGCCGTGGTTGGCTTTTTCCATGGCGGCCCAGGCTTCAGGGCAGATGCCTGAGTAGTTGTCGCTGGCGAATTGCTGGCTTTGCTCTGTCATGACACTGTCCTGTGAATGAAGCAGAACAGCACTCTAAATCATTGGCTCACAGCTTGCCCATAGGACCGTGCTGCCGTGAGTGAAGGGCACCACCCACGGCAGCAAAACGCTAACTCAAGATTCCTCAGAGAGTACGATGGGGGCAGTTTCTTCGCGAATATAATTGTCAAAAGGCATTGTACGCATGGTGACCAGGCTAACGTAGCCCGTGTTTTCATAAACAACGAAGTCGCCTGGTAGTGCCAATGTTCCAAAGTCACGGGTGTCAATGCTGTGCTCAAATACTTTGTTGCCGATAGTTCTTATGACGAATTTTGATGTGCCGTCTTCTAAATGGTGGAGTGTTCTGTACTTGACGGTGTCCAATGTTCCCGTAATTCTAATCACGGTATTTTTGGGGGCGTAAAGTGCAATCGGATGATTTTCCCCACTTTCCAGAATGTCAGATGGAATTTCATACGTTATCAGCTCTACGGGTTTGTTCGTATCAGATACAATTTTCTCCGTGATATATCGAAATTGACCATTTTCCACGATGATGTCATGGGTTTCGGAGTTGGCGTAGGCTGCGTCGCGGCTGACGGTAGTGGAGTAAAACTCATTTCCTGTGCGGATCGTGATGATGGCCGTATCAGGTCCCGTCAATTCAATAAAACGTATGGAGACTCTTTGATTGAAGCTGCGGGTTGGATAATAATTCCCCGTGTGTGCATACAGAAGGCTCTCGGGGTTTTTAGCTTTCTTAGAGGGGCTAATTAATTTCAGGTGATCTTCGTAGCTGGGGGCGCGTTCTTCGAGATTTTTCATGGGGCAAACCCTGCGGTTGTTTTGACATGGGAGCATTCAAGCGTGTTTCCAGAAGTCGTAAACTAAGTGCTGGAAAAGTGTGCGCAACTGACTGTTTTAGTAGTTGTCAATTTTCGTAAAATGCAGTCGCGGTGGCCTGACTACCAAAGTCCACATGCTCTGCGACGCCAACGGGACACCGTTGCGCTTCCTCCTCTCTGGCGGTCAAGCCAGTGACATCAGCTACGCCCAACCCCTGTTGGACGAGGTCAGCATTCCATCGAGCCAACGTGGCCGCCCGCGTAAACGCTGTAAATGGTTGCTTGCCGACAAGGGCTACGACGCCGAAGCGCTACGCCGCTACTGCGACCAACATCGAATGCAACCCGTCATCCCGCTGCGCTCGATGAAGCGCAAACCCAAGCCTGGCTTACCCAGACTGTTTGATCGGCCCAAGTACCGACAGCGCAACATCATCGAGCGCATGTTTGGCTGGCTGAAAGAGAACCGCCGGATCGTGACACGCTTCGACAGGCTCGCGAAAAGCTATGCCGCTATGGTCTCGCTGGCTTGTTCCATGCGGTGTTTGCGACATCTCTTTTCGTACAGTGCCTAGAGTGATGGGTTTTTCTGCTGTTGATCAAGTTTAGGAAGAGGAATTAAACGCAGTTCTACCGTCAGATTATTGGATTGCCCTTCGCGAGTTATCCTTTTTTGCTCAAGCGTAAATTGAAGTCCATAATCAATAATCACATCGCTATGGTCGCAACTTAAGAATGCCTGTTGTCGATCAATGTCGGCTTCAACTGTATGTCCATTGTCCAGCACAATTTTAATTGCCGCTGCGGTCGAACCACTCAGCGTTAAGATTCGCTGAATCACAATGCCCGCCCGCTCCGGACCAATCAATGTGTCAGAGTAGTAAGAGCCAGTGTTTGCATACGCGAGTTGTTCGGGGAGTGGAGGATAGTCGCCGGCTGCGATGTTTTTTTCACTAACAGACTTTTTCACGATTGAGGTTGTCATGATGAAATTCCTGTTTGAAGAAGTATCACCATAGGTGAGTTCGCAAATAGCCGTAACTGGCATATTTGTCAGGTTGAAATTCCCCGATTGTCTGCTACGCAAGGGCGTTGCCGCTGCAGTTCTTGGCGCATTGTTGTATGGATCAGAGCTTTTACTTCAGTCACCCTGTATCGAAAGCGAACCCCCCCCATGTCGTAAACGCACCATTGCAAGGCGTGCGCAGGCATCTGGGCTCCCCGCGCCGGTCATACCATCGCTGCAAAGGCTCATTGGGCCTATCAGACAAGAAATGATCGCTGCCGGGAGACTCTCAATGTTCAGCAAGCAAGACCAGATCCAGGGTTACGACGACGCACTGCTGGCGGCGATCAATGCCGAAGAGCAACGCCAGGAAGATCACATCGAACTGATTGCCTCGGAGAACTACACCAGCAAGCGCGTCATGCAGGCCCAAGGCGGCGGTTTGACCAATAAATACGCTGAAGGCTACCCGGGCAAGCGCTATTACGGCGGTTGCGAGCATGTGGATAAAGTCGAGCAGTTGGCCATCGATCGCGCCAAGCAGTTGTTCGGTGCCGGTTACGCCAACGTCCAGCCGCACTCAGGCTCCTCGGCCAACAGCGCCGTGTACCTGGCCTTGCTGCAGGCTGGCGACACCATTCTGGGCATGAGCCTGGCCCATGGCGGTCACTTGACCCACGGCGCCAAAGTGTCGTCCTCGGGCAAGCTGTACAACGCGGTGCAGTACGGCATCGACACCAACACCGGGTTGATCGACTACGACGAAGTCGAGCGTCTTGCTGTGGAACACAAGCCGAAGATGATCGTTGCCGGGTTCTCGGCCTACTCGAAAACCCTCGATTTCCCACGTTTTCGTCAGATCGCCGACAAAGTCGGCGCCTACCTGTTCGTCGACATGGCTCACGTTGCCGGCCTGGTTGCCGCTGGCCTGTACCCGAACCCGCTGCCTTACGCCGATGTGGTCACCACCACCACCCACAAGACTCTGCGTGGTCCACGTGGCGGCCTGATCCTGGCGCGTAGCAACGAGGAGATCGAGAAGAAGCTCAACGCCGCAGTATTCCCCGGGGCCCAGGGCGGCCCGCTGATGCATGTGATCGCCGCCAAGGCAGTGTGCTTCAAGGAAGCGCTGGAACCAGGCTTCAAGACGTATCAACAACAGGTCATCGACAACGCCCAGGCCATGGCCAAGGTGTTTATCGAGCGCGGCTTCGATGTGGTTTCCGGTGGTACTGACAACCACCTGTTTCTGGTTAGCCTGATTCGCCAAGGCCTGACCGGCAAGGACGCCGATGCCGCCCTGGGCCGTGCCCACATCACCGTCAACAAAAATGCCGTGCCCAACGATCCGCAGTCGCCGTTCGTCACTTCCGGCCTGCGCATTGGCACCCCGGCGGTCACCACCCGTGGCTTCAAGGTTGCCCAGTGCGTGGAACTGGCCGGGTGGATCTGCGACATCCTCGACAACCTCGGCGATGCCGATGTTGAGGCCGATGTTGCGAAGAACGTATCGGCACTGTGTGCAGATTTTCCGGTTTATCGCTGAGTGGTTCGGGAGTAGAGACTATGCAACGTTACTCGGGCTTCGGCCTCTTCAAACACTCACTCAGCCACCACGAAAACTGGCAGCGCATGTGGCGCACGCCGACCCCGAAAAAAGTCTATGACGTGGTTATCGTCGGTGGTGGCGGGCATGGCCTGGCCACCGCCTACTACCTGGCCAAGGAGCACGGCATTACCAACGTCGCTGTGGTCGAGAAGGGCTGGTTGGGTGGCGGCAACACCGCACGCAACACTACGATTGTCCGCTCGAACTACCTGTGGGACGAGTCGGCGCACCTCTATGAACACGCCATGAAGCTCTGGGAAGGGTTGTCGCAAGACATCAACTACAACGTGATGTTCTCCCAGCGGGGGGTCTATAACCTCTGTCATACCCTACAAGACATCCGTGACTCGGAGCGGCGGGTCAGCGCCAACCGCCTCAATGGTGTGGATGGCGAGTTGCTCAATACCCAGCAGGTCGCTGAAGAAATCCCTTACCTGGACTGCTCGAAAAACACCCGCTACCCGATCCTTGGCGCCACCGTGCAGCGGCGCGGCGGCGTCGCCCGTCACGATGCAGTGGCCTGGGGCTATGCCCGTGCCGCTGACGCTCTGGGCGTGGATCTGATTCAGCAGACCGAAGTGATCGGCTTTCGCAAGGAAAACGGCGTGGTCATTGGTGTCGAGACCAACAAAGGCTTTATCGGTGCCAAGCGCGTCGGTGTGGTTACAGCCGGCAATTCCGGGCACATGGCCAAACTCGCCGGGTTCCGCTTGCCGATTGAATCGCATCCGCTGCAAGCATTGGTGTCCGAGCCGCTCAAGCCGATCATCGACAGCGTGATCATGTCCAACGCCGTGCACGGCTATATCAGCCAGTCAGACAAGGGCGACCTGGTGATCGGCGCTGGCATCGACGGCTGGGTCGGTTACGGCCAGCGCGGTTCGTATCCGGTGATTGAGCACACCCTGCAGGCCATTGTCGAAATGTTCCCGATTCTTTCCCGGGTGCGGATGAACCGCCAGTGGGGTGGCATCGTCGACACCACGCCTGATGCTTGCCCGATCATCTCCAAGACGCCGGTGAAGAACATGTTCTTCAACTGCGGCTGGGGCACCGGTGGCTTCAAGGCCACGCCAGGCTCGGGCAACGTGTTTGCCGCCAGCCTGGCCAAGGGCGAAATGCACCCGCTGGCCAAACCCTTTTCCATCGACCGTTTTCACAACGGCGCTCTGATCGACGAACACGGCGCCGCCGCTGTCGCCCACTAACAGGAGAAGTCCCCATGTTGCATATCTTCTGTCCCCACTGCGGCGAGCTGCGCTCCGAGGAAGAGTTCCACGCTGCGGGCCAGGCCCATATTCCGCGGCCGCTGGACCCTAACGCCTGCTCCGACGAGGAGTGGGGCGACTACATGTTCTTTCGCGACAATCCGCGCGGCCTGCACCACGAGCTGTGGATTCACGCCGCCGGCTGCCGCCAGTACTTCAACGCCACCCGTGACACGGTGACCTACGAAATTCTGGAAACTTATCCGATCGGCGCCAAGCCGCAAGTGACCGGCAAAAACACCAGCCCGCAGTTGGCAGTCAGTGGTCAGGGAGAAAAGGTATGAGCCAGGTCTATCGCCTGTCCAGCGGCGGTCGCATTGATCGCAGCAAAGTCTTGAACTTCACTTTCAACGGCCAGACCTACCAGGGCTATGCCGGTGACACCCTGGCCGCCGCGCTGCTGGCCAACGGTGTCGACATCGTTGGGCGTAGCTTCAAGTACTCGCGCCCACGTGGGATCATTGCCGCAGGCTGCGAAGAGCCGAACGCGATCCTGCAGATTGGTGCTACTGAAGCCACTCAGGTGCCTAACGTACGTGCTACCCAGCAGGCGTTGTATTCCGGCCTGGTCGCCACCAGTACCAACGGCTGGCCGAGCGTGAACACTGATGTCATGG
The DNA here is from genome assembly GCF_050312595.1 of Pseudomonas sp. UM16. NCBI lineage: Bacteria > Pseudomonadati > Pseudomonadota > Gammaproteobacteria > Pseudomonadales > Pseudomonadaceae > Pseudomonas > Pseudomonas sp. UM16. The sequence goes on along the minus strand of NZ_JBNPJT010000005.1, from coordinate 149,168 downwards.
GTATTCTCGGTAAAGTCGGCGGCAAGCTGATGCCCCCGGGTTTCTACTACAAGACGTTCATGTACCCGCAGTCGTTCTGGATGACCTACGAGAAGTACATCCGCAAGGCAGCTGGGCTGGGTCGCGCACCTTTGGAAAACGATCCGGACAGCTACGACTACATGAGCCAGCACTGCGATGTGCTGGTGGTCGGCGCTGGCCCTGCCGGGCTTGCTGCGGCATTGGCCGCCGGGCGCAGCGGTGCGCGGGTGATCATCGCCGACGAACAGGAAGAGTTCGGTGGCAGCTTGCTCGATAGCCGTGAAACCCTCGATGGAAAACCGGCTGCCGAATGGGTCGCCAGCGTCGTGGCCGAGCTCAAGGGCATGCGCGAAGTCACCCTGTTGCCACGGGCTACGGTCAATGGTTATCACGACCACAACTTCCTCACCATTCACGAGCGACTGACCGACCACCTGGGTGATCGCGCGCCAATCGGCACCGTGCGCCAGCGCATGCACCGGGTGCGCGCCAAACGTGTGGTGCTGGCCACGGGTGCTCACGAGCGTCCGCTGGTGTACGGTAACAACGATGTGCCGGGCAACATGCTCGCCGGTGCGGTGTCGACCTACGTGCGTCGTTATGGTGTGGCACCGGGCCGCAACCTGGTGTTGTCGACCAACAACGACCATGCCTACCGCGTAGCCCTGGACTGGCATGACGCCGGCCTGAAAGTGGTCGCCATCGCTGATGCCCGTCACAACCCACGTGGTTCGCTGGTGGAAGAGGCGCGGGCCAAGGGCATCCGCATCCTTACCTCCAGCGCGGTGATCGAATCCCGTGGCAGCAAGCATGTTACCGCTGCCCGTGTCGCCGCTATCGACGTTAAAGCGCATAAAGTTGCCAGCCCCGGCGAATGGCTGGACTGCGACCTGGTAGCTACCTCCGGGGGCTACAGTCCGGTGGTGCATCTGGCTTCGCACCTGGGGGGCAAGCCGATTTGGCGTGACGACATTCTCGGTTTCGTACCAGGCGACGCCCCGCAGAAACGCGTGTGTGTCGGTGGTATCAACGGTGTGTTCGCGCTGGGCGACAGCCTGGCAGACGGTTTTGAAGGCGGCGTGCGCGCTGCCACCGAAGCAGGCTTCAAGGCTGTGGCAGGTAGCTTGCCAAAGGTGCTGGCACGTCAAGAAGAGGCCACGCTGGCACTGTTCCAGGTGCCCCATGACAGGAACACTGCGCGTGCGCCGAAACAGTTCGTCGACCAGCAGAACGACGTCACTGCGGCCGCCATCGAGCTGGCCACCCGTGAAGGGTTCGAGTCGGTCGAGCATGTCAAACGCTACACCGCACTGGGCTTCGGTACCGACCAAGGCAAACTGGGTAACATCAACGGCCTGGCCATTGCTGCCCGCTCCATGGGCATCACCATCCCGGAAATGGGCACCACCATGTTCCGTCCCAACTACACGCCGATCACCTTCGGCGCGGTGGCTGGGCGCCATTGCGGTCATCTGTTCGAGCCGGTGCGCTTTTCCGCGTTGCACGCCTGGCACCTGAAGAACGGCGCCGAGTTCGAAGACGTTGGTCAGTGGAAGCGGCCGTGGTACTTCCCGCGCAACGGCGAAGACCTTCATGCCGCCGTGGCCCGTGAGTGCAAGGCCGTGCGTGACAGCGTCGGCCTGCTGGATGCTTCGACCCTGGGCAAGATCGATATCCAGGGCCCGGATGCCCGAGAATTCCTCAACCGTATCTACACCAACGCCTGGACCAAACTCGACGTTGGCAAGGCGCGCTACGGCTTGATGTGCAAGGAAGACGGCATGGTCTTCGATGACGGTGTGACTGCCTGCGTCGGCGAAAACCATTTCATCATGACCACCACCACGGGCGGCGCGGCGCGTGTGCTGCAGTGGCTGGAGATCTACCAGCAGACCGAATGGCCTGAGCTCAAGGTGTACTTCACCTCGGTCACCGACCATTGGGCAACCCTGACCTTGTCAGGCCCGAACAGCCGCAAGCTGCTCAGCGAAGTGACCGATATTGACCTGGACAAGGACGCGTTTGCGTTCATGACCTGGAAAGAAGGTTTGGTCGCCGGCGTACCGGCACGGGTGTTCCGTATCTCGTTCACCGGTGAGCTGTCATACGAAATCAACATCCAGGCCAACTATGCCATGGGCGTGCTGGAGAAAATTGCCGAAGCGGGCAAACAGTACAACCTCACCCCGTACGGCACCGAAACCATGCACGTGCTGCGGGCCGAGAAGGGCTTCATCATTGTCGGTCAGGACACCGACGGTTCGATGACCCCGGACGATCTGAACATGGGCTGGTGTGTGGGGCGTACCAAACCGTTCTCGTGGATCGGCTGGCGTGGGATGAACCGCGAAGATTGCGTGCGTGAAAACCGCAAGCAGTTGGTCGGCCTCAAGCCGGTCGACCCGAATCAATGGCTGCCAGAAGGTGCGCAGCTGGTGTTCGATCCGAAACAGGCGATTCCGATGGACATGGTCGGTCACGTGACCTCCAGCTATGCCAGCAACTCCCTGGGTTATTCCTTCGCGATGGGTGTGGTCAAAGGCGGGCTCAAACGTCTGGGTGAGCGGGTCTACTCGCCTCAGGCTGATGGCAGCGTGATCGAAGCGCAGATCTGTTCATCGGTGTTCTTCGATCCGAAAGGCGAGCGCCAGAACGTTTAACCAGCCCCACTGTATCGCGGTGCAAGGTCTATAGAATTCAAGGCAGGTGAGTAATGAGCACGATTAACGTCTATCAGCAACGCCCCGGCAACGACGCCAAGGCCGAGTCGCCACTGCATCACGCCGACCTGCCCAGCCTGATCGGCAAGGCCCGCAAGAACGCTGGAGTCACCCTGCGTGAGCACAAATTCCTTGGCCACCTGACCCTGCGCGGCGATGGCCGCGATCCGGCCTTCGCCGGCGGAGTGTTCAAGGCCCTGGGCTTGGAATTGCCGGTTGCGCTGACAGTCGTCGCCAACGGCGATATGTCCTTGCAGTGGCTGGGCCCTGATGAGTGGCTGCTGATCGTCCCCGGCGGTCAGGAGTTCGCCGTCGAGCAGAAGCTGCGCGAGGCCCTTGAGGGCCAGCATATCCAGGTGGTCAACGTCAGTGGTGGACAAACCCTGCTAGAGCTCAGTGGCCGCAATGTGCGTGAAGTGCTGATGAAGTCCACCAGCTACGATGTACATCCAAACAACTTCCCCGTCGGCAAGGCCGTGGGCACGGTGTTTGCCAAGTCGCAACTGGTGATCCGCCGTACCGGCGAGGAAACCTGGGAACTGCTGATCCGTCGCAGTTTCTCCGACTACTGGTGGCTGTGGCTGCAGGACGCGGCAGCCGAATACGGTTTGAGCATCGAAGCCTAGGGAGAGTCGTATGAGCCGAGCACCGGACACCTGGATTCTCACCGCTGATTGTCCGAGCCTGCTCGGCACGGTGGATGTGGTGACGCGTTATCTGTATGAGCAACGCTGCTACGTCACCGAGCACCATTCGTTTGATGACCGTCTGTCCAGGCGCTTCTTCATTCGCGTGGAATTCCGTCAGCCGGATGATTTCGACGAAGTCAGTTTTCGCGCAGGCCTTGCTGAGCGGGGTGAGGCCTTTGGCATGCTGTTTGAGCTGACCGCGCCCAAGCACCGGCCGAAAGTGGTGATCATGGTTTCCAAAGCCGATCACTGCCTCAACGACCTGCTCTATCGCCAGCGCATCGGGCAATTGAGCATGGACGTTGTGGCGGTGATCTCCAATCACCCGGACCTGGAGCCATTGGCTCACTGGCACCGCATTCCCTACTACCATTTTGCTCTTGATCCGCATGACAAGCCGGCACAGGAGCGCAAGGTGCTACAGGTGATCGAAGAGTCTGGCGCGGAACTGGTGATCCTTGCCCGCTACATGCAAGTGCTGTCACCGGAGTTGTGCCGCAAGCTTGATGGTTGGGCCATCAACATTCACCACTCACTGCTGCCTGGGTTCAAAGGTGCCAAACCTTATCACCAGGCCTACAACAAGGGTGTGAAGTTGGTGGGGGCTACCGCTCACTACATCAACAACGACCTTGATGAAGGGCCGATCATTGCCCAAGGCGTGGAGGCGGTGGATCACAGCCATTATCCGGAAGACTTGATTGCCAAGGGCCGCGACATCGAGTGCCTGACCCTGGCGCGGGCGGTGGGCTATCACATTGAGCGGCGGGTATTTTTGAACGCCAACAGAACAGTCGTGCTCTGACAGGCCCTGTAGGAGCCGGCCTTGCCGGCGATTAGGCCCTCAAGGCCAGAACAGATTCCAGTAACTCAGCGCCGCTTTCGGGCCGCGCACTTTGCACCGCTACATAACAACAAACTTTAGCGAGGTAAAAGCATGTCTGGTAATCGTGGTGTGGTGTATCTCGGCGCTGGCAAGGTCGAGGTGCAGAAAATTGACTACCCGAAAATGCAGGATCCGCGTGGCAAGAAGATCGAGCACGGGGTGATTCTCAGGGTAGTCTCCACCAACATCTGTGGCTCCGACCAGCATATGGTCCGTGGCCGTACTACCGCTCAGGTCGGCTTGGTGCTGGGCCATGAAATCACGGGTGAGGTGATTGAAAAGGGCCGCGACGTGGAAAACCTGCAGATCGGCGATCTGGTCTCGGTGCCCTTCAACGTTGCCTGTGGCCGCTGCCGCTCCTGCAAGGAACAACACACCGGCGTCTGTCTGACGGTTAACCCGGCCCGTGCCGGTGGTGCCTACGGCTATGTCGACATGGGCGACTGGACTGGTGGCCAGGCCGAATACGTGTTGGTGCCGTACGCCGATTTCAACCTGCTGAAACTGCCCAACCGCGACAAGGCCATGGAGAAAATCCGTGATCTGACCTGCCTCTCCGACATCCTCCCGACCGGCTATCACGGCGCGGTGACGGCCGGTGTAGGCCCGGGTAGCTCGGTGTACATTGCCGGTGCCGGTCCTGTGGGCCTGGCTGCGGCGGCTTCGGCACGCCTGCTGGGCGCCGCGGTGGTGATCGTCGGTGATGTGAACCCAGTGCGCCTGGCTCACGCCAAGGCACAAGGTTTCGAAGTCGCCGACCTGTCCCAGGACACCCCACTGCACGAGCAGATCGCCAACCTGCTGGGCGAGCCGGAAGTGGATTGCGCGGTCGATGCCGTGGGCTTCGAAGCTCGTGGTCATGGCCATGCCGGTGCCAAGCATGAAGCGCCGGCTACCGTGCTCAACTCGTTGATGGGCGTGGTCCGCGTTGCGGGCAAGATCGGTATTCCCGGCCTGTATGTCACTGAAGATCCGGGAGCGGTGGATGCTGCGGCGAAGATCGGCAGCCTGAGCATCCGCTTCGGTCTGGGTTGGGCCAAGTCGCATAGCTTCCACACCGGACAAACCCCGGTGATGAAGTACAACCGCCAGCTGATGCAGGCGATCATGTGGGACCGCATCAACATTGCCGAAGTGGTGGGCGTGCAGGTGATTAGTCTGGACCAGGCACCTGAGGGCTATGGCGAGTTTGATGCGGGCGTGCCGAAGAAGTTTGTGATCGATCCGCACAAGCTGTTTAGTGCAGCCTGACAGCTAAGCGACCTTTCGCCGGCAAGGCCGGCTCCTACGATAGTGGGAGCCGACCCTGCTGGCGAAGCGGCCAATACCGAAAGCGGAACATTCCCCTGTCGATAGGGTCAAACCCTCGTTTTCCCCTGCCTTTACGGCTGACGAGGTCCATTCATGAAACGTTTCGCACTGGTCACCCTGATGACCCTGGCTGCCAGCCCGGTGTTCGCCTTTAACCTCAGCGATGCGGCCAACGCCGTTTCTGCCATGCAAGGCAACAAGGACGGTGCTGCGGTACAGGCGCCAGCCGCCTCGGCGAACTTGCTCAATACCCTCGGCAGCGAGCTGAAAGTCACTCCGGAACAAGCTATCGGGGGCACGGGCGCCTTGCTCGGCCTGGCCCGTAATCAACTGAGCAGCACCGACTACGAACAACTGAGCAAAGCCGTTCCGGGCCTGGATCTGCTCTCCGGCGAGAATGCTTTGGGTGGCTTGAGTGGTTTGGGTGACCTGCTTGGCAAGAGCGGCAATTCGTCGGCCCTGAGCAACGCTCTGGGCGACAACGTTAAAAGCACCGATGACCTGAACAATGCCTTCAGTGCTTTGGGCATGGACACCGGCATGATTGGTCAGTTTGCCCCGCTGATCTTGCAGTACCTCGGTCAGCAGGGCGTTGCCGGTTCGCTGTTGCAAAGCTTGGGTGGCCTCTGGGGCACGCCTACACCGCTGAGTCCTCCATCAGTGTGAGGCCTACATAGCCGACTGATCGCCCGTGGCGTTATGCGACGGGTATTTACCATGCATGTAGCATAATAAAATTTCTGGCGTAACTATTATTTTTACCAGTTTCTGAGCGTTACGAAACTCGATAGTGTGGAACATGGCGGTTCCCAGTGATTATTAGTGTTGAGTGGGATTGCAGGGCATGCGCTCAATGCAATGATTAATCATCACTCTGCTATCAAGTGAGTAATCCATTATGAAACGGTATTTGTTCGTCTGGCTGGCTTTATTGCTGGCCGCCTGTACAGCTGTGCCCGAAAAAGATGATGCCACTGTATTAGCACCAACGACGGTTGAGCGTGTCACGGGTGTAACGGCAACTGTTCCAGATACAACGCTAAAGGGACAGAACGCCGCTGTGCAGTTGACCAATTGGTACAACCGGACAGAGGCGAATTGTGGTACTGCTGCGCGTCCAGCGTTTCTTTGCTCTGGCGTCATGCTACGGGGGACGGTCAGCATGCAAAGTTATCTTCCGTGGGACCCCAGCCCTGGCTCAGTGACAAGTGGTGGTGTGTCATTTGCCTGGATCAGAACCGATACGAATTTCAAGCAGCTACCGCTCAACTATAATAATGGTTATACGTTCTATCCGGTCCTCGATACGCCGGCAGGAAAAAATTCGGATATAGCAGTCCTTTGCTCTTTTCCATTCGACGGTTGGACTGACGTACGCCCACAGCAAGGCTGTGGCGCAAGCCCAGATTTTCCTACTGAAAGTCGGCCTTGCAATGACCAGGGTGTCAACACGGCGCAGCAATGGTTGAATCACTTCAATCGCGCGAGCAATAAATACCTTGGCCAATGCGGCTGGAACGTAAGAGAAGGGCAAGCCAACACCGCTGACCGTTTTTATCAAAGCATGCTGAGTAGAAATTTGTTAACTGGTACTCATTGGAATAGTAACAACGAGTTGCGATTGGCAACCTGGAGAACAGGCACCGGTGCAGCGCTTCCGATTCAGTCGTTTTTTTATGTTGCCAATACTGCAGGGCTCGCCGCTGCACAGGATGACCAGCGCCGTTATTATCAGAACTATCAGCAGGTTGTTCCAGTTATTAGGCTTACCTTCGCGGCGGATAAAAACCAAAAAGCCAAGTTTGAGTTCAGGGCGGATGATCAGGTCATAGGCGATATCCCTGGAGATAAAATTGACTTCGAAAGTGTTCCGCTGCAAGAGGGTAAGCGAGAAATTGTGCTTCCAGGTGCGAATGCGCGGTTTTATGTATGGGGTGTACCTGAAGATGAACCGTTCCTGGCGGTGCGTGATCGTACGCCTGCGCAAAGAAATATATCAGGACACTATCTGTATACGGGTCATCAATTTTCTAGTCCCATCGAAAGCTTTATATTTGAGCCAAGTGCGCCGGTAAGCGAAATTTCATTTGATTTGGAGTTTGTTCAGCGTATAGAACCAGGTAGTGCAGGAGAGGCCTACTTAACGGACGGAACCGAGATAAGAGTAGATTTTCAAAATAGATGGTACGGGCATGTTAACTACGTAGCACCACAGGGTAAAAAAATCACAAGAGTTAGGATCCACAATCCACCGAGTGGAACCGCGGTGGATAATATCCTCGTTAAAGAATAGCTGCCCCTGCGCGCCAAGATGCCGCTCCACTACGGCCCTCTTGGCGCCTATTGTCGTGAGCGGTTAGTTAATTTATTAACGCATAAAGATGTACTGTGTGCCCCTCGCTTCCAGATGGTTCCAGACATGCCCCGACCAGTTGCTCCTTTCGTACTGCAACCCGCCGACGTCATCACGCTTCAAGGTTGGTTGCGCATGGGTACTTTGGAGCAAAGCCTCGGCCAACGGGCGCGGATACTCCTTTTGCTCGCTGAAGGGGGGACGCCCCTGGCCATCTGTGGCCAGTTACAGATTACCTCTCCGACGGTCTTCAAGTGGCGAAAACGCTATCTGGAGTCGGGGATTGAGGGCCTGAGAGACCTGCCGCGTAGCGGTCAGCCTTTGAAGCTGAGTGCTGAGAAGGTCAAGGAAATCCTGATGCTGACAACTCAGCGGGTTCCCAAGGAAGCAACGCATTGGAGCGTTCGGTTGATGGCGAAATACGCGCGCGTTACCACTTGGCAAGTTCGACAAATCTGGGCTGCCTCCGATCTCAAACCGCACCGCCTGAAGACCTTTAAAATCAGCAATGACCCGCACTTCGCCGAAAAAGTCATTGATGTGGTCGGGCTCTATCTGAGCCCTCCAGACAACGCCATGGTGCTCGGTTGACGAGAAAACCCAGATCCAGGCACTGGATCGTACTCAGCCAATGCTGCAACTTCGGCCTGGTCAGATTGAGCGGCGAACCCATGATTACAAGCGCCATGGCACGGCAAGTTTGTACGCCGCGTTCGACATCATGACGGGTGAAGTGATGGGCCGGATCACTCAGCGGCACCGTGCCAAGGAGTTCCTGGATTTTCTCCGCCAGATTGATAGCAACACGCCTGCTGACCTGGATATCCATGTGATTCTGGACAACAGTTCGACCCACAAAACCGCTGCGATCAAGGCTTGGCTGGAAAAGCATCCGCGCTTCAAGCTGCACTTCACACCGACCAGCACGTCTTGGCTGAACGCAGTGGAAGGCTGGTTTTCGCAGTTAGAGAGACGGGCGCTGTATCGAGGCGTCTTCACCAGCGTCACTGATCTGAAAGCTGCGATCCGCCAATTCATCACTGCCCCCAACGAGCATTCGGCAAAGCCGTTCAAATGGAACAGAACGGCAGAGGCCATCATCAGTTCGGTACATATGGCAAAGCTGAGTGCGATGAAAAATAAGCTAATGAATTAAGCGCTCGGGACACTAGGATCTGTACGAAAAGCCTTGATACTCGGTGATGCTGCGTTGAAAACAGCCTCGGAATGCTCATTTACAACCCGTAAACTCCGCTTCCTCGGCTGTTTTCGCCTTGCCTGACCTTTGTCTCAAAATTTTTCATACAGAGCCTAGATATTCATTGATGCTCAACCGACCTCAGAGAAGTCTACCAACCGAACCGGGCGGCGGAAGCCAGCCGTAAGTACAGCCAAGTACGCAAGCCCTGCGCTGAACCAGCACAGGCCGATGACTAGCGTCAGCGTTGACAGGCTGGTCCACAGCCACAAGGTCAGGCACAGGCCGATCAGCGGAATCGCCCCATAGCACAGCAAGCCCTTGAAGTTTCGGTGCGTGGTTTGATTGACCAGGTGAGTACGCACCACTGCGAGGTTTACCGCTGAGAAAGCCACCAGCGCACCGAAGCTGATCAATGAGGCCAGTGTAGCCAGATCAATTACCAACGCGAGTAGGGAGAACCCCGACACCAGCAGCGTGGCAAATACCGGCGTGCCGAAGCGCTGCGATAGCTGGCCAAATGAGCGCTGTGGCAAGACCTTGTCACGGCCCATGGTGTAGAGAATTCGCGATACCGCTGCTTGCGAAGCCAGGGCCGAGCCCAGGCTGCCAGCGACGTAGGCGGCGGTGAAGAAGTTGGCCAGGAACTGTCCGCCCGCTTTGAACATTACCTCGTTGGCCGCCGCGTCGGTATTGACGAAATGGCTGCCGGGCAGCACCAGCTGGCTGATGTAGGCGAGGAGAGTGAATAGCACGCCGGCGCCCAGCGTGGTGAGGATGATTGCCCGCGGCACGGTGCGCTGCGGATCCTTGGTTTCTTCAGCGAGAGTCGACACCGCGTCAAAGCCGAGGAAGGACAGACACAGTACCGCCGCACCGGCCATCAAATGATTGAAGCCCGGCTGGCTGCCATCACCGAGCAACGGCGCGAGCAAATCGACCGGCTGCCCGCCGCCCAACGTCTTGAACGACAGCGCGACGAACACACCGATAAAGATGATTTGTGCTCCGACAATCAAGTTGCTGGCCTTGGCCACCGAATGAATGCCGACCACGTTGAGTACGGTAACCAGAGCGATCGAAGCGAGGATGATGGTCCACACCGGAATGCTCGGGAAGGCAATGTTCAGGAACAGACCGATGAGCAGGTAATTGATCATCGGGATGAACAGGTAGTCGAGCAGCAGTGACCAGCCGGCGAGAAAGCCGATGCTCGGTCCAAAGGCCAGGTTGGTGTAGGAGTAGGCAGAACCGGCAACCGGAAAACGCCGGACCATGAAGCTGTAGGAAGTAGCCGTGAAGAGCATGGCCAGCAGCGTTACCAGGTAGGCCCCGGCGGTGCGGCCACCGGTGAGCTCGGTGACGATGCCGTAGGTGGTGAAGATGGTCAGCGGGACCATGTAAACCAGGCCGAAGAACACCAGGGCGGGAAGGCCGAGGACACGGCGCAGTTGCGCGGAATCTGCCTGGGCAGCGTTGCTTGGTTGGTTGGCCATTGATCGATCCTGGCTTTTTGTAATTGTTTGTTGATCGATTTTTATCCAGTTAAACCAGCAATAGCAAACAAAAATTCCCTTTTCTTAATTATTAATACAGATTTTAATCGGCTAGCACAGTTGTTTAGCGCAGCTGCGCGCGTAAGGTTTCGATCCGCGCATCTTTGTCGCGCCACAACTGGTTGACCCAGTCCTGCACTGCCTGGCGCACAACCGGATCGTTTTCGTAATCACCGTTCCACAGTGCCGGGTCCAGTTCGCGTACTTGGATGTCGATGATCACCTTGGGTACCGCACCACTGAGCAGGTCCCAGAAGCCTGGAGCCTTCTCGCCGGGATAGACAATGGTGACGTCGAGCAGGGCATCCAGCTGTTCACCCAGCGCCGCCAACACAAAAGCCACGCCACCCGCCTTGGGTTTGAGTAAGTGCTTGAAGGGTGATTGCTGAGCCATGCGCTTGGCTTCGGTGAAACGCGTACCTTCCAGATAGTTGACCACGGTCACCGGCTGGCGTTTGAACAACTCGCAGGCGGCCTTGGTGATCTCCAGGTCCTGGCCTTTGAGTTGTGGATGCTTAGCGAGAAACGCCTTGCTGTAGCGCTTCATGAACGGATAATCCAGCGCCCACCAGGCCAGGCCCAGCAGTGGCACCCATATCAGCTCTTTTTTCAGGAAGAACTTGAAGAACGGAATGCGTCGGTTCAGGGCCTGGATCAGCGCCGGGATATCGACCCAACTCTGGTGGTTACTGATGGCCAGGTAGGACGTGTCCAAGCGCAGGTCATCAGCACCGCGCACATCCCATACCGTAGGGATGCACAGGCGGAAAATCAGCTTGTCGATTTCAGACCAGGTCTCGGCGACCCACATCACTGCCCAAGAGGCGTAGTCGCGGTAACGGCCCGGCAGGACCAGTTTGAACAGGGCAAAGACCAGCAATGGGCCGATCAGGACCAAGGTGTTGAGCAGCAACAGCGTGGTCACGAGAATGCCCGTCAGTAAGCGGCGCATAAGAAAGCTCTTATATTCAAGTAAGCGGCCGGCAATGATAAGCAGCCTATCGGTTTAAGCCAAATCCCCAAGTCTGCTGGCGCGGAACAAATGTTTCACTTTGTGTTGAATAAGCTATTGGCGCGAACCTATCCTGCTTGCGCAGTCTAAACACTGTCTTAACTCAAGGAAGCGGATCCCTGTGAAATCTGTACTTGCCCTGTTGTCGCTACTCGCCCTGCCGGCGATGGCTGCCGAGCCGACCCTGTATGGCCGCTACGAATACATCACACTGCCCGAGTTTGGTGGTGAAACCCTCAAGGCCAAGATGGACACCGGTGCCCTGACCGCGTCGTTGTCGGCCAAAGACATCGAGCTGTTCACGCGTGATGGTGAAGAGTGGGTGCGTTTTCGCCTGGCGACCAAGGACTCCGGCGGCAAAGTCTACGAGCACAAACTGGCGCGCATCAGCAAGATCAAGAACCGCGCCGATGAAGACGAAGACGGTGAGGGGGCAGAAGTCAGCAAGCGCCCGGTGGTGGACCTGGAGCTATGCCTTGGTGACGTCAAACGTACGGTGGAGGTTAACCTCACCGACCGCAGCAGCTTCAACTACCCGTTGTTGATTGGTGCCAAGGCCCTGCGTGAATTCAAGGCGGCGGTAAACCCAGCGCGCAGATTCACTGCAGGAAAGCCGGAGTGCTAATGGCGCAGCGGTAAGTTTCAAGCTACAAGCTGCAAGAACAAGCGGTTCAGTGTAACGTCACGCGATCTGCTTCTACTTGAAGCGTGTAGCTTGAGGCTTGCAGCTCCAGATGCCCCACATACTCATTGTCGAAGACGAAGCGGCTATCGCCGATACCCTGGTTTTTGCCCTGCAAGGTGATGGTCACAGCACTGAGTGGGTGACCCTGGGGAGTGCGGCGCTTGAGCAACAACGGCAGCACCCAGCCGACTTGATCATCCTCGACATTGGTCTGCCGGATATCAGCGGCTTTGAAACCTGTCGGCAGTTGCGGCGCTTCAGCGAAGTACCGGTGATGTTTCTCAGTGCTCGCGACGGTGAAATCGATCGGGTCGTTGGCCTGGAAATTGGCGCCGACGACTATGTCGTCAAACCCTTCAGCCCGCGTGAAGTCGCCGCCAGGGTACGCGCCATCCTCAAGCGCGTCACACCACGAGTTGAGCCTGTAAGCAGCACGCCTGAGGTGTTTCAGGTCGATACCCTACGCATGCAGATCAGCTACCGCAGTCAAGCCCTGAGCCTGACTCGCCACGAATTCCGTTTGTTGCAATGCCTGCTGGAACAACCCGAACGCGTATTCAGTCGTGAGCAATTGCTCGATGCTGTTGGCGTGGCCGCTGATGCTGGTTACGAACGCAGCATCGACAGCCACATCAAGAGCCTGCGCGCCAAGCTGCGCCAGGTGGCCGCCGACGCCGAGCCGATCCAGACTCATCGCGGCCTGGGTTACAGCTACAGCCCGAGCCACAGCTGATGCGCCTGGGGATCCGGATTTTCCTGGTCTACTTCCTGTTTGTCGGGCTGACAGGCTTTTTCATTCTCAGCACCGTACGTGAGCAGATCCGCCCCGGTGTGCGCCAGTCCACCGAAGAAACCCTGGTCGATACCGCCAATCTGCTGGCCGAAATCCTCCACGATGACGTCAAGGCCGGCACCTTGGGCCAGAGCCGTTTGCCCCAGCTGTTACGCGCTTACGGCCAGCGGCAACCGAAGGCGGATATCTGGGGGCTGTCGAAAAATCAGGTCAACCACCGCATCTATGTCACGGATGCCAAGGGCATTGTCTTGCTCGATTCCAGTGGCGTGGCGGTGGGTGAGGACTATTCACGCTGGAACGACGTCTACCTGACTTTACGCGGGGAGTATGGTGCGCGGTCAACCCGCAGCGATGCCGATGATCCTGAATCGTCAGTGATGCATGTGGCAGCACCCATTCTCGATGAAGGCGAGATTATCGGCGTGGTCACCGTGGCCAAGCCGAACAAATCCTTGCAGCCCTATATCGACCGCTCCGAGCGGCGTTTGCTGTACCTGGGGCTGGGCTTGATCGGCCTGGGATTGTTGGTTGGTGCCGGGCTGTCATGGTGGCTGGCCCGTTCGTTACGTCGCCTGACCCACTACGCCCAAGCCGTCAGCGAAGGTGAGCGTACCGCGCTGCCACATTATCGCGGTGGCGAGTTGGGGCAGTTGGCGGCGGCAGTGGAACGCATGCGCACTCAGTTGGAAGGCAAGGACTATGTCGAGCGTTACGTGCATACCCTGACCCACGAACTCAAGAGCCCTTTGGCGGCCATCCGTGGCGCTTCAGAGTTGCTCCAGGGGCCGATGCCGGAGACGCAACGCCAGCGTTTTGCCGACAACATCGATAGCGAAAGCGCGCGTATGCAACATCTGATCGAGCGCTTGCTCAATCTGGCCCAGGTCGAGCAACTGCAAGCCCTGGAAGAGCAGCAACAGGTGTCGCTGGCAGCCTTGATCGACGAGCTGTTAGTGGCCCAGAGTGCTCGAATCGAAAGCAACCGCTTGCAGGTGCGCCAGCGCGTACCGGCCAGTACCCGATTGCTGTGTGAGCCTTTCCTCATGCGCCAGGCCATCGCTAATCTGCTGGACAACGCGCTGGACTTCACACCACCCGGCGGCTTGCTTTCGTTCGAATTGGAGAAACAGGACACCCGGGTCGCCTTGAGCCTGTTCAATCAGGGGGAGGCGATTCCTGACTATGCCATGGCTCGACTCAGTGAACGCTTCTACTCGTTGCCGCGTCCGTTCAGTGGGCGCAAGAGCACAGGGCTAGGGCTGAACTTCGTCGAAGAGGTCATGCAACTGCACGGCGGATCGCTTGAAGTTGCCAACGTTGAAGACGGTGTCCGCGTGCGCTTGTGGTTGCCAGCCAAACGCGTGGATTGAAACTTCACACACTCTGCACATTGGCTCCACACACGTCCGCAAGGGCTCCATTTTGATTGCGCAGACTCTGCCCATCGAAAACGGAGTCTTGCCCCCATGAACCGAACCTTGAATATCAAACTTGGCGCTATCGCCTTGCTGATTGTGCTGTTGTTGATCCCGCTGCTGATGATCAGTGGTCTGATTGGTGAACGTCAGGAGTTGCGCGACAACGTCGTAGAGAACATTGCTCAAAGCGCGAGCTTCAGCCAGCAGATCAGCGGGCCAATGCTAGTGGTGCCGTACAGCAAGACCGAACGACGCTGGAAGACCGAAGAGGGCAAAACCTTCAAGGAAACCAAGCAAGTCAGTGGTCATCTGTACTTTCTGCCGGAAACCTTCGAGCTCAAGGCCGGCATCGATACCGAGTTACGCTCGCGAGGGATCTACCAAACGCGTCTGTTCCATGCCAATAACCACATCAGCGGTCAATTCAAAGTGCCGGCTAATTGGGGGATAACCCAAGACCTGGAGGACTACCGTTTCGACCCTGCTTTTCTCGCGGTCGGGATCAGCGACATTCGCGGTATCGAAAAGGGCCTGCAACTGCAGTTCAACGACCAGCGCCTGGACTTTCAGGCCGGTACTCGGCTGAGCTGGTTCGGCGGTGGTGTCCATGTGGTCCTCAACAGCCTGGACGGTAAAGCTGAGACCTTGTTCGACTATGCCTTCGACCTCAGCCTGCAAGGCACCGGCCAGTTGCAAGTATTGCCGGTAGGGCGCAGCACCAGCGTCAGTATGGCGGCTGACTGGCCACACCCAAGTTTTGTCGGCAACTACTTGCCGAGCAACCGCAAGGTCGACGCGGGTGGCTTTTCGGCGCGCTGGCAGACCTCGTTCTTTTCCACCAATTTGGAAGACGCCCTGAGCCAGTGTGTGAACAGTCAAGGGTGCGAGGAATTCAATAGCCGGGCGTTCGGTGTCAGCTTTGTCGACCCGGTGGATCAGTACCTCAAGAGTGAGCGGGCGATTAAATATGCCTTGCTGTTCATTGCCCTGACCTTTGCCGGCTTCTTCCTCTTTGAGATCCTCAAGAATCTCAGTGTGCACCCGATTCAGTACGCCTTGGTCGGTGCGGCATTGGCGCTGTTCTATCTGCTGTTGTTGTCGTTGTCCGAACACCTGGGCTTTGGCCTGGCTTATCTGCTGTCTGCCGGTGCCTGTGTGTTGCTGATTGGTTTCTACCTGAGCCACGTGCTGCACAGCCTGCTGCGGGCGTTGGGCTTTGCCCTGGGGTTGGCGGTGCTCTACGGCATGCTCTACGGCCTGCTCAGCGCCGAGGACTATGCCTTGTTGATGGGATCGCTGTTGCTGTTCGGCTTGCTGGGGGTGTTTATGGTGCTGACTCGCCGCTTGGATTGGTCCCGCGTGGGGCGCTCGCAATGAGTGGCTTGCGCGAGGAAAGGCGTTTGGGGCTGGTGTTGGCGCTGGGTATTGCCAACTTGTGGACGGTTGAAGTCAGTGTCGGAGCCGGTCTTGCCGGCGATGAGATCGCTGCGGTGTCAGGTATGGCGCGGCGTCTGCATCGCTGGCAGGTCCGGCCTCCACGGGAGGGGAAGCCAGTCAGGTGAGTGAAGGGTCGGTCGCCCGCATCGAAGCCCGCTGGCTGACCTGGGCATACCAGGCTGCCAGTTGCGGCTGCTGCTCACGCCAGCCGAAGCCTGGCATGCGCAGGTCGATGTAGCCCAGGGCACAGGCCACACCGATGGCCGCGATGTCGAACACCGCGGTCAGCTCGGCAATGTGTTCCTGCTCAAGGCTGACCAGGCCACGTCGAATCTTGTCCTGCTGCGCGTCGATCCAGCTGTCCCAACGCTTTTCCTCCGGGCGCAGAAAGGTCTCATAACGCGCCAGTACCGCCGCATCCATGATCGCATCGGCCAGCGAGGCAAGGGTCAGGCGATGCCAGCGCGACCAGCCTTCCTTGGGGATCAATGGATTACCGACATGTTGCAGGTCGAGGTACTCGCAGATCACCCGGCTGTCGTGCAGAACAGTGCCGTCGGCCAAACGCAAGGCTGGGATTTTACCGGCCGGATTGCCCTGGTTGAGTTCAGCCACCGGGCTGACCGGCGTCAGGTTAACGGTTTGCAGCGCCACGCGGTCGGTCTGTCCGGTCTCGTGCAGCACCACCAGGACTTTGCGCACGAACGGCGAAGCCGGCGAGTGGAACAGGGTCATGCTCGCGGTGGACATGGCGAACCCTCAGTTGCCTTGCAGGCTGGGCGGTAGGCAGACACCGGTGCCACCAATGCCGCAGTAGCCTTCGGGATTCTTTGCCAGGTACTGCTGGTGATAGGCCTCGGCGAAATACACGGTCGGCGCTTGGTCGATCTCGGTGGTGATTTCGCCGAAACCGGCCTTGGTCAGTTCAGCCTGATAAGCTGCTTTGCTGGCCAGCGCTTCTTTCAGCTGCTGTGGGCTGGTGCAGTAGATCACCGAGCGGTACTGGGTGCCGATGTCGTTGCCCTGGCGCATGCCCTGGGTCGGGTTGTGCAATTCCCAGAACATTGCCAGCAGCTCTTTGTAGCTGACCTTGTCTTTATCGAACACCACCAGTACGACTTCGGTGTGGCCGGTCAGGCCCGAGCAGACTTCTTCGTAAGTCGGGTTCGGGGTGAAGCCGCCGGCATAACCGACGACGGTGCTGACCACGCCTTCACGCTGCCAGAAGCGCCGCTCTGCACCCCAAAAGCATCCGAGGCCAAAGATCGCGAAGTCGACGTTTTCGAAGAACGGCCCGAGCAGCGGCGTATCTTTGAAGACGAAATGCTTCTCCGGCAGGGTCATCGGGGTTTCGCGGCCAGGCAGGGCCTGTTCCGCGGTAGGCAGGACGTTTTTGTTCACCAGGATTTCCGAGCGCAGGACCATGAACCCATTCCTCTTCAAGATAGGACGATAAGGGATAGAGTCGTAGTGTGCCCGAGTGTTACGCCGCTGTCAGGCACCGGGACCGCGTGGATAGCGCTTGAGTTTGTTGACCAGCTCAGCGCCGGGAATCGGCCGATCGAACAGGTAGCCCTGGCCCACGTCGCAGCGATGGCGGCGCAGGAACGCCAGTTGCTCGGCGGTCTCGACGCCTTCGGCGACCACCTTGAGCTTGAGGTTGTGGGCCATGGCGATCACCGCGGAGGTGATTTCCATGTCGTCCTGGTTGTCGGGGATTTCATGGATGAAGCTGCGATCAATCTTGATGATGTCGATCGGAAACTTCTTCAGGTAACTGAGCGAGGAATAACCGGTGCCGAAGTCGTCCATGGCCAGGGTCAGGCCCAGTTGCTTGAGCTGGTCGAGCTGGCGGTGAGTGTCGTCGGTGGCTTCGAGCAGCAGGCCTTCGGTCAGCTCCAGCTCCAGCAAGTGCGGCGGCAGGGCTTCTTCCTTGAGAATGTTGGCAATTGAGGCGACCAAGTCCGGATCGGAAAACTGTTTGGGCGACAGGTTGATCGCCACCTGCAGGTTACCCAACCCTTGTGTGCGCAATTGCTGGCTCATACGGCAGGCCTGACGGGCGATCCATTTGCCGATCGGGATAATCAGGCCGGTTTCTTCGGCGACGCTGATGAACTGGTCCGGGCGGATCATGCCCTTGTCCGGGTGGTTCCAGCGCAGCAAGGCTTCCAGGCCCAGCAGACGACCGCTGCGCAAGCACAGCTTGGGCTGGTAGAACACATCCAGCTCGTTCTGGGTCAGGGCACGGCGCAGGTTGTTCTCGACGAACAGTTTGTAGCTGGCTTCGGCATTTAGCGCTTCGGTGAATACCTGGGCCTGATGTTTGCCGTTGGCCTTGGCCTTGTGCAGGGCGAGCCCGGCGTTTTTCATCAGTGTCTGCGGATCGCGGCCATGCAGTGGCGCACAGGCCAGGCCGACGGAGCCGGTAACGTTGATCAACTGGTTGTCGACAAACAACGGTTTGTCGAGGGTCTTGAGCAGTTGCTGGGCAATCTGTTGGCCGCCTTTGAGGTCGGTGTCTTCCAGCAACACGGCAAATTCGTTGCTGGCAAATCGCGCCAGGCTGCCGCCGGCACTGAGGCTGTTGCGCAAGCGGCGGGCCAGGCTGATCAGCAGTTTGTCACCGGTCTGGTGGCCGAGGCTGTCGTTGATCCGCTTGAAGTTGTCGATGTCCACCAGCAGCAGGCAAATGGGGCTGTCGTTGTCGGAGGCGAAACGTTCGTCGAGGTTGCGGATGAATGCCGGACGGTTGCCCAGGTTGGTCAGGTTGTCGGTGTAGGCCAGACGCTCGATGCGCTGCTGGGCCAGCTTACTTTGGGTAATGTCTTCGTAGATGCCGATGTAATGGGTCAATTCGCGGTTGTCGCCGTAGACCTTGGAGATCGACAACTGGCCCCAGTAGGGCTCGAGGTTTTTACGGCGGCTCTTGAACTCGCCTTGCCAGCTGTTGCTCATGGCCAGGCTCGAGGGCGCATCGAACAACAGCTCGCTGAGGTTTTCCAGGGCCGGCAGCTCCGACAGTCGATGGCCGTGGACCTCGTCGGTGCTGTACTGGGTGATGGCGGTGAAGCTTGGGTTGACGTACTCGACCACACCGTCACGGTTAACCAGCAAAAAGGCGTTGGCGCTTTGCTCTACTGCACGTTGGAACAGATACAGGGCGCTGGTGGCGGTACGGCGGTTGTGATTGTTGATGACCTGGGCGAACTGATCGGCCAGCTCGCCGGCAAAGGCGATTTCATCTGACTGCCAGGCCCGTGGGGAACCGGTGTGTTCCAGGCAGAGTACGCCGACCACCTGGCCATCGATGCGGATACTGGCATCAAGCATGGCGTTGATATCGCGTGGGCGAAGACATTCGGCCATTTCCCGCGTGCGTGGGTCATGGCAGGCATTGTGGGCGTCGATAGCGCGGCTGGTGTGCAGGGCCTCGAGGTAGTCAGGAAAGCGGCTGGCGTCGATGGGATCGGGCAGGCGGTATTCCTGGGTGTTGCGGTAGTACGCGGAAATCGGCTCCAGCCGCTGCCCTTCCAGGTACCAAATGCTCGCACAGTCGATCTTGTAGATTTCACAGGCGCTGCGGGTGATCAGCTCGGCAGCCTCAAGCAGCGAGTTGCTGGCGTTATAGCGATGACGGGCCAGGTGCAGGATCAGCTCCTGCTGGGCGCGTACCCGTTCCAGGTGTTCGAGCTGTTCCTGTTGTGCCTGCTGGTTGAGTTGCAGGGCGATCTGCAGGCGATTGTTGCGGGTTTCCAGGTCGGCGGCGCTGAGGTCCGGGCCATCGCCGGGCTGGGTGTCAATCACCATCAGGTAACCGCGCAACAACTGGCGATTGTGCTGCTTGTAGGCTTCGCCCAATTCCAGCAAGTGCAACGGCCCTTGCGCGGTGTGCAAGGTGTAGCGTACCAGGTAGTGCGAGCGCTCGCCCAATTGCAGTTGAATGGCGTCATGCAGTTTGTAGCGAGCTTCAGGTTCCATCAGGCTGGCGTAGGGCGAGCCGACCAGCGCGCACAGGTCGACCGCAGCCATGCCAAATTGGCGTTCACAGGCCGGATCCAGGTACAGCAGCGCCCAGCTGGCTTCATTCAGCCGCTCGAAACGCAGCATGCCGAGCCGGGAGGGCACGGGCAACTGCGTCACGACCTCGGCCACCATACGGCTGGCGGCATCGGGTTGGCTTTTCATGGAGAGCTCGCTTCAAGAAGGCTGTTCGCGAAGATAGCGCAATCTGCTACCTGGCGTTCAGGCAAGGTTGCATCATGTGCTTGAGGCTGACAAGCGATACAGCAGAGGGCCTGATGCCACTGTGTCGGCAGGCTGGGGCGATTCTTGAAAAAGCATCGCGGGACACGTGCCGCGTGATCATTTCAGACAGGCAAAAAAAGCCCCGCCAAAGTGACGGGGTTGAGGTACGAGCGTGGCAGCTCGAAAAGGGAGCCTGTCTCCCTCGGTAGAGGGAGACAGGGAACAGCATTACAGCAGCATGGTACGGATGTCGGTCAGCAGGTCGCCCAGGCGCTTGGTGAAGCGCGCAGCGGCTGCACCGTTGATCACGCGGTGATCGTAGGACAGCGACAGCGGCAGCATCAGTTTCGGCTGGAAGGCTTTGCCGTCCCAGACTGGCTGGATGGTGGCTTTGGAAACACCGAGGATCGCCACTTCCGGCGCGTTGACGATCGGCGTGAAGCCGGTGCCGCCAATGTGGCCGAGGCTGGAGATGGTGAAGCAGGCGCCTTGCATGTCGTCAGCCGACAGTTTTTTGGTCCGGGCTTTTTCAGCCAGTGCCGCCGCTTCGCCAGCCAGTTGCAGCAGGCTCTTCTGGTCGACGTTCTTGATCACCGGGACCAGCAGGCCATCCGGAGTGTCGACGGCGAAACCGACGTTAACGTACTTCTTGCGGATGATTGCTTTGCCGCTAGGTGCCAGCGAGCTGTTGAAGTCTGGCAGTTCCTTGAGCAGGTGAGCACAGGCCTTGAGCAGCAGCGGCAGTACGGTCAGCTTGACGCCAGCCTTCTCTGCTACCGCTTTCTGCGCAACGCGGAAGGCTTCGAGCTCAGTGATGTCGGCCGTATCGAACTGGGTAACGTGAGGCACGTTGAGCCAGCTGCGATGCAGGTTGGTAGCACCCATCTGCATCAGGCGGGTCATCGGCACTTCTTCGATTTCGCCGAAACGGCTGAAATCGACTTCCGGAATCGGCGGGATGCCTGCACCACCGGTGGCACCGGCGGCTGGCGCTTCCTTGGCCTTCTGCATCATGGCCTTGACGTAAACCTGCACGTCTTCCTTGAGGATACGACCGTGCGGGCCAGTGGCCGATACAGCGTTCAGCTCAACACCAAACTCACGGGCCAGCTGACGCACGGCAGGGCCGGCGTGAACCTTGGCACCGCTGGCGGCTGGAGCGGCCGCAGGGGCAACTGGGGCGGCAGCAGGTGCGGGAGCAGCGGCCGGTGCAGCTTCAGTTTTGGCTGGCGCTGGGGCCGCAGCAGGTGCTGGAGCGGCAGCGGGTGCAGCGCCAGCAACTTTCAGCTTGAGGATCAGGTCGCCGGTACCGACTTCGTCGTCCAGCTTGGCAATCACGGCTTCGACCACGCCAGCGGCAGGAGACGGGATCTCCATCGAGGCTTTGTCCGATTCCAGGGTGATCAGCGACTGGTCAGCTTCGACCGTGTCACCAACCTTGACCAGTACTTCGATGATCTTGGCTTTGCCCGAGGAGCCGATGTCCGGAACGTGAATGTCCTGAACAGTGGCGGCAGCCGGAGCCGGAGCCGGAGCCGGAGCCGCTGCAGCGGCCGGAGCTGCGGCAGGTTTGTCTTCGGCAGCCGGTGCTGCGGCCGGAGCCTCAGGCGCAGCAGCTGCGCCCTCGACTTCCAGTTCCATCAGCTCGTCACCTTCTTTCAGGCGGTCGCCCAGCTTGACCTTCAGCGACTTGATTACACCGGCCTTAGGCGCCGGGATCTCCATGGAGGCCTTGTCGGACTCCAGGGTCAGCAGGCTTTGGTCAGCCTCGATGCGGTCGCCGACTTTGACGAACAGCTCAATGATTTCACCTTCACCGCTGCCGATGTCAGGTACGCGAATGAGTTCGCTCACTTAAAAATACTCCTCAGCAGTCCAGTGGGTTGCGTTTGTCCGGATCGATGCCGAACTTGGTGATGGCTTCGGCCACGACTTTAGGTTCGATATCGCCACGGTCAGCCAAGGCTTCCAGGGCAGCCAGCACGACGAAGTGACGGTCGACTTCGAAGAAGTGACGCAGCTTCTTACGGCTGTCGCTGCGCCCGAAACCATCGGTACCCAGGACTTTGTACTCTTTGCTCGGCACCCACTGGCGAATCTGTTCAGCGAACATCTTCATGTAGTCGGTGGAGGCGATGACCGGGCCTTTACGGCCAGCCAGGCACTCTTCGACGTAGGTGGTCTGTGGCTTCTGGCCAGGCTTGAGACGGTTGCTGCGCTCTACGGCCAAGCCGTCGCGACGCAGTTCGTTGAAGCTGGTGACGCTCCAGACGTCGGCACCGACGTTGAACTCTTCACGCAGGATCTTCGCCGCTTCACGCACTTCACGCAGGATGGTGCCGGAGCCCATCAGCTGGACGTGATGCGCTGCTTCGCGAGTGTCTTCCTCGAGCAGGTACATGCCCTTGATGATGCCTTCCTCGGCGCCGGCTGGGATTGCAGGCTGGGTGTAGGCTTCGTTCATCACGGTGATGTAGTAGAAGACGTCCTGTTGCTCTTCGGTCATCTTCTTCATGCCGTCCTGAATGATCACCGCCAGCTCGTAGCCGTAGGTCGGATCATAGGTGCGGCAGTTCGGGATGGTCGCGGCCAGGATGTGGCTATGACCGTCTTCGTGCTGCAGGCCTTCACCGTTGAGGGTGGTGCGGCCGGCGGTACCGCCGATCAGGAAGCCACGGGTGCGGCTGTCGCCAGCGGCCCAGGCCAGGTCACCGATACGCTGGAAGCCGAACATCGAGTAGAAGATGTAGAACGGCAGCATCGGCTGGTTGTGGTTCGAGTACGAAGTACCGGCAGCGATGAAGGAGGACATGGCGCCTGCTTCGTTGATGCCTTCTTCGAGGATCTGACCTTTTTTGTCTTCGCGGTAGAACATCACCTGGTCTTTATCGACTGGCTCGTAGAGCTGGCCGACCGACGAGTAGATGCCCAACTGACGGAACATGCCTTCCATACCGAAGGTACGGGCTTCGTCCGGGATGATCGGGACGATGCGCTGGCCGATTTCCTTGTCCTTGACCAACTGCGCGAGGATCCGCACGAAGGCCATGGTGGTGGAGATTTCGCGATCGCCGGAGCCGTCAAGGATTGCCTTGAGGGTTTCCAGTGGCGGAGTCGGGATGCTGAAGCTCTTGGCCCGACGCTGAGGCACGAAACCGCCCAGAGCATTGCGGCGCTCGGCCAGGTAACGGGCTTCGGCACTGCCTTCTTCTGGTTTGAAGAACGGCAGGTTTTCCAGCTCTTCGTCCTTGACCGGGATGTCGAAGCGGTCACGGAACTGACGCAGGCTGTCGACGTCGACCTTTTTGGTGTTGTGCGCGGTGTTCTTGGCTTCGCCAGCACCGGTACCGTAACCCTTGATGGTCTTGGCCAGAATGACGGTCGGCTGCTCTTTGTGGTTGACCGCCTGGTGGTAGGCTGCATAGACCTTGTACGGGTCGTGACCACCACGATTGAGCTTCCAGATCTCGTCGTCGGACAGGTCTTCGACCATCGCCTTGAGTTCTGGAGTATTGAAGAAGTGCTCACGGACGAACGCGCCGTCCTTGGCCTTGTAGTTCTGGTATTCGCCGTCGATGACTTCGTCCATGCGACGCTGCAGGATACCGTCGACGTCTTTGGCCAGCAGTGGGTCCCAGAAACGGCCCCAAACCACTTTGTTGACGTTCCAGCCACCGCCACGGAACACGCCTTCGAGTTCCTGGATGATCTTGCCGTTGCCGCGAACCGGGCCGTCGAGGCGCTGCAGGTTGCAGTTGATGACGAAGATCAGGTTGTCCAGCTTCTCGCGGCCAGCCAGCGAGATCGCGCCCAGGGATTCCGGCTCGTCACACTCGCCGTCGCCCATGAAGCACCAGACTTTCTGCTTGCCTGCAGGGATGTAGCCGCGGCTTTCCAGGTACTTCATGAAGCGTGCCTGGTAGATCGCCTGAATCGGACCCAGACCCATGGATACGGTCGGGAACTGCCAGAAGTCAGGCATCAGCCATGGGTGCGGGTAGGACGACAGGCCCTTGCCATCAACTTCCTGACGGAAGTTGTTCATCTGGTCTTCGCTGATGCGACCTTCCATGAAGGCGCGGGCGTAGACGCCAGGCGAGGCGTGGCCCTGGAAGAAGATCAGGTCGCCGCCGTGCTCGTCGGTCGGGGCCTGGAAGAAGTAGTTGAAGCCGATGTCGTACAGGGTGGCACTGGAGGCGAAGCTCGAAATGTGGCCGCCCAGGTCCGAGTCTTTGAGGTTGGTGCGCATCACCATGGCCAGCGCGTTCCAACGCACCAACGAGCGAATGCGGCGTTCCATGAACAGGTCGCCAGGCATGCGTGCTTCGTGGGTAACAGGGATGGTGTTGCGGTATGGCGTGGTGATGGCGTACGGCAGCTGGGAGCCACTACGGGTGGCCAGCTCGCCCATACGGGTCATCAGATAGTGAGCGCGGTCTTCGCCTTCTTTGTCGAGAACCGACTCCAGGGCGTCCAGCCATTCCTGGGTTTCGACGGGATCGAGGTCTTGCATGGCTTGCTCCAGGGCGGAAAGGCTTCCAGAATCGGTTGCCTGAGTTTGCGACTGGCCTTTTGGGCAGACGACATGAAATTCTTGGATTACCGGAGAGTGTACCGGCGTTGTGTAGTTTTACTACAAATGAATCACCATTTCATGCTTTTGAAGTGAAGAAGCAGTAGTAAAACTACACAAAAATGGCTCGTGGCCGCTGTTCAGGTTGTGGGAAAAAACGATACCGGTGGTTAAAAGCAAGTTACGAAAAGGTTTGCCGCGATGGTTTATGCCAGAGAATCAGGTTTTTCAGCTATTTCTAACTTTTGTATGACAGTCCAACCGTGGCCAGGATTCTCTCGACTGCTCGCTGCCAATCTTTTCTCGCCGATCAAGGATAGACCATGAGCCTGCCATTGCTTGCCGATGTGCCAGCCACCCTTGCGCCGTTGGCCAGTCGCAGCGAGCAATCGTTGCGTGCAGCGGTCGCCCAGGCACCTTCTTTATCGCTCGATGGCTGGACGGTCGAGCACTGGGCGCAGTTCGCCCGGGTAACCGCGGCCAGCGACTTTGTTTTTGAGCAGACCCTACGCGACCCGGCCATGCTCCTCGATCTGGTCGCCAGTGGCGAACTCGAGCGCAGTTTCGCGCCGGGCGAGCTGTGCACACAGATTGCCGACGCCGCCCAGGCAGCCGAGAGCGAAGACGAACTGGCGCGCAACCTGCGTCGCCAGCGTAGCCGCCAGCAGGTGCGGATCATCTGGCGTGACCTGAACCGTCAAGCCGATCTGGTGCAGACCTGCCGTGACCTGTCGGACCTGGCGGACGCCTGCATCGATCAGGCCTACCAATGGCTGTACCCGCGTCATTGCCAGCAGTTCGGTACCCCCATTGGGCATCGTAGTGGCCTGCCACAACATATGGTCGTGTTGGGCATGGGCAAGCTTGGCGCGGTAGAGTTGAACCTGTCCTCGGACATCGACCTGATCTTCGCTTTCCCTGAAGGCGGTGAGACCGAAGGGGTCAAACGCTCGCTGGACAACCAGGAGTTCTTCACGCGCCTTGGTCAGCGCCTGATCAAGGCCCTGGACCCGATTACGGTCGACGGCTTCGTGTTCCGCGTCGACATGCGCCTGCGCCCCTACGGATCCGCCGGCGCACTGGTGCTCAGCTTCAATGCACTGGAGCAGTACTACCAGGACCAGGGCCGCGACTGGGAACGCTACGCGATGATCAAGGCGCGGGTAGTGGCCGGTGACCAGGTGGCCGGGGCGCAGTTGCTGGATATGCTGCGACCCTTCGTTTACCGGCGTTACCTGGACTTCTCCGCCATCGAAGCACTGCGCACCATGAAGCAGTTGATCCAGCAGGAAGTACGGCGCAAGGGCATGGCCGACAACATCAAGCTGGGGGCTGGTGGCATTCGCGAGGTCGAGTTTATCGCCCAGGCTTTTCAGTTGATTCATGGTGGGCGCGACCTGAGCCTACAGCAGCGGCCTTTGCTTAAAGTCCTGTCGACCCTTGAAGGGCAAGGTTACCTGCCGCCTGCTGTGGTTGCCGAGCTGCGCGAAGGCTATGAGTTCCTGCGTTACACCGAGCACGCGATTCAGGCGATTGCCGACCGTCAGACCCAGATGTTGCCGGATGATGAGCTGGACCGCGTGCGTATTGCCTTTATGCTCGGCTTTCCCAACTGGGCGAGCTTCCGTGACCAGCTGATGCATTGGCGCGGGCGGATCGACTGGCACTTCCGTCAGGTCATCGCCGATCCGGATGAAGATGAAAACGAGGAGGGCGAAGTCATCGTCGGCGGTGAATGGCTGCCGCTGTGGGAAGAAGCCCAGAATGAAGAAGCCGCTTGCCGTCAGTTGCTAGACGCCGGCTTCGCCGACCCGGGCAAGGCACTCAAGCAGCTTGCCGGGCTGCGTGCCAGCCCGCAGTTGCGGGCGATGCAGCGTCTGGGGCGCGAGCGCCTGGACGCCTTCATTCCGCGCTTGCTCGCCCAGGCGGTGGAACATGCCGACCCGGACCTGGTGCTGGAACGCGTGTTGCCACTGGTCGAGGCGGTGGCCCGGCGTTCAGCCTATCTGGTATTGCTGACCGAGAACCCGGGGGCGCTGCGTCGCTTGCTGACCTTGTGCGCCGCCAGCCCGTGGATCGCCGAACAGATCACCCGGTTTCCGCTGCTGCTCGATGAGCTGCTTAACGAAGGCCGTTTGTTCAGCCCGCCGCTGGCGCCAGAGCTGGCGGCCGAGCTGCGTGAGCGCTTGACGCGGATTCCCGAGGACGATCTTGAGCAGCAGATGGAAGCGCTGCGCCACTTCAAACTGGCTCACAACCTGCGGGTGGCGGCGTCGGAAATCGCTGGCAATCTACCACTGATGAAGGTCAGCGATTACCTCACCTGGTTAGCCGAAGCCATCCTAAACCAAGTGCTGGCCCTGGCCTGGCGCCAGACTGTGGCGCGCCATGGTCAGCCCAAACGCAGCGACGGCAGCCTGTGCGATCCGGGGTTCATTATTATTGGCTATGGCAAGGTCGGTGGTATCGAGCTTGGCCATGGTTCGGACCTTGACCTGGTGTTCATCCATGACGGTGATCCACAGGCCGAAACCGATGGCGCCAAACCGATCGACAGCGCTCAGTTCTTTACTCGCCTTGGTCAACGCATCATCCACTTGCTGACCACCCAGACTAACTCCGGGCAACTTTACGACGTCGATATGCGCCTGCGGCCTTCCGGCGCTTCGGGTTTGCTCGTCAGCTCATTGGGTGCGTTCGAGCGCTATCAGCAAAACGAGGCCTGGACCTGGGAGCATCAGGCGCTGGTGCGGGCGCGGGTGCTCGCCGGTTGCCCTAATGTGGGCTCGGCGTTCGAGGCCGTGCGGGCACAGATTCTTGGCCAGGCGCGTGACCTGTCAAAACTGCAGGCTGAAGTCAGTGAAATGCGCGCGAAAATGCGCGACAACCTGGGGACCAAGCTCAGCGCTGCCGGCACCGCTGGCAACGCCTACGAGCCTGGTGTGCCCTTCGATATCAAGCAGGATGCAGGTGGTATCGTCGATATCGAATTTATGGTGCAATACGCCGCTTTGGCCTGGTCTCACGACCACCCGGAACTGCTGCGCTGGACCGACAACATCCGCATCCTCGAAGAGCTCGAACAGGCCGGGCTGATGCCCGCCAGTGATGCTGTACTGCTGCGCGAGGTGTACAAAGCGTTCCGTTCGGCGGCGCACCGCCAGGCACTGCAGAAACAGGCTGGGGTGATCGATGCTTCGCAGTTTGTGCAGGAGCGTCGTGAGGTGCGGCGGATCTGGGCTGAGTTGGGACTGACCTAAGCGGTTGAACCAGGCGAATCAGGCGGCAGGAAGCCTGCCACGACCACACTACAGCCCGAGTGGCGTACACTGGTCGCCATATAGCCTGAATATAAAGAGGGGAGGCCAGGCTGTTTGCGGACAGGCTGCAGCCTCCCTGATCGTTTCTGGATAAAGCATGAGAATTTTGATCATTGGCCCCAGCTGGGTGGGCGACATGGTAATGGCGCAAACCTTGTTCCATTGCCTGAAGCAGCAACATCCGGCGTGTGTGATCGACGTGCTGGCCCCCGAGTGGAGCCGGCCGATCCTCGAACGCATGCCTGAAGTTCGCCAGGCCTTGAGCTTTCCGCTCGGCCACGGCGCGCTGGAACTGGCGACCCGTCGGCGTATCGGCAAGTCCCTGGCCGGTCAGTATGACCAGGCCATCTTGCTGCCCAACTCGCTGAAGTCGGCGTTGGTGCCGTTTTTTGCCGGTATCCCCAAGCGTACTGGCTGGCGTGGCGAGCTGCGTTTCGGCCTGCTCAACGATGTACGCAAACTGGATAAGGCGCGTTACCCGCTGATGATCGAGCGCTTCATGGCCCTCGCCTACCCGGTGGGTGCCGAGCTGCCTAAGCCGTATCCGCGCCCGAGCCTGCAGATCGAAGCCGCCAGCCGTGAGGCAGCACTGGCCAAGTTTGGCCTGAGCCTGGACCGTCCGGTGTTGGCGTTGTGTCCTGGCGCCGAATTCGGTGAGGCCAAGCGCTGGCCTTCGGAGCATTACGCCAAAGTGGCCGAGACCAAGATCCGTGAGGGTTGGCAGGTCTGGCTGTTCGGCTCGAAGAACGATCATGCGGTGGGCGAGTCGATTCGTGATCGGCTGATCCCTGGCCTGCGCGAAGAGGCGACTAACCTCAGCGGTGAAACATCGCTGGCTGAGGCCATCGATTTGCTCTCCTGCAGTGACGCGGTGGTGTCCAACGATTCGGGGCTGATGCATGTGGCTGCCGCGCTCAACCGTCCACTGGTTGCTGTGTATGGCTCGACTTCGCCGGGCTTCACCCCGCCGCTGGCCGATCAGGTTGAAGTGGTGCGCCTGGGCTTGGAATGCAGTCCGTGTTTCGACCGCACCTGCCGCTTTGGCCACTACAACTGCCTGCGCCAGCTTGAGCCCGAGGCCGTGGAGGCTGCGTTGCAGCGCCTCAATGGCCCGACGCTGATCGATGTCATGGCTGAGGTCGACTAAGTGCGGGTATTGCTGATCAAAACCTCTTCGCTGGGGGATGTGATTCACGCGCTGCCGGCGCTGACCGATGCCGCCCGGGCGATTCCCGGGATTCGCTTCGATTGGGTGGTCGAGGAAGGCTTTGCCGAAATCCCCAGCTGGCATCCGGCCGTGGACAAGGTGATCCCGGTCGCCATCCGGCGCTGGCGCAAGAACCTCTGGCAGACCTTCAAGAACGGTGAGTGGCGCCAGTTCAAGCAGCGTCTGCGGGAAAGCAAATATGACCTGGTGATCGACGCCCAGGGCTTGGTCAAATCGGCTTGGCTGACCCGTTACGTCAAGGCGCCGGTGGCCGGACTCGACCGCTATTCGGCGCGTGAAGGGCTGTCCAGCCGCTTCTATGACCGACGTTTTTCGGTGCAGCGTGGGCAGCACGCTGTAGAGCGCGTGCGCCAACTGTTTGCCCTGGCCTTGGGCTATGACCTGCCCGCCGGCCTGGGTGACTACGGCCTGGACCTCAATCGCCTGCAGTTGCCACCCGCAGCGCCTTTCGTGGTGTTCTTGCATGGCACCACCTGGGCGACCAAGCATTGGCCTGAAGCCTATTGGCGTCAGCTGGCCGAACGCTTGGGTCAGCAAGGTCTTGAGGTGCGCCTGCCGTGGGGCAACCCGGCCGAGCAGGCCCGCGCCGAGCGAATCGCCAAAGGCTTGAGCAACTGCCAGGTACTACCCAAATTGAACCTGGCAGGCGTTGCTCGCGTACTGGCGGCCGCAAAAGCTTGTGTCGCAGTGGATACTGGCCTCGGCCACCTGGCGGCGGCACTGGATGTGCCGACCCTGTCGCTGTTCGGCCCGACTAATCCAGGGTTGACCGGTGCCTACGGCAAATCGCAGGTACACCTGGCCAGCGACTTTGCCTGCGCGCCTTGCCTGCAGAAAAAATGTACGTATAAACCGAGCGCTGACGATCAGCGCCGGTTCGATCTCAAACGCGAGTGGCCGCTGTGCTTCACTCGCCTGAATCCCGAGCGTGTGGCGAGCCAATTGCGCGCGTTGCTGCTGGCTGAGGATGTTCGTTAATGCAACTGGCTTTTGTGCTGTACAAATACTTCCCCTTCGGCGGCCTGCAGCGTGACTTCATGCGCATCGCGTTGGAGTGCCAGCGTCGTGGCCACCAGATCCGTGTTTACACGTTGATCTGGGAAGGTGATGTACCCGAGGGCTTCGAAGTGCTGGTGGCGCCGGTCAAGGCGCTGTTCAACCATCGGCGCAACGAGAAACTCAGTGCCTGGATGGAGGCAGACCTGGCCAAGCGCCCAGTCGACCGATTGATCGGTTTCAACAAGATGCCGGGGCTCGATGTTTACTACGCCGCCGACGGCTGTTTCGAAGACAAAGCGCAGAACCTGCGTAATTCGCTGTACCGACGTTGGGGCCGCTACCGGCACTTTGCCGAGTACGAGCGGGCGGTGTTTGCCAAGGACGCCAAAACCGAAGTCCTGATGATTTCGGAAGTCCAGCAACCCTTGTTCATCAAACACTACGGCACGCCGCTCGAGCGTTTCCATTTGCTGCCGCCGGGTATCTCCCAGGACCGCCGGGCGCCAGCCAATGCTGCCGAGATCCGCGCTGAATTTCGCCGCGAGTTCGACCTCAAGGACGATCAGTTGCTGATGGTGCAGATCGGTTCCGGGTTCAAGACCAAGGGCGTCGACCGCAGCCTCAAGGCCCTGGCGGCCTTGCCATCGGCACTGCGCAAGCGTACCCGGCTGATGGTCATCGGCCAGGACGATCCAAAGGTGTTCCAGTTGCAAAGCGCGACCCTCGGCTTGAGCGATCAGGTGCAGTTCCTCAAGGGTCGTAGTGATATTCCGCGCTTTCTGCTCGGTGCTGACCTGCTGATCCACCCGGCCTACAACGAAAACACCGGCACGGTATTGCTCGAAGCACTGGTTGCTGGCTTGCCAGTGTTGGTTTCGGCAGTGTGCGGCTACGCCCATTACATTGCCGAAGCCGACAGTGGCCTGGTGCTCGATGAGCCGTTCGAGCAGGGGCAGCTGAATCAGTACCTGCAACGTATGCTCGAAGACGACGCCGCACGCGGCACCTGGGCGCGCAATGGCCTGGCCTTTGCCGATACTGCCGACCTCTACAGCATGCCCGAGCATGCCGCCGATGTGATTCTGGCCCCGGAGCGTAAATGAAACTGATACTGGCCGAGCCGTTCAAACGCCTGTGGGCTGGGCGCGATGCATTCGATGCCGTGGAGGGCCTGCAGGGCCAGGTGTACCGCGAGCTCGAAGGCCGTCGCACGCTGCGCACCGAAGTCGAGGGGCGTGGCTATTTCGTCAAGATTCACCGCGGCATCGGCTGGGGTGAGATCTTCAAGAACCTGTTCACTGCCAAGCTGCCGGTGTTGGGCGCTGGCCAGGAATGGAAGGCGATTGCGCGTCTGCATGAAGTTGGCGTACCGACCATGACTGCGGTGGCCTATGGCGAGCGCGGCAGCAATCCGGCCTCGCAGCATTCGTTCATTGTTACTGAAGAACTGGCGCCAACCATCAGCCTCGAAGACTTCAGTATCGACTGGGTCAGGCAACCACCGCCAATGCGCCTGAAGCGTGCACTGATTGCTGAAGTGGCGCGCATGACCGGGATGATGCATCGCGCCGGGGTGAATCACCGCGACTGCTACATCTGCCACTTTTTGCTGCACACCGACCGTGAAGTGACGGCCGATGACTTCAAACTGTCGGTCATTGACCTGCACCGTGCGCAGACCCGGGCGACCATTTCCCGGCGTTGGCGTAACAAGGACCTGGCCGCGCTGTACTTCTCCGCGTTGGACATTGGCCTGACCCAGCGTGACAAATTGCGCTTCCTGCGCGGTTACTTCCAGCAACCGCTGCGCCAGATCCTGGCTGAAGAAGCTGCGTTGCTGCGCTGGCTGGAAGGCAAGGCACAGAAGCTCTACGAGCGTAAACAACGATACGGGGACGCGCTCTGATGGCGGGATGGACACTGGCGTCTGACTACCAGGCACT
Source organism: Pseudomonas sp. UM16 (assembly GCF_050312595.1). Classification (NCBI taxonomy): domain Bacteria; kingdom Pseudomonadati; phylum Pseudomonadota; class Gammaproteobacteria; order Pseudomonadales; family Pseudomonadaceae; genus Pseudomonas; species Pseudomonas sp. UM16. The sequence continues at coordinate 116,775 of NZ_JBNPJT010000005.1, read as the reverse complement.
GGCGCCGGATTTTGGCAGCATCGATGCAGTTTTCGCCCTCAAAGGCGAGCGCCTGACTCACGACCCGCTCAGTGAAGTCATTCGCGTCCAGCGCGACGGGGTCAACTATTACGTCAAACGTTACACAGGTGCCGGTAAAGGCTTGCGCCGCTATTTGGGGCGCCCGCGGATCAAGGCCGAGTGGCAGAACCTCAAGCAATTCGCCAAGTGGGATATCCCCACTGCCGAAGTTGTCGCCTGGGGGTTGGAGCGTAACGGTCTGGCCTTTGGTCGTGGGGCGATGATCACCCGTGAGCTGCCACGCACCGAAGACCTGTCGTTGCTGGCCGAGCGCAAGGATGTACGCCTGGCCGATCGTGGCTGGGTCGATCATATCAGCCGACAATTGGCTCGCCACACGCGGATCATGCATGATCACCACTTCACCCATAACGACCTGAAGTGGCGCAACCTGTTGGTCGACGACCAGGCCCGGCTATTCTTCATCGATTGCCCGACGGGTGACTTCTGGTGGGGCTTCATGTTGCGCTACCGGATTACCAAGGACCTGGCATGCCTGGACAAAGTGGCCAAGTATCACCTCTCGGCCACTCAGCGTTTGCGCTTTTACCTGCAGTATCGCGGGCGCGAGCGCCTGAATGCCGCGGACAAGCGCCGCATCCGGCATGTCGTGACGTTTTTTGAGGGACGTGAATGACTGATTTCCTCGCCAGTGCTGAATTGGCACTGCTTGAGCGCCATGGTCTGAACGGTTTCGACCAACTCTGGGCGCTGCAGCTTGATGCGGTGGATGAGCCCAATACCGGCCGCGGTGGCTGGAGCAGCGTTTACCGTTTGGAGCTGGAGGGCAAAGGCTACTACCTCAAGCGCCAGAGCGACTACCTGACCCGCACCTTGCACCGGCCCTTTGGTGAACCCACCTTTGCCCGTGAATTTCGTAACATCAGCCGTTACCAGAAGCTGGGGATTCCGGCGCTGCAGGCAGTTTTTTACGCCGAGCGCAAGATTGATGGTGAGCGTCGGGCGATCCTGTTGACTCGCGCCCTGGACGACTGGAGCGATTTGGACAGTCTGCTCGGACTATGGCCGACGCTGAGTATTGGTCAGCGCCAGGGCATTCTTCGTGCCTGTGGCCTGCTGGCGCGGACGCTGCATGCTGCCGGTCAAGTACATGGCTGTTTCTACCCCAAGCACATTTTTCTGCGTGAACGCGGTGATGGTTGGCTGGCGCAACTGATCGACCTGGAGAAAACCCGACCCCTGCTGCTGGGTATGCGTGATCGACTCAAGGACCTTGAGCCGTTGTTGCGTCGTGCCCCGGTGTGGAGCGAAGCTGAAGTACGCGTGATGCTGTCCGCTTATCTGGAACAGCCCGCCGATAGCCCGCTGGTCGATACCTGGCTACAGCGCCTGACGCGCCGCCGCCGCGAAAAAGAGGCTCGCTGATGCGTTTGTCCGAACTCAAAGATGCCGGGCGACACCCGGATCTGCCCCTGACCATCCGCCTGGCCGACGCCGCTGGCGATGCCGATCTGCAGCTGCTCAGCTTGCTACGGGTGCTGCCTGGCCAGCGTTATGTGGGGGCTGGGATCTGGCGTGGTACGCCGGTGCTGGCAAAACTGCTGGTGGGCAGCAGTGCTTCCCGGCATTTCCAGCGTGAGCTCGAAGGGGCGCGCCTGCTTGCTGCGCAAAGGTTGACCACGCCACTGTTGCTCGCCGACGGCTTGCGCGAAGGCGAGGGTGGCTGGTTGTTGTTCGAGTTCCTTGAAGGCGCTCAAAGCCTGGCCGATGCCTGGGCAGCGGTCGAAGCGTTGCCACCGCTGGCCGATGAACAGCAGTTGGTGCTTGGCGAGGCACTGGCCGCCGTTGGCCAGATGCATGCCAAGGGCTTGTGGCAGGAAGATTTGCACCTGGACAACCTGTTGCGTCACAACGGCCAGCTGTATTTGATCGACGGTGCCGGGATCAAGGCTGAAACACTGGGCCAGCCATTGTCGCGCCCACAAGTGTTGCAGAACCTTGGCGTCCTTTTCGCGCAACTGCCCAAGCGCCTGGAACCATTCATTGAAGAGCTGCTGGTGCATTACCTGCTGGCCAACGGCGAGCATGCCCTGCCACTGGAAGCGTTGCAGAAGCAGATCGACAAGGTGCGCAGCTGGCGCCTGAAGGATTACCTGGAGAAGGCCGGGCGTGAGTGCACGCTGTTCAGCGTTGAGCGCGGGGCCTCTGGCTTGCGCTCGATTCGCCGCACCGAAGCTCCAGCCTTGCTGCCAGTTCTGGAGCAGGCCGACACGCTGATCGACCAGGGGCATTTGTACAAGACCGGCGGTGCTGCCAGTGTTGCGCGAATTGAAGTGAACGGCCGGCCACTGGTGCTCAAACGCTACAACATCAAGAACACCGCGCACTGGTTCAAGCGCTTCTGGCGCCCGAGCCGGGCCTGGCATTCGTGGATTGAAGGGCACCGCCTGGAGTTTCTCGGGATTGCCACACCGCGCCCCTTAGCGGTACTTGAGCATCGGGTCATGGGCCTGCGCAGTCGTGCCTATCTGGTCACCGAATACGCTGACGGACCGGACCTGATCGAATGCTTCGCTCCATTCATTGATAGCGGCGAAGTGCCCGAGGCGCAGCTTCAGGCCTTGCAGGCACTGCTCAAGCAATTGATTCATGAGCGTATCAGCCATGGTGATATGAAGGGCCACAACCTGTTCTGGCAGGACGGTCAGTGGTCGCTGATCGATCTTGATGCCATGTGCCAGCATGCTACCCAACTCAGCTTTGCTCCAGCCTTTGCCCGCGACCGCGCACGACTGTTGCGTAACTGGCCGAGCAGCAGTGCTCTTCATCAGCGCCTGGATCAGTTGCTGCCACGTATATCTGAGTAGCTTGCAGGCAGCGCCAGCCAGTCGCTGCTGCGACCGGCCTGGCGCACCCTGATGCGCCATTGGTCTTCATGCCAGCGAAGTACCGCCCAGGCCACGACCAAGGCGCGCTGAGCTTGCGGGATGATCAGATGGTAGTGATTGTCGAGCAGGTGTCGGCGCAGGGGGAGTTGTTTCCCGGCAGTCAGGAAGTACAACTGACCGTCGTCTTCATATACACCGTGGCCACCATCGATGGGCTGCCCCGCCAGCAGGTCTGGCGAGCGACAGTCATCGAGCAGCCGTTGCAGATCGGGCAAGCCTTCGTACCAAAGCACGGGTGAATCGATAACCCATTCGCCATCTTTGCGGCGTTTGAGCGGGAGTTGAAGGTAAGCGTCCGGTTGGTCGGGATCGATCACGCGCCAACGCTGGCCATCGAAGCTGACTTTGTAATAGCGTCCATGGTTATCCTGTACGAAGTACTGTGATAACCCTTCGAACGCAGACGCCTTTTCGTATACCCCTTCGCCGTAGATGCCATCGATTCGGTAGCGCAGGGTGCTGGTCTCGGGGTTGACCTGATAGCGACTGGGCATCGGCAATGGTGGCCGCTTGGGCATGCCGCGCAGGGCCCGACGCATGAAGCCTGAACCGACGTAGCTGGTTGCCGCATCATTGGCGTGGCTGAGGGCGTTGTAGGCGTGTCTTAGAACGCCCTCCCGGTCTTCGCGGTTGTAGGCATCGAGGCCATCCCAGACATCAATGGCCAAGCGGCCAATGGACAACGGCACCATGGCGCGATTGGGCAGCACCAGGCTGATCAGGTCGATGATCAGCCAAGCGGTGTCCATGACCGATTGGACGTTGACCTCGGCGGTTGTTCGACTGCTTGCATTGGCTATTGCCAACAAGCTGCGCGCTTCCGCCATGTAATAAGCGAAGAACAGTTCTCCGGTGATGGCGGGTTTGCTGAAGTGAGGCCCCAGTCGCCCCTTGGTCAGTAGTTGCTCGATAGCGGCTGAATCGAGCAGGGGGAGGCGTTGGCTAACGTACTGGCGCAGGCTCGGGCTGCTGCGTAGAGCACGCAGCAGCTCACGGACGCTGCCGAATTCGCGCCAGGATCGTCTATCGGGTGCATCAGGGGTGTAAAGAATAAAGGAGGGGATACTCAGCTCCTGAGCGCTGATCAGGAGTACGCCCTGCAGAGTATGGCCTTTGATCAGCAATTGCCGAACCTGAATCATATGGCCTGCCACTGTTGGGCGGTAATCATTATCGGGGTAGTCCAGCACCGTACTTACCCAGCGGTAACCGCGCTCTAGCCGGTGCTCGGTGAAATGACCTGCATATCGGGCTTTGGCTGCTTCGGCACGCATCCGTGCACGGTTGATACCGGCGTGCGCCTGCAATCGCCATCGACCTGCACGTGACTCGATTAACTGGGTGTAAAGGAACTCAGCGTAACTGCCACCGACATTCAGATCGCGGATAAGCGTTTTCACATAGTCAGGTGAGAGCTCGGCGGGAATAACTTCTCCTTGCGCATGAGTAATTCTCGCTGTCAGCCAGTAGTCGAGGTCGAACCAGGGCAGGTTGTGTAAGGCCAGTATGTCCAGCGGGAAGCTCTGGGTGACCTTCTGCACCAACTCGTCGCCAACGCGTACTGTACCGTGCCAAGTGACGTAACTTGATGGGTTCAGCGGGTTCAGGTGGGGCCCGGTCTGCAGCCCATGGGTGATGTTGACCCTGACCTGTTCAGGGACAAGCATTACGTTCAGATCGTGTTGGATACGTGCTTGCAGACGTTCGCGCGTCCATGCCAGTAAGTTGTGTCGCTGCTGGAACTGGGTGAGGTTGAGGATGCCGGGGGCGGTCGCTCTCTGCGTGGCCAGTACCAGTTCTTGCATGCTTTGCATGATGTGGCTGAGCCCTTGGCTGGTCGTGTTGCGCAGCCATGAAGGCAAGTGTTTCTCCAGAAGCAACGAATAGCGCGTCTTCAGCGCCGCCTGAGTGCCAATATCTTCCTTCAGGCTTATTGCTTTGTTGAGCCGCTCCATGAGCTGCCCTTGTTGGCCTGCAAGCCAAGCGCCGTTCAGGCGCTGTCGCTGGGCGTCGAGGAGGCGCTCGATCTGTACTTCGAGCAAATCGTAGGCATACCAGTCATAGCGCAGGCGTTCGGCGTGACGTCCGCGTTCAGCGTCCTCCCTGTTGCTTAACAGGTGGAGCAGGGGTGTGCTTTGCAGCGGATCGTCCAGGCGTTCGCACAGTTCTGAGTGCAACTCAGCGAGTGAGGCATAAGCTTCGATGCCATGAGACAAACTGTAGAGCAGTGCCCGCCCACGTGAGTCGCCTGGCTTGAGCAGCGTCCCTTCTGGGGCGTTTGTAGTGATGACCAGTGCGCCATGCAAGTAACTGCGCCAGTTCGGTCGGCTGCACTCCAAAAGCGGTCGATAGACCTGTGGCCGTTGATGCTGTGGCAGATGCCGACGTTGCCAGGACCGTGGCAGTTCCAGGCAGGTACGAATCTGCCTGGCGTGCTCGACATCAAGGGTTTGGTCGGCAAGACGCAGATCGATTTCAGCGCGCAGATGTTCACGGTGCAGTGTCAGTAATTGCTGCTTGCGCGTTGTACCTTCAGGGCCGGGGTCCGACCAGAAACCTGCCAATGCGCCATGAAGTCGCTGGCGTGCTTCATGGCTGCTGTCCACGGACTGCTGCGCCCGGGGGAGCTCTTTAAGCAGTTCAGTTATCTGCTGATCCAGGGCTTCGATGCGTTCAAGGGGGGACATGGTCCAGCTCCTGTTGAAAAAGGAGCTGGCCATGCTAGGGTCGGACTGGGGGGTGTAGTCGGTACACTGTTATGTCACTTTGGCTCTGGGCTTAAACAATCCACGCAAGCCCAGCACGGCGGGAATACCCAGACCCAGCCAGGCCAGAGTATCCCACCAGCCATCGCCAAGCAGGGCGGCGAACAGCCCAGCTGCCCCCAGCAGGCTGATCAGCAGTGGCCAGGCAAAGAGCTTGCGGGTGGATTGTGAGCGGTGACTCATGCTGGCACCTCTTGTACCCGCGTGCGTCGCTGTTTGCCCCACCACAGGTACAGGCCGCTGCCCAGTACAATAATGGTCAGCACATCGAGCACCGCCCAGAGGATCTGCATCGGTCGGCCACCGTAGTCACCGAAGTGCAGCGGCTGCGACAACCCCATCGCATCCATGTACCAGGGGCGTTCGCCGATAGCGGTTACCGCCAGTGTCGTCGCGTCGATCAGGACCGGTGTCAGCAAGTGCGCGGTCAGATGCGTGCCACCTTTCATGAACACTGCGTAATGGTGCTCACTGGAAAAGCGTGTGCCGGGGAAGGCGATGAAGTCTGGCACCATGGCGGGTGCTGCTTCGGCTGCAATATCCAGCACCCGGCTGACGGGTGCGAGTTCAGTCAATGGCGGAGCATCGCGGTAGGGTGCGACCATGGCGCTCAAGCTGTCGTTGCGCCAGGCGGCGATGACCAGGTCCGAGAGGGCGCTGATTACCCCGGTCACGCCAACTACCAGGGCCCAGGTCAAGGTGACGATCCCGATCAGGTTGTGCAGGTCGAGCCAGCGCAAACGCCGTGATTTTTCATGGCGCACCGTAGCGAACTTCAGGCGGCGCATGAACGGTGCATACAGCACCACGCCGGAAATGATCGCCACGACAAACAGCACGCCCATGAAGGCCAGTAGCAGCTTACCGGGCAAGCCGGCAAACATATCCACATGCAGGCGCAGCATGGTCATCATGAAGCCACCGTTGGCTGAGGGCATTTCCACCGCTTCGCCGGTTCGGCCATCGAGCATGAAGGTGTGCGATGAGTTGGGTTCGGTACCGGCGGTGGCAGCCATGATTGCTACCACGCCATTACTGTCTTCCTCATCCCAGCCGAAATACTGCATGACCTCACCGGGGCGGTGCGCCTGGGCTTTGAGAACCAGCTGCTGCAAATCCAGTTTCGGTGTGTCGGCCGGCATCTCTTTGAGTTCCGGTGCATCGCCGAGCAAGTGGTCGATCTCGTGATGAAAGATCAGCGGCAAGCCGGTCACCGCCAGCATCAGCAGGAACAGGGTCGAGATCAGGCTGGTCCAAGTGTGGACGAAGGACCAGCGGCGTATGGTCTGGCTTTTCATTAGTTGCCTTAGAACTTGTAGTTCACGCTGGCAACCACGTTGCGCTCGTCACCGTAGTAGCACCAGTAACCGTCGCAGTTGGCCAGGTACTCTTTGTCGAACAGGTTTTTGGCTTCGACTGCTACTGTCAGGCCCTTGAGGGTGTTGATCTTACGACCCAGATCGTAATGCACCGAAGCATCGTAGACGGTGTACGAGCCAACATGGCCAAGATCGGTGTTGGTCGTGTTGCCATAGGTGTCGCCGACATAGCGCACGCCACCGCCGATGCCGAAGCCGTCCAGCATCCCGAGATTCCAGGTGTAGTCCGCCCACAGGGTGGCCTGGTTGCGCGGGATAAGGGCCATGCGATTGCCTTCTTCGTTGGCTGCACCCTTGAGGATTTCAGTGTCGGTGTAAGTGTACGAACCAATCAGCTTGAGGTTATCGGTCACCTGAGTGGTGGCTTCCAGCTCGAGGCCACGTACCTGCAGCTCACCGACCTGACGGGTAAGGTTGCCTTCGGTAACTTTCACGTTCTCCTGACGCAGATCGTAGACCGCGGCGGTGTACAGGTTTTTGCTGTCCACCGGTTGGTACTTCACACCGACTTCATACTGGCGCCCTTCGGTCGGCTTGAACGACTGCGTGGCGTTGACCGCAGCACCAGTGGTCGGTTGGAACGACTCGGTGTAGGAGAAATAGGGAGTTATGCCATTGTCGAACACATAGCTGAGGCCGACGTTGCCGGTGAAGGCCTTGTCGCGCTCGGTGCTGGTGGCGTCGCCCTGGTTTTCAAAGGTAGTGCCGGTGTGCACCCAGTCTTCACGACCACCGAGGGTCAGGCGCCAGTTGTCCAAGGCGATCTGGTCCTGCATATAGAAGCCGGTCTGGTAGGTCTTCTGCGCATAGTCGTACATGGTGAAGTACTGGACCTTGGAGAAGTCCTGGCCGTAGGGCGGCTTGATCACGTTGCCGGGCGGTACGCTGTCGGGCAGGCCGTACAGCCATTGGTAGTTGGTGTTCGAGCGCTGGTGGTCGAGGCCGATTAGCAGCGTGTGGCTCAACTCACCGGTCTGGAAGTCGGCCTGGAAGTTGTTGTCCACGGCGAACTGACTGATGTCTTCGTCGACGATGCCGGTTTCACGCGGAACCGTACCGTCAGGCTCAATGGTGCCGTTGTTCATGGTCGCAACGTTGACACCCTGAAACGACAGATCGCTCTTGGTGTAACGAAGGTTCTGACGGAACTGCCAGACATCGTTGATTCGGTGCTCGAAGGCATAGCCCAGCGCGTAGTAGGTGCGGTCGTAGAACTCCCAGTCGGGATCACCCAGGTTCTTATGGTGGGAAATATCGCCGGCCGGTGAGTCCAGCTTGGTGCCTTGCAGCGGCAGGAACTGCCCGGAGATACCGGTATCGTCGCGGGTGTACTGGGTAATGAAGGTCAGCTTGGTGTCTTCATCCATGTTCCAGGTCAGGCTTGGCGCAATGTTGTAGCGCTTGTCCGGAACATGATCAGTCGGCGAACTGCTGTCACGGACTACGCCGCTGACGCGATAGAGAAACTGGCCCTCTTCATCAATCTTGCCAGTGCTGTCGAAGTTGATCTGGCGGTGATTGTTGCTGCCGAGTTGGGTTTCGATCTCGTGAGCGCTTTGCTCCTGTGGGCGACGGCTGACCATGTCGAGCATGCCGCCTGGCGGCGTTTGACCGTAGACCGACGAAGCCGGGCCGCGCAGCACGGCAATACGCTCTAGGTTCCATGGCTCGACTTTCGGGTTGGCGAACGAGCCCTTGGGCAGTGGCAGGCCATCGAGGAACTGGGTCGGGTCGAAGCCGCGCACTCGCAGCCAGTCGGCGCGGGGGTCGGAGGCGTAGCCGCTGCTTTGTACGCCAGCGGTGTAGCGCAGGGCGTCGTTGAGGTTGAGAACCTGGCGGTCATCCAGTTGCTCGCGGGTGATGACGGTCATCGAGCGCGGAATTTCGACAATTGGCGTATCGGTCTTGGTGCCGGCAGCAGTACGAGTTGCGGTGAAACCAGTGGCCGGACCCCAGGCGCTTTCAAAGTCGCCGGTTGCGTTGATGGCTGTTTCTGGCAACGCCAGGGTACCTTCCGGGGTGCCCACCAAGGTAAAGGTGCCCGCGCTGCTCTGCTGCAGTTGCAGGCCAGTACCACGCAAGGCCGCCTGCAAGGCGCCGACGCCACTGTATTGGCCGCTGACCGGCGCCGAGGTACGACCGCTGGCCAGGCTCGGATCGAGGGTCAGGGCAATGCCGGCTTGGCTTGCAATCTGGTTCAGGGTGCTCGACAGCGGCGCTGCTGGCAGGTTGTAGCTGCGCATGGCGGACTGTTCAGCCGCGATCAGCGGGCTGCTCGCCAGCGGTGCGGACAGGGCAATGGCCATGGCCAGCAAACTGGGACGCAGGAAGGTTTTAAACGCACGGGTCATGCAGCGGCTCCTCGACGGATAAGTGCTAACTAGCTTCCTTGCCGAGTGAGTTGGGAAAAGTGATAGGGCTTAGTGAAAATAATTTAGATTTTGATTGCAGTGACCGCGGCAGGCGCGGCTAGTCGCCGGCAAGGCCGACTTCCACAAGGTATTGGCTGGTTTTGTGGGAGTCGGCATGGCTGGCGATCAGGCTCAAGGATTAATCGCGGCGTGCCACCACCGTCACCCACCACGGGGTGTGCTGTTCGATCTGCACCGGCAGGGTCGGCAGCAATGAAGTCAGGGCCAGGTCGCTATCGTTCAGGGGGAAGCTTCCGGTAATACGCAAGTTGGCCACCTCCGGCGCAACCCCCAGGTAGCCAGTGCGGTAGCGGCTCAGCTCTTCGACCAGGTCAGCCAGGCGCACGTTGTCGACCACCAGCATGCCGCGGGTCCAGGCATCGGCGCCGGAGCGCAGGCCTTCTATCTGACCGAGCTGATCCTGGCTCATCAGCACTTGCTGGCCTTCATGCAGAATCTGTTCATCGCCACTGTCTTGTGGCTTGGCGGCCACGGCTGATTGCAACACGCTCAGGCGCGTGCCCTGGTCTTCCAGCTTGACTAGAAAGCGTGTACCCAGCGCACGCATGCGCCCATCTTCGGTGGCGACGACGAAGGGGCGATCGTCCTTGTGGCCGGTCTCGATGGAGATTTCACCCTCGTGCAGGACGATCAGGCGTTCTTCTCCATCGAAGCGGATATCTACCGCCGAATGAGTGTCGAGGCTGATCAGTGTGCCGTCGGTCAGGCGCAGGCTGCGCTGCTCCCCGGTGGCTGTACGTTGATCGGCCAGCCAATAGCCCACGGATTGATAGGCACTGGCCCAGCCCAGTAATCCCACTACCAGGGTAAGGCTGGCAACACTGCCGCCGAGCTTGCGCACGCGTTGGCGCAGGCCCGCGCGCGATTGCAGCAAAGCCTGGCGCGCCGGTCCGGCTGCGGCGCTGAAGCGCTGGTCGAGCATGCCCAATTGCATCCAGGCCCGGGCGTGCTCTTCACTGGCTGCATGCCAGCGGTCGAATTCGGCACGCTCGTGCGCACTACCGCTGCCAGAGTCCAGGCACAGCTGCCAGGCGATCGCGGCATCAAGGACGCGAGAGTTAACGGGTTGGTTACTCATATCGGCTCGCCATACAAGGCGATGTAGCACTGACGCATGCCTTGGGCCAGGTACTGGCGCACTCTGGAAACTGAAACCCCCAGGCGTTCGGCTATTTGCGCATGATTGAGGCCGTCCAGGCGGTTGTAGAGGAATGCCGCGCGGGCCTTGCTCGACAACTTACCCAGCAGACGATCAATGGCTTTGAGGTCTTCGAGAATCAGGTGTTGTTCTTCCGGGGACGGTTGCTCGGCTTCAGGGATCAGCATCAACTCGGCCAAATAGGCCTGCTCCAGTGCCGCGCGACGGAAGTGATCGAACAGCAGGCCCCTGGCGATGGCCAAGAGAAACGCTCGCGGTTCACGCGGTGCGGGCAGCTGCTCGCGACCGAGCAGGCGTACGAAGGTGTCCTGACTGAGGTCTTCGGCACGCTCGGCGCAGGCGATATTACGCCGTAGCCAGCCGAGCAGCCAGCTGCGATGGTCGCGGTAGAGCGTACCGACCAGCTCACTGTGTGGGCTTTGTACGGACGACAAGGCGTTCCCCGAAAAAGATGCGTTAACTAACGAGAATTATTCGCGATTGTGCAGAATCTACTCGTGGAACGCAATTGACGCTCATCGGATTGCCCTAGAAACCGTGACTTTGTTGTCTTCGCCGCCGCCAGCGCTGCAGGTGCTGGTCCAGTTGCGCCGGGCTGTCCAGGTGCTGGCGCCGGGCCTGGCTGAATAGAATCAGGGCCAGTTCGGCGGTGACCATGGCATCGGCACTGGCATTGTGCCGTTCGATGGCTTCCAGGCCGAAACATGCCGTCCAGTCATCCAGCCCGGCCTCGCGCAGGGTGATCTGCGGATTCAGCAGCGGCGCAAGTTCGGCGACATCGAAGAACGGATGTTGCAGCCGGTAGCCCAAGTGGTCTTTCAGGGCGCGGGCAAGCATGCGCTGGTCGAAGGGGGCGTGGAAGGCCAATACCGGGCTGCTGCCAATGAAACTCATCAAGTCGAGCAAGGCCTCGGCCGGATCACAGCCCGCGGCGATAGCGCTAGGCCCCAGGCCGTGAATCAGCACGCTGGAGGTCAGCTTGTGATCGCGTTGGAACAAGGTGCGTTCGAATTGTTGGCTGAAGTCTATGGCGCCGTCTTCGATGACCACCGCGCCAATCGATAGAACTTCATCGCGTTGGGTGTTCAGGCCACTGGTTTCCAGGTCCAGGACTACCCAGCGTTGGCTGCGCAGGGTGTCTTCACTGAGCGCGGCCGCTGGAGTAATGTGCATGGCCTGCTGGCGTATATGGTCTTCGATCTGGCGAGGCCGTAACCAGGCAAACAGACTCACAGCTGATACCTCAAGGCCAGGCTGCTCTGCAGGCGCTGGGCCTGGCGCAGGGACTCGCGCAGTATGCGTCTGTCCAGGTGGTTGAGGCTGTCAGGATCGACACGATTGGAGTAGGGCAGGTTTTCCCGGCTCTGAAGCTGGTGTTGCTGCATGCGGGTTTGCTGGATGAAGTGATAAGCCTCCTCATAAGCGGCGCCATCGAGCGGGTCGATCACCTCCCGCGCCACCAGTTCGCGCAGGCGTTCCAGGGTGTTGTTGGTGCTGATGCCATTGGCCAGGGCCAGCAGACGGGCACCGTCGACAAAGGGAGTCAGCCCCTGAACCTTTAGGTCCAGGGTGCCGGCCTTGTCATTGCCTTGGCGGGTTAACACGAACTCTCGGAATCGCCCTACCGGCGGGCGCTGGCGCAAGGCGTTGTTGGCCATCATGCGCTGAAACAAACGGTTGTCGGCTACCTGCTCAAGAATGGTCTGGCGCAGCTGTTCGCAGGCGCCCTCATCACCCCACACCGCGCGCAGGTCAAAGTAGATGCTCGAGGCCAGCAGGTTCTCCGGGGTGGCTTCGCGAATGAAGGCCGCGAAGCGCCGCGCCCATTCGGCACGCGACAGGCACAGCTCAGGGTTGCCGGCCATGATGTTGCCTTTGCACAGGGTAAAGCCACATTGCGCCAGGCCCTGGTTGATGTGTTGCGCCAGCGGTAACAGGCGGCCGCGGATTTCGGCGGCGTGAGCCGCATCGCGGGCTTCGAAAATAATGCCGTTGTCCTGGTCCGTATGCAGGGTCTGTTCGCGCCGCCCTTCACTGCCAAAGCACAGCCAGCTGAACGGCACGCCCGGATCGCCTTTTTCCGCAATCGCCAGCTCGATCACCCGGCACACGGTGTGATCGTTGAGCAGCGTGATGATCTGTGTGATCTGTGTTGAAGATGCACCGTGGGCCAGCATGCGCTCGACCAATTGGCTGATCTCGCCGCGCAGCGACACCAGGCTTTCGATCCGGGTGGCATGGCGAATGGTCCGGGCCAGGTGCACCAGGTCGACCCGTTGCAGGGAGAACAGGTCGCGCTCGGAAACCACGCCACACAAGCGCTTGTCCTCGACCAGGCAGACATGAGCAATGTGACGTTCGGTCATGGCAATGGCGGCATCGAACGCACTGGCCTGGGGGCTCAGATAGAACGGCCCAACCGTCATATGGCCGGCAATCGGCTGGGCAAAATCGGCGCTGGCATCGGCAACTACCTGGCGTAGGTCGCGCAGGGTGAAAATGCCGATAGGAAAACGTTGCGCGTCGATGATGACGATGCTGCCGACCTGCTGCTCGTGCATCAGCGCCACAGCTTCGCGCAGCGGTGTTTGCGCTTCGCAGACCACCGGGTGGCGCATGGCCAATTCGCCCAGGCGGGTATTGAGTGAGTATTGCGTGCCTAAGGTTTCCACCGCGCGACGCTGGACCTGCTGATTGACCTGGTCGAGCAGACTGCTCACACCTCGCAGAGCAAAGTCGCGAAAAGCTTCGGAGAGAGCGAACAGGCGAATGAACGCGGCTTTGTTCAACTGCAGGCAGAAAGTGTCCTCTCCTGCCCGGTGTTCAGTACGCGTAGCCCGTTCGCCGAGCAGGGCCGCGAGGGGGAAACACTCGCCACTGGTTATCTCGAAGGTGGTTTCGGTGCCGGGGCGGCTCACGTGTTGGCGTTCGCCGACCACGCGGCCTTGCTTGACGATATAGAAGTGTTCGACCGGCCCGTCACTGGGCTTGATGATGCTGTCATTGGCCGCATAGAAACGTAGCTGGCACTGTTCGACGAGAAACGCCAGGTGAGCGTTCTCCATCTGGTTGAACGGTGGAAAGCGCTGCAGGAACTGCAGGGTTCCTTGGATATTCTGCAGTACCGCAGTCTTCCCGGCCTGGGTGAAGGCGTCCATTTTGCTCATGAGCATTTACCGCGTCTTTGTGTCGAGCTGTGTACATCGACCTTGTTGTTTTCGACCCTCATGGTCGGTCGCAGGGTGCTCACTGCCCATTGGACGTAAGTCTAAATGGAGCGACGGGCAGGGTGAGAAACGCGACGGGTGTCAAATTGCCGACGAGAGGCGGGTTGCAAGGCGATCAAAAGCAGTCTGAACTTGATTCGAGGGACATTTTACGAGTCATTGATGATGAGACAGCCATGCCCGACCAAGAAGACATACTGAGTGATGCTGAGCGTGAAGCGCTGGCAACGGTTACGGCACCGCGGGCTGCGCCACAGATGGTATTGATCGTTGATGACAATCGACCGGCCCGTGATGCCTTGGCCAGCTACTTGAAAGCCAAGGGCATCAAGTGCGTGACGGCGGAGAACGCCGAGCGGGCGTTGCTGTGCCTGAAAAGAGATCGGGGCATCGGCCTGTTGATTACCGATCTGCGCATGGAGCCATTCGATGGCCTGGAGCTGATTAGGCAGATTCGCGAATCGGAGAAAGCGGCATTGCCGATCATCATCGTGTCCGGTGATGCTGACGTACCAGATGCGATTGCGGCGATGCATTTGAGTGTCGTCGACTTTTTGCTCAAGCCAATCGATCTGGACAAATTGATGGTGCTGGTGCGCAAGGAGTTGGGGATTTCTTCGGTCTGAGAGGTTCCATCGCCGGCAAGGCTGGCTCCTGGTAGGAGCGGGTCTTGCCAGCGATGGGCTGCAAAGCAGCTCCCGGGCGTTACAGGCCGTTCTTGGCCTTGAACTCACGACGACGACGATGCAGCACCGGCTCGGTGTAGCCGTTCGGCTGCTTGGTGCCTTCTACCACCAGTTCGACCGCCGCCTGGAAGGCGATGTTGGTGTCGAAGTCTGGTGCCAGCGGGCGGTACAGCGGGTCGTTGGCGTTCTGCTTGTCCACCACTGGTGCCATGCGCTTGAGGCTTTCCAGCACCTGAGCCTCGCTGACGATACCGTGACGTAGCCAGTTGGCCAGCAACTGGGCGGAGATCCGTAGGGTGGCGCGGTCTTCCATCAGGCCGACATCGTTGATGTCCGGCACTTTCGAACAACCCACACCCTGGTCGATCCAGCGCACAACGTAGCCGAGGATGCCCTGGGCGTTGTTGTCCAGCTCGTTACGTTTTTCTTCCTCCGACCAGTGGGTGTCGGTGGCCAGCGGGATGGTCAGAATATCGTCTACCGAAGCCGGTGCACGCTTGGCCAGTTCGGCCTGACGGGCAAATACGTCGACCTTGTGGTAGTGCAGCGCATGCAGCGCGGCGGCCGTCGGCGACGGTACCCAAGCGGTGTTGGCACCCGCCAGCGGGTGAGCGATCTTCTGCTCGAGCATGTCGGCCATCAGGTCCGGCATGGCCCACATGCCTTTACCAATCTGGGCGCGGCCTTGCAGGCCGGTAGCCAGGCCGATATCGACGTTGGAATTCTCGTAGGCGCCGATCCACTTCTGGGTTTTCATGGCGCCCTTGCGTACTACCGCGCCGGCTTCCATGGAGGTGTGGATTTCGTCACCGGTACGGTCGAGGAAACCGGTGTTGATGAACACCACGCGCTCGCTGGCAGCTTTGATGCAGGCCTTGAGGTTGACCGTGGTACGGCGTTCCTCGTCCATGATGCCGACCTTCAAGGTGTTGCGCTTGAGGCCCAGGACATCTTCGATGCGGCCGAACAGCTCGTTGGTGAACGCCGCTTCTTCAGGCCCGTGCATCTTCGGCTTGACGATATACACCGAACCGGTACGGCTGTTCTTGCGGCTGGTGTTGCCGTTGAGGTTATGGATTGCGGCAAGGTTGGTGATCAGGCCGTCGAGGATGCCTTCAGGCACTTCGTTGCCGTCTTTGTCGAGGATGGCGTCGATGGTCATCAGGTGACCAACGTTGCGCACGAACAGCAGGGAACGGCCGTGCAGAGTGACAGTGCCACCGTTCGGTGCGCTGTACTCGCGGTCCGGGTTCATGGTCCGGGTGAAGGTCTGGTCGCCTTTGCTGACGCTTTCGGACAGGTCGCCCTTCATCAGGCCGAGCCAGTTGCGATAGATCACTACTTTGTCATCGGCATCAACGGCGGCGACCGAGTCTTCGCAGTCCATGATGGTGGTCAGGGCGGCTTCCATCAGCACGTCCTTGATCCCGGCAGGGTCGGTCTGACCGACTGGGGTGCTGGCATCGACCTGGATTTCGAAATGCAGGCCGTTATGTTTGAGCAGGATCGCGGTCGGTGCCGAGGCATCGCCGCGGTAGCCGATCAGTTGTGCGTCATCAGCCAGGCCGCTGTTGCTGCCACCCTTGAGGGCAACCACGAGCTTGCCGGCTTCAATGCGGTAGGCAGTGGAATCGACATGGGAGCCGGCAGCCAGAGGTGCGGACTCGTCGAGGAAGGCACGGGCGAAGGCAATCACCTTGTCGCCACGAACCTTGTTGTAGCCTTTGCCTTTTTCCGCGCCACCGGCTTCGCTGATAGCATCGGTGCCGTACAGGGCATCGTACAGCGAGCCCCAGCGGGCGTTGGAGGCGTTCAGGGCAAAGCGCGCATTCATCACCGGTACAACCAGTTGCGGGCCGGCCATGCGGGCAATTTCGTCGTCGACGTTCTGGGTCGAGGCCTGGAAGTCTGCAGCTTCTGGCAGCAGGTAGCCGATGTCCTGAAGGAAGGCTTTGTAAGCCACGGCATCGTGAGCCTGGCCTTGGCGCGCCTGGTGCCAGGCATCAATCTGTGCCTGCAGCGCGTCACGTTTGGCCAGCAGTGCTTTGTTCTTTGGAGCGAGGTCGTTGATGATCTTTTCTGCCCCCACCCAGAACTGCTCGGCGTTGACGCCAGTTCCGGGAATGGCTTCGTTGTTCACGAAGTCGAACAGGACTTTGGCGACCTGAAGGCCACCGACTTGAACGTGTTCAGTCATTGCTTGCCTCACTCTGCTCAGCTATTCAGCTCTTCTATTTAAGCCTTGCGCGCTTCTCTAAACACGGCACCAGAACATGCCCTAGGGGCGACTGGGTGCGGCCAGCCAGACAGGCTGGCGGGCGTTGGCGTATTTTCACAGGCGCCTTGGCAGACATCGATTCGACGTTTTGTAGTCCGCGCTGCGGCATACTACATGATGCGCTGCGGTTGTGAAAATTAGACTAAATACGTCGTTCTGCGACCAATCGGTCGCAGAGGGTCACGCTGGGAAACAGTATGTTCTCAAAAAAGTGGCAGATTGTTCCAGATAAATCTTGAAACAGTACACGATTAGTCATCAAGGCCTGCTGCGGCAGGTTGCCGCGCCTTGCCTATACTTTCTGCGCGCCCTTGTTTTTTGGGCGTCCGAAGGCAATCAGCAGAGGAATGGCGCGTGGATCATCTCGTATTGACAGTAATCGCCCCGGACAAGGCAGGCCAGGTCGAGCGTATTGCCGAGTGCATTGCCGAGCACAACGGTAACTGGTTGGAGAGTCGCATGTCGCGCATGGCCGGGCAATTCGCCGGGATCCTGCGTGTGGCGGTACCCGCTGAAACCTATGATGAATTGGTCGAGGCGCTGCAGGCTTTGGGTAAGTACGACATTCGGGTACTGATTGCCGAAAGCGGCATCGAGCCGTCGTGCACCTGGAAACCGATCGCCATGGAGCTGGTGGGCAATGACCGTCCAGGCATCGTGCGTGACATCACCCGCTTGCTGGCCGAGCAAGGGATCAATCTTGAGCGCTTTACCACCGACGTACGCCCGGCGCCGATGAGCAGCGAGCCGTTGTTCCATGCCGATGCTTTGTTGGCGATGCCGCTGACCCTTTCCCTGGATGTCCTGCAGGCCAAGCTTGAGGCGCTGGCGGACGATCTGATGGTGGAGCTCAAGCTGCGGCCGGAAGAATAGTTATCCCGGTTTGCCGGGGACCGGCCTGTGGATAAGCTGGGGGAAGCCTGCGCCAGCCCAAGCGGGCCGTGGCTTTGCTGCAGTTGAGCAAAAAACCACCAATAATCAGGGGCTTGTGCACAAAGCACGGGGATGAGGGTGTGGATAACCTTGGGAGCGGTTGCTGCAGGCCACGAATAACGTGGCTTGCAGCAGTTTGTACGTTTTTTGATCAGCTGCGGCGGCGCAGACTCAGCCAGGCATCGACGCTGTAGAGGGCAAGGCCAGCCCAAATAAACATGAAAGCAACCAGCGTACTGCTCGACAGGTGCTCACCAAACAACAGCACTGCCTGCAGCAGCACCAACGTCGGTGCCAGGTACTGCAGGAAGCCCAAAGTGGTGTAGGGCAGGTGGCGAGCGGCAGCGTTGAAGCACACCAGCGGTACCAGAGTGACCGGCCCAGCCGCAATCAGCCAGAGTGCCTCACTGCTGGTATAGAAGCTGGGATCGGCGCTGGCAGCCAGCGGGTTAAGCAGTAGCCAGCCGATGGCCAGAGGCACCAGCATCCAGGTTTCCACTACCAGCCCCGGCAACGCCGCGACCGGGGCCTGTTTGCGGATCAGGCCATAGAAACCAAAGCTCAAGGCCAGCACCAGCGAAACCCACGGCAGACTACCCACCTGCCAGACCTGCTGGGCCACACCTACTGCGGCCAGGCCCACGGCAACCCACTGAAGGCGGCGAAGGCGTTCACCTAGTAGCATCATGCCCAACAACACGTTGATCAGCGGGTTGATGTAGTAACCAAGGCTCGCTTCAAGCATTCGCCCGTTGTTCACCGACCAGACGTAGGTCAGCCAGTTGCCGGCAATCAGCGAGCCGCTGAGGGCCAGGATCGCCAGGCGTTTAGGGTTGTCGCGCAGTTCACGCCACCAGCCCGGATGCTTCCAGACCAGTAGCAGCAACGAGCCGAACAATGCCGACCAGAGCACGCGGTGGACAATAATCTCCACCGAGGGAACGCTTTGCAGCGCTTTGAAATAGAGCGGGAACAAGCCCCAAATGATGTAGGCGGTAAGGCCCAGTATGTACCCGCGGCGCGGGTTGGCAGCGTGCATGCAGATTCCTTGCTTAGGCAGCTATCTAAAAGCATCGCTATTGTAGACAGACTCGTGCGTGCTTCAGAACAATTTCAGCGGTTCTTCATCCAGTGCTGCCATCTGTTCGCGCAGGGCGAGAATCTGGTCACCCCAATAACGCTCCTGGCCAAACCAGGGGAAGCTGCGCGGAAATGCCGGGTCGTCCCAGCGGCGTGCCAGCCAGGCGCTGTAATGCAACAGGCGCAAGGCACGCAACGGTTCGATCAGGGCCAGCTCACGGGGGTCGAAATCATGGAACTCGTTGTAGCCATCCATCAGCTCGGCCAGTTGTCCGAGACGCTCATGGCGATCTCCGGCGAGCATCATCCACAGGTCCTGAACGGCGGGCCCCATGCGGCAATCATCGAGGTCGACGATGTGGAAGATCTCGTCGCGGCACATCATGTTGCCGGGATGGCAGTCGCCGTGCAGGCGGATGGTTTGATGCGGGGTGCTGGCGTAGATGGCTTCGACGCGCTTGAGCAGGTCGCGGGCAACTGACTCGAATGCTGGCAGCAGGCTTTTGGGGATAAAGTTGCCGTCAAGTAAGGTGGCCAGTGAGGCGTGGCCAAAGTTATCCACGGCCAGGGCTTCACGGTGCTCGAACGGACGGGTAGAACCGACTGCATGCAAGCGCCCGAGCAACTGGCCGAGGCGATAGAGTTGGTCGAGGTTGCCAGGCTCCGGGGCGCGGCCACCGCGACGGGGGAACAGGGTGAAGCGAAAACCGCTGTGTTCGAACAATGTCTCGCCATTGTGGATAAGTGGCGCCACTACAGGGACTTCACATTCGGCCAGTTCAGCGGTGAAGGCATGCTCTTCGAGGATGGCTGCATCGGTCCAGCGGTCAGGACGATAGAACTTGGCAATCAGTGGTTCAGCTTCTTCGATGCCTACCTGGTAGACGCGGTTCTCGTAGCTGTTGAGCGCCAGCACACGGGCATCGCTGAGAAAGCCGATGCTCTCCACAGCGTCGAGGACCAGGTCGGGGGTGAGGGTTTCGAAGGGGTGAGACATGTCTGCTCCTGCTGTGCGGCAGGTGGCCGCATCATGCAGGCATGGTACCCCACCTGAGGGGGGGGCTGCCGATTGATGCGGCCATGGTGGGAGCTGGCCGTGCCAGCGATGCAGACACTGCGCAACAACGGACACGCGTCGATTCCATCGCCAGCAAGGCTGGTCTTACTGGAAAGTTCAGGCGCCGATGATGCCTCCATCCTCGCGGGTGATTGCCATCACCGATGAGCGCGGCTTGCCATTGGGCCGGTGTTCTGGAAAGGTCGATCCGCCCGTTTCGCCTGGATGTTGAATCCCCACGAACAAGGTGCGCTGGTCTGGCGCAAAGGCGATGCCGGTTACTTCGCACGCCACTGGCCCAACCATAAAACGACGAATCTCGCCACTGACAGGATCGGCACAAAGCATCTGGTTATTGCCCATACCGGCAAAGTCACCGGCATTGCTGTAATCGCCGTCAGTGAGAATCCACAGCCGGCCATCGGCATCGAAACCTAACCCGTCGGGACTGTTGAACATGTTCTGCGGGGTAATGTTGCTAGAGCCGCCCTTGGCATCATTTGGATGGACCGAAGGATTGCCGGCAACCACGAACAGGTCCCAATCGAAGCTCTTGGCGCCATGGTCATTGTCCATTTCGCGCCAGCGCAGGATCTGCCCGTAAAGGTTTTTTTCACGCGGGTTGGGGCCGCCCGCTGGCTGGCCTTCTTCGCCGCGTTTGACGTTGTTGGTCAGGGTGCAATAGATCTGGCCATCTTTGGGACTGACCACGATCCACTCCGGGCGGTCCATGCGCGTTGCCTTCAATTGGCTGGCAGCCAGACGGGCATGAATCAAAACCTGAGCCTGGCTGGCGAAACCGTTGGCGGCGATCAGGCCGTTTTTGCCATGGGTCAGTTCCAGCCATTGGCCTTTGCCGCGTGGATGGTCGGCATTCTGGTCGCCGTCGTCAAAACGCGCGACATACAGGGTGCCGTGATCGAGCAAGCTGCGGTTGGCGCTAGGTGTCTTGTGATCGATGCGGTCGCGGCTGATGAATTTGTAGATGAATTCGCCGCGCTCATCGTCGCCCATGTACACCACTGCGCGGCCATCGCGGGTTTCGGCCAGGGCGGCGTTTTCGTGTTTGAAACGACCCAGGGCGGTACGCTTGATCGGCGTCGAGTCGGGATCGAACGGGTCGATTTCGACCACCCAGCCGTGGCGGTTGAGTTCATTGGGGTTCTTTGCCAGGTCGAAACGCGGATCGTGCGGGTGCCAGCCGATTTCCTTGCTGGCGACTGAAGCCCCGTAACGCTTCTGCCCTGCGTCGAATACCTGGGCCGGATCACTGCTGCCGAAGCAGTCGGTGAAGTTCTCTTCGCAGGTCAGGTAGGTGCCCCAGGGCGTCTTGCCGTTGGCGCAGTTCTGGAACGTGCCCAGTGCCTTGCGGCCACTATTGTCGGCTGCGGTCTTGAGCCAGGCGTCGCCAGCCGCTGGGCCGCTGATGCGGATCGGTGAGTTGCCGTGAATGCGGCGGTTGTAGGGCGAGCCCTGAACGAACTGCCACTGGTCGTTGCTGCGCTTGACCTCAATCACCGATACGCCTTCGGCAGCCTGTGCCTTGTGCACTTCTTCGGCGGAGCTTGGTTGCCCACCATGGGCAAACAGGTAGCGATAGTTGGTGTATTCGTTGTTGATCGCCATCAGTGCCCGATTGTCATCATCGGCGAAGGGGAACAGGCTCATGCCGTCATTGTTGTCACCGAACTGCAGTTCCTGCGCCTTGGCAGTGCCCTGACCGGAGGGGTCGAAAGCGGGGCCGCCAGCATGCAGGGGCTGGCCCCAACTGATCAGCACTGAAGATTGGTACCCGGCCGGCAGGCTGATGCTGTCGGCAGTGGCACTGGGGATACTGGCGAAGCCGAGCAGGCGGCTGTTGCCCGCACTGACGCTGGCGGCCATGACGCTGCGACTGAGCAGATTGCCACCCAGAAACAGCGCGGCGCCGCACAGGGCTCCGGCTCCAATGAAACGACGTCGGCTGGGGCTGACCAACTGTTCGAGGTCGGTGAACTGATGTTCTTCTAGTAGGTGCATGACAGGCTTCCTGCGGGTTTGGCAGTCACCTTAGTCAGGGCTTGTGACGGTTTTGTGTCCGTTTTTATAAGGGCGTTCCGATAAGCACGTAGGAAGGTTGAAACTGAACCCGTAACTGGCTACCGGGTTTCACTGCATGGGCCTTGAGCCAGGCGGGTTCAGCGAAGGTGCACAGGGTTTGCTTGTTGCTCAAGATCAAGCGAACTTCCGTCGGCCCTTGTGTCTCATCGAGTAGTGCTTCGACCTGAGCTTGCAGGCAGTTGTAGCCCTCAAGCACAAGCGCTTGTGGCGCAAGCAGGGACAGCCAGCCCGCTTTGATTAATGCCACTACCGCGGTACCGGGGATCAGTTCCAGGTGTTGGGTGCTGTCACGGGTGATTAGCGCATCGATGCTCAACTCCCCGGCCAGGGCCAGGCTGATCCGGTCGTAATGTCCTTCAGCTTGAATTGCGCTGACGCGCCCGTGTAGTTGGTTTCTGGCGCTGGTGCGCAACATTAGGCGTCCGAGCAGATCGAGATCGCTGGCGTCTTCGGCGGCTCCCAGAATCTGCGCCTGCAGTGCTTGCAAACGCTGGTACAGGCGCAGGACCCGCAGGCCTTCCTGAGAAAGCTTGGCGCCACCGCCGCCGCGACCGCCGACACTGCGTTCAACCAGCGGGCTGGCCGCCAGGTTGTTGAGTTCGTCAATTGCATCCCAGGCCGCTTTGTAACTCATCCCGGCGCTTTTCGCCGCACGGGTGATCGAACCTTGCTCGGCAATGTGCTGCAGCAAGGCGATGCGCTGAGGGCGGCGAACGATGTGTTGGGTGAGCGGGGCGGGCAAGGACATGTGCGGGCACGGGCATCAGGCAAGTATCAGCCCCGAAAGTGCCCGCAGCCGGGCGCCAAGTCAAGTACTGCCGGGCTTGGCGGTGCGCGCCAGGCAATAGACGTCGACCCGGCGGGCGCCGGCGCTGAGCAGCAGGCTGGCAAGCGCCTGAGCGGTGGCGCCGGTCGTCAGTACATCGTCGACAAGGGCCAGGTGCCGCCCTTCCAGCAGTTCGCTGTGTTCCACGGCAAAGACCTGCTGCAGATTACGCTTGCGCTCACTAGCCTTCAGCCCTTGTTGCGCTGGTGTATCAATCAAGCGCTTGAGTAAGTGCTCGTTGCTGCTGATTTGGATTTGCCCGGCTAGCCATTGGGCGAGCATGCCTGCCTGGTTGTAACCGCGCTGGCGCAAGCGCCGACGGCTCACGGGCACGGGCAACAGCAGAGCAGGCCGTGGCAAGCCTTCGCTGAAACGATGCGTCAGCCAGCGACCCAGTAACTGCGCCAGCAAGCGCCCCAGCGGCCACTGGCTGTGGTACTTGAAGCGACTGATCAGTGCATCCAGTGGGAAGCCATAGTGCCAGGGCGCTTCAACCCGATAGAAGGCCGGTGCGCGACGGCTGCATTGAGCGCAGGTCAGGCCGCGCATCGGCAACGGCAGGGCGCAGACCTGGCAGCCATCTTCTAGCCACGGCAGTTCGGCCTCGCAGGCCACGCACAATGGATACGGCTGTTCGGTGGCTTCATTGCACAGCAAGCATTCATGATCATTATTTAACCAGTTGTAAACCTGTTCCTTGCATGGTGGTTGACAGTGCATTGGGCTTCCTTAACTATGCGAGCTATCCGTGATGCGCTGGCGGGCATTCCTGTCCCGGCGCCAGACCAAGCCTAAAACAAGGAACCGCCGATGAGCGCCAGCACAACTGCAACAACACGTCACGACTGGACCCTGGCCGAGGTCAAGGCACTGTTCCAGCAGCCGTTCAATGACTTGCTGTTCCAGGCGCAGACCGTGCACCGCGCGCATTTCGACGCCAACCGGGTACAGGTTTCTACCCTGCTGTCGATCAAGACCGGCGCCTGCCCGGAAGATTGCAAATATTGTCCACAGTCCGGTCACTACAACACCGGGCTGGAAAAACAGAAGCTGATGGAAGTGCAGAAGGTCCTCGAAGAGGCGGCTCGGGCCAAGGCCATTGGCTCCACCCGTTTTTGCATGGGGGCGGCGTGGAAGCATCCATCGGCCAAAGACATGCCTTACGTGCTGCAGATGGTCAAAGGGGTCAAGGCCATGGGCCTGGAAACCTGCATGACCCTGGGCAAGCTCGACCAGGAGCAGACCCAGGCACTGGCCGAGGCCGGGCTGGATTACTACAACCATAACCTCGACACTTCGCCGGAGTTCTACACCAGCATCATCACCACGCGTACTTACAGCGAGCGTCTACAAACGCTGTCGTACGTGCGTGATGCCGGCATGAAGATCTGCTCGGGCGGTATTTTGGGCATGGGCGAGTCGCTGGACGACCGCGCCGGCCTGCTGATCCAACTGGCCAATCTGCCAGAGCATCCAGAGTCGGTACCGATCAACATGCTGGTGAAAGTCGCCGGTACGCCGCTGGAAAATGCCGAGGAGGTCGATCCTTTCGACTTTATCCGCATGCTCGCGGTGGCGCGGATTCTGATGCCAAAATCCCATGTGCGGCTGTCGGCCGGCCGTGAAGCGATGAACGAGCAAATGCAGGCCCTGGCCTTCTTTGCCGGTGCCAACTCGATTTTCTATGGCGAGAAGTTGCTGACGACCGCCAACCCGCAGGCTGACAAGGACATGCAGCTGTTCGCCCGCTTGGGCATCCAGCCTGAAGCCCGTGAGGAGCATGCTGACGAAGTCCACCAGGCGGCTATCGAGCAAGCCCTGATTGAACAGAAGAGCAGCGAGCTGTTCTACAACGCCGCCTCGGCCTGAGGCGGTCATGGCTTTTGATCTACGCGCGCGACTGGAACAACGTCGCGCGGCCGACCTGTATCGCCAGCGGCCATTGCTGCAGAGCCCACAAGGCCCGCAAGTGGTGGTCGATGGTCAGCCGTTGTTGGCTTTTTGCAGCAATGATTACCTGGGCCTGGCCAATCACCCTGAAGTGATCGCTGCCTGGCGCGCCGGTGCTGAGCGTTGGGGCGTCGGCGGTGGTGCTTCGCACTTGGTGATCGGCCACAGTACCCCGCATCACGAGGTGGAAGAGGCGCTTGCCGAACTCACCGGACGCCCGCGTGCACTGCTGTTTTCCACCGGCTATATGGCCAACCTTGGTGCCTTGACGGCACTGGTGGGGCAGGGCGACACAGTCCTGCAGGATCGCCTCAACCATGCCTCATTGCTCGATGCCGGGCTGCTCAGTGGCGCACGTTTCAACCGTTATCTGCATAACGACGCGAGCAGTCTGGCCAGCCGCCTGGACAAGGCCGTGGGCAACACGCTGGTGGTCACCGATGGGGTGTTCAGCATGGATGGCGATATTGCCGACCTGCCGGCCCTGGCCGCTACAGCCCAGGCCCGCGACGCCTGGTTGATGGTCGATGATGCCCATGGCCTGGGCACCTTGGGTCGCAATGGTGGTGGGATCGTCGAGCATTTCGGTTTGAGCCTTGAACAGGTGCCGGTGCTGATCGGCACGCTGGGCAAGGCTTGCGGCACTGCGGGTGCCTTTGTGGCTGGCAGTGAGGATTTGATTGAGTGCCTGATCCAGTTCGCCCGCCCCTACATCTATACCACCAGCCAGCCGCCAGCCCTGGCGTGTGCCACGTTGCGCAGCCTGCAACTGCTGCGTAGCGAGCATTGGCGTCGCGAGCATCTGGCAGCGCTGATCCAGCAGTTTCGTAGTGGTGCCGAGCAGATTGGCCTGCAGTTGATGGACAGCTTCACGCCGATTCAGCCAATCCTGATTGGGGGCAGTGCGCGGGCGTTGCGGTTGTCGCAGATGCTGCGTGACCGCGGCTTGCTGGTGACCGCGATTCGCCCACCGACAGTGCCAGCGGGCAGCGCACGCCTGCGGGTAACCTTAAGCGCAGCGCACAGTGTGGCGCAGGTGCAGCTATTGTTGGATGCATTGGCCGACTGTTACCCGCTGCTGGAGCCTGCTGATGCGTAACCGACTGGTACTACTGCCGGGCTGGGGCCTGGGACGTTCTGCATTACAGCCGTTGGTGGCGACATTGCGCGCTATCGACCCCGGCTTGCAGGTCGAGATTCACGACCTGCCCACCCTGCTTTCGCATGACCCGAAGGATTGGCTCGACACGCTCGACCGGCAACTGCCACGCAATGCCTGGCTCGGTGGCTGGTCGTTGGGCGCAATGCTCGCTGCCGAACTCGCGGCGCGCCGTGGCGATGACTGCCACGGTCTGATAACCCTGGGCAGCAACCTCAGCTTTGTCAGCCGTCCTGATTGGCCGCATGGCATGGCTGCCGATACCTTCCAGACCTTTCTCGAAGGTTGCCGTTATCACACCCAGGTCACGCTCAAACGCTTCGTTTCGCTGTGCTCGCAAGGTGCGCAGGAGCCACGCAGCCTGGCGCGCCTGCTCAGTGCCAGCATGCCGACGCCTGCACCGGAACAGCTAGTGGCCGGGCTTGAAGTGCTCGGCCAGCTGGATACTCGCAATGCCTTGCAGGCCTATGGCGGCCCGCAGTTGCATCTATTCGCCGGGCGTGATGCGCTGGTGCCGGCGGAAGTCGCCGGGGTGTTGCTCGAAGAATTGCCCGACGTGGAAGTCGGGCTGCTTGAAGACGGTGCTCATGGTTTTGTGATGGAAACACCTCATGAGTTGGCGGCTGCAATAAAGGCCTTTGTACATGAGAGTGGCGATGACTGATCTTTCTCTGCCGGGCCTGCCCGGTGCCTTGCCTGACAAGCGCCAGGTGGCGGCTTCGTTTTCGCGTGCTGCCGCCAGCTACGACAGCGTCGCTGAATTGCAACGCGCCGTGGGCAGCGCGTTGCTCGAGCAATTGCCTGCGGGTGTCAATCCGCAACGCTGGGTCGACCTGGGTAGCGGTACCGGGCACTTCAGTCGCGCCTTGCGCTGGCGTTTTCCCCAGGCTGGCGGTATTGCTGTAGATATCGCCGAAGGCATGCTCCAGCACGCCCGAGGGCAAGGTGGGGCGCACTACCATGTGGCCGGCGATGCCGAGCGGCTGCCGTTGAAAGACGCTAGCGTCGAGCTGATCTTCACCAGCCTGGCGGTGCAATGGTGTGGTGATTTTCGCAGCGTGCTCAATGAAGCCCGACGCATCCTGCAACCCGGCGGTGTGCTGGCTTTTGCCAGCCTCTGCGTAGGCACGCTGCATGAGCTGCGCGAGAGTTGGCAGGCGGTCGACGGCCTGGTCCATGTCAACCGCTTCCGCCGCCTGGAGGACTACCAGCGTTTGTGCGCCGAAAGTGAGTTGCAGGTGCTGGAGCTGGAGGCCCGTCCCCATGTGTTGTACTACTCCGATGTACGCAGCCTGACCCACGAACTCAAGGCCTTGGGGGCGCACAATCTCAACCCCGGCCGCCCGGCTGGGCTGACCGGCCGGGCGCGGATGCAGCGCCTGTTGCAGGCCTATGAGCAGTTTCGCCAAGCGCAAGGGCTGCCAGCGACCTATCAAGTGGTCTACGGTGTACTGCAAAAGCCGTTGAAAGAAGGGAATTGAGATGAGCCCAGCCTATTTCATCGCAGGCACTGACACCGATGTCGGCAAGACCACCGTGGCGGCTGGGCTATTGCATGCAGCGCACCAGGCTGGCCTGAGCACGTTGGGGGCCAAACCGGTCGCTTCCGGCTGCAGCGCCAGCACCCAGGGGCTACGCAATGACGATGCCTTGGCGTTGATTGCACAAAGTTCGATCAAGCTGCCGTATGAACAGGTCAATCCTTTCGCCTTCGAGCCGGCCATTGCCCCGCACCTGGCAGCCCGTGAAGCCGGCGTGACATTGAGTGTGCAGGCGTTATTGGCACCGATGCGCCAAATTCTGGCCCAGGGTGCCGATTTCACCCTGATCGAAGGCGCGGGTGGCTGGCGTGTCCCGCTGTCCGACCAGGCCAGCCTCTCGGACCTGGCCATTGCCTTGAAGCTTCCGGTGATTCTGGTGGTCGGTGTGCGTCTGGGCTGTATCAGCCATGCCTTGCTCAGCGCTGAAGCGATCGCGCGTGATGGATTGCAACTGGCCGGCTGGGTCGCGAACATCGTCGATCCACGTACCTCGCGACTTGAAGAGAACCTGGCGAGCCTGGCCGAGCGTTTGCCTGCACCTTGTCTGGGGCGAGTACCGAAACTCAAGCAGGTCAGCGCTGAAGCGGTAGCAGGTCACTTGCAGTTGGACCTGCTGGACTAGCCTGAGTCTATCGAATGGCAACATGCCATTACTGATTTCAACGGGCCTTTTGCCAGTAGGTCTGCTTCAATAGAGGCTGTTCGCCTTCAGCGACAGGGAGTTTCGACATGGAAATCTCAGGCAACTCAGCATTCTACGCGGGGCTCGGGGCCATTCAGACCGGGCAGAACCGCGTCGATCAGGCCGCCAGCCAGATCGCCAACACCACCGTCGAGCGTGCAGCCACCAGCCAGTCCAGTGACTATCAGGCCGAACGTCTGCGTGCGGTCGACCGTAGCCAGCAGATGGACTTGGCCACCAGCAGTGTGGAAATGGCCCTGGGCAAGCATCAGGTCGAATTGGGTGTCAAAGTGGCCAAAGCATCGGACGAAATGCTCGGCACGCTGATCGACACCTACGCCTGAGCCCCTCGCCGCGCGAGCTGCGCGGCTTCAACTAGTCTTTGAGTATCAGCGCCTTGGCCTTGCTGGCAGGCGCTCGGCTGCGCGTTTGTGCGGATTTTTGCCTGATCAATCGGCCAGTCTTGCATGACCGAACTGCCCTCTGCTTGATGCTTGACAAGTTTTCGGCGTAAACGTATGTTTCAAACAACTGTTTGACCGAAAGCCACCTAGAGCTGGTCGGTATATCGCGGTCTCCCTATCCAGGATTCATCAGCAGAGGTTCATCGCTATGCCTGAGTACAAAGCCCCCTTGCGTGATATTCGCTTCGTACGTGACGAGTTGCTCGGTTACGAAGCGCATTATCAGAGCCTGCCGGCTTGCCAGGACGCCACCCCAGACATGGTTAACGCCATCCTCGAAGAGGGCGCCAAGTTTTGTGAACAGGTTTTGGCTCCGCTGAACCGCGTAGGTGACCTGGAAGGTTGCACCTGGAGCGAATCGGGCGTGAAAACCCCGACTGGCTTCAAGGATGCCTACCAGCAGTTCGTCGAAGGCGGCTGGCCAAGCCTGGCCCATGACGTCGATCACGGTGGTCAGGGTCTGCCAGAGTCGCTGGGCCTGGCGATCAGCGAGATGGTCGGCGAGTCGAACTGGTCGTGGGGCATGTACCCTGGTCTGTCGCACGGCGCAATGAACACCATCTCCGAGCACGGCACCGCCGAGCAGCAAGAGACCTACCTGACCAAGCTGGTGTCCGGCGAGTGGACCGGCACCATGTGCCTGACCGAGCCGCACTGCGGTACCGACCTGGGCATGCTGCGCACCAAGGCCGAGCCTCAGGCCGATGGTTCCTACAAAGTAACCGGCACCAAGATTTTCATCTCGGCCGGTGAGCACGATATGGCCGACAACATCGTCCACATCGTACTGGCGCGTCTGCCGGATGCTCCAGCTGGCACCAAAGGTATCTCGCTGTTCATCGTGCCGAAGTTCATGCCGACTGCCGAAGGCACTGTGGGCGAGCGTAACGCGGTGTCCTGTGGCTCCCTCGAGCACAAGATGGGCATCCACGGTAACGCCACCTGCGTGATGAACTTCGACGCGGCTACCGGCTACCTGATCGGCCCGGCCAACAAAGGCCTGAACTGCATGTTCACCTTCATGAACACTGCTCGCCTGGGTACCGCGCTGCAAGGCCTGGCCCACGCTGAAGTAGCCTTCCAAGGTGGCCTGAAATACGCTCGTGACCGCCTGCAAATGCGCTCGCTGACTGGCCCGAAAGCACCGGAAAAAGCCGCTGACCCGATCATCGTGCACCCGGATGTTCGTCGCATGCTGTTGACCATGAAGGCCTTCGCCGAAGGCAACCGCGCCATGGTCTACTTCACGGCCAAGCAGGTCGACATCGTCAAGTACAGCCAGGACGAAGAAGAGAAGAAGAAAGCCGATGCACTGCTGGCGTTCATGACGCCGATTGCCAAGGCATTCATGACTGAGGTCGGCTTCGAGGCGGCTAACCACGGCGTACAGATCTATGGCGGCCACGGCTTCATCGCTGAGTGGGGCATGGAGCAGAACGTTCGCGACAGCCGTATTTCCATGCTGTACGAAGGCACCACCGGCATCCAGGCGCTGGACCTACTCGGCCGTAAAGTGCTGATGACCCAAGGCGAAGCGCTCAAGGGCTTCACCAAGATCGTGCACAAGTTCTGCCAGGGTAACGAAGGCAACGAAGCCATCAGCGAGTTCGTCGCACCGCTGGCCCAGTTGAACAAAGAGTGGGGCGAACTGACCATGAAGGTCGGTATGGCCGCGATGAAGGACCGCGAAGAAGTCGGCGCTGCCTCGGTGGACTACCTGATGTATTCCGGTTACGCCTGCCTGGCTTACTTCTGGGCTGACATGGCGCGCCTGGCTGCCGAGAAACTGGCTGCCGGCACCAGCGAAGAAGCGTTCTACACCGCCAAGCTGCAGACCGCGCGCTTCTACTTCCAGCGTATCCTGCCGCGTACCCGCACGCACGTGGCAACCATGCTGTCGGGTGCCAACAACCTGATGGACATGAACGAAGAGCACTTCGGTCTCTCGTACTAAGTCATCTGCGGTAACGAAACGCCTGCCCTCAGCGGCAGGCGTTTTTGTTTAAGGCCTTCTACGACCCGATAAAGCGCATTCATCAATTCATGGGCGTTGCCGATACATTAAGGCACAATGCCATTATTGATCTGCCGGGTCGGAGATTACCCTTGTTTCGTTTATCCGCTGTACGCCCGAGCCACTTCCTGCCGTCAGTTTGTCTGTTGGTGTCAGGGCTCGCGGCTGCCTATGTGAGAGACCTCAGCGTCTTCTTTACGTCACTGTTCAACGTTCTACCAACATTGGTGTTGCTGTTGGGTGGCGCCTATTGCGCGGTTTATCGCCGTCAGCGCGAGCTGTTCCTGATGCTTACGGTCTACATCGCTTATTTTCTGCTCGATACCCAGACCGACTTCTACCGTGACAACGGCCGCGTCCGCGAAGATGCGGCGGTAGTGTTTCATTTGGTGTGTCTGCTATTGCCGCTGATGTTTGCCCTGTACGGTGCCTGGCAGGAACGTACGCATCTATTCCAGGACATGGTGGCGCGATTCGCCGTATTGTTGGCTGTCGGCAGTGTCGCCCTTGGCCTGGAGCAGAGTTTTCCTCAGGTCTTGTTGGGTTGGTTGGCCGAAATTCGCTGGCCGTCGTTGCATGGTCAATGGATGAGCCTGATCCAGCTGGCCTATCCGGTGTTCTTTATTGCCTTTGTCGTGCTCGTGGTTCAGTACCTGCGTGAGCCCCGCCCTTTGCATGCCGCGCAGATTGTCGGGTTGATCGGCATTTTCTGGATGTTGCCAAAGACGTTCATTTTGCCTTTCACCCTCAACATCATGTGCAGTCAGGTAATGTTGATGATCGCGGCGGCGGTTTCTCACGAGGCTTATCAGATGGCCTTTCGTGATGAACTGACCGGCTTGCCCGGACGACGCGCACTCAATGAACGTATGCAACGCCTGGGGCGCAACTATGTGCTGGCGATGACCGACGTTGATCACTTCAAAAAATTCAACGACACCCACGGTCATGATGTCGGTGACCAGGTTCTGCGCCTGGTGGCCAGCAAACTGTCCAAGGTAACCGGTGGTGGTCGCGCCTATCGTTATGGCGGTGAGGAGTTCGCCCTGGTGTTTGCCGGCAAGAGCATCGAAGAGTGCATGCCGCACCTGGAGGCGGTACGCGAAGTGATCGCCAACTACAACATCCAGTTGCGCAATCAGGACAACCGGCCGCAGGACGATCAACAAGGTCGCCAGCGACGCGGAGCAGCGGCTGCAACCAGCGTGTCGGTGACCATCAGTATCGGCGTCAGCGAGCGTCTGATTGATCACCGCTCACCCGACGAAGTGCTCAAGTCGGCCGACCAGGCGCTCTACAGCGCCAAAGGTGCAGGGCGCAATTGCGTCGTGGCCTACGGTCATCAGGCCAAACGTGGGGCAGTGCGCATGGCGTGACTGTAATTGACTACGCGGTCGCCAGATGACCCTATGTCTCGCAAAAGTTGTTCGGTTACACTGCCTGCATAACAGTGAAGCGGTCCTGCGGGGCCGCCCCCCGACTCTAGTGTGAGAGGTTGCCATGGCTGACTATAAAGCGCCCCTGCGCGATATGCGCTTCGTCCTCAATGAAGTCTTCGAAGTCTCCAAGCTTTGGGCGCAATTGCCCGGCTTGGCAGACGCTGTCGATGAGGAGACCGCCCTCGCGGTGCTGGAGGAGGCCGGCAAGGTCACGGGCAAAAGCATCGCCCCACTGAGCCGCAGCGGCGACGAAGAAGGCTGCCATTGGGATAACGGTGCCGTGAGCACTCCGGCCGGTTTCATCGACGCCTACAAAACCTATGCCGAAGGTGGCTGGGTAGGTGTTGGCGGTGATCCGGCCTACGGCGGTATGGGTATGCCCAAGGTGATCTCGGCCCAAGTCGAGGAAATGGTCAACTCATCAAGCCTGGCGTTTGGCCTGTACCCGATGCTGACTGCCGGTGCTTGCTTGTCGATCAACGCCCACGCCAGCGAAGAGCTCAAGCAACAATACCTGCCGAATATGTATGCCGGTATCTGGGCCGGTTCCATGTGCCTGACCGAGCCACACGCCGGGACCGACCTGGGCATCATTCGCACCAAGGCCGAGCCGCAAGCAGACGGCAGCTATAAAGTCAGTGGCACCAAGATCTTCATCACCGGTGGTGAGCACGACCTGACCGAAAATATCATTCACCTGGTGCTGGCCAAACTGCCGGACGCACCCGCCGGGCCAAAGGGCATTTCCCTGTTCCTGGTGCCCAAGTTCATGGTCAACGCTGACGGCAGCCTCGGTGCACGCAACCCGGTCAACTGCGGTTCGATCGAGCACAAGATGGGTATTCAGGCTTCGGCCACCTGTGTGATGAACTTCGACGAAGCGCTGGGTTACCTGGTGGGCGAGCCGAACAAAGGCCTGGCGGCGATGTTCACCATGATGAACTACGAGCGTCTGGGTGTGGGTATCCAGGGGCTGGCTTCGGCGGAACGTTCCTACCAGAACGCCATCGAGTATGCCCGTGACCGTCTGCAGAGCCGTGCCCCAACCGGCGCGCAAGCCAAAGACAAGGTCGCCGACCCGATCATCGTGCATCCGGACGTGCGGCGCATGCTGCTGACCATGAAGGCATTGAACGAGGGGGGGCGCGCCTTCTCCACCTATGTCGCCATGCAACTGGACACCGCCAAGTACAGCGAAGATGCAAGCACACGCAAACGTGCTGAAGACCTCGTTGCATTGCTGACCCCGGTCTCCAAGGCGTTCCTCACTGACCTCGGTTTGGAGTCAGCTGTGCATGGTCAGCAGGTGTTCGGCGGCCATGGCTACATTCGAGAGTGGGGCCAGGAACAACTGGTGCGTGACGTGCGCATTACCCAGATCTACGAAGGCACCAACGGCATCCAGGCTCTGGATTTGATGGGGCGCAAGGTTGTCGGTAGCGGTGGGGTGCTATACAAGCTGTTTGCCGACGAGATCCGCCATTTCACTGCCACGGCCGACAGTGAATTGGCTGAGTTCGTTAAACCGCTCAACGCCGCCCTGGATAACCTCGACGACTTGACCGCCTGGGTGCTCGATCGGGCCAAAAATAATCCGAACGAAATTGGCGCGGCCTCGGTGGAGTACCTGCAGGTATTCGGCTACACCGCCTATGCCTACATGTGGGCACTGATGGCGCGCAGCGCGCTGGGCAAGCAGGGCGAAGATGATTTCTACGCCAGCAAGCTCGGCACCGCACGCTTCTATTTCGCCCGACTGCTGCCACGTATCCATTCACTCAGCGCTTCGGTGAAAGCCGGCAGTGAGTCGTTGTACCTGCTGGACGCAGCGCAGTTCTGACAATAGTGCGCCGTGTAAGCAATGTCTTACACGACGTGGTGACTTTTCGCCTCTATCGAAAGATTGGATCCACAGTTAATCTTCTCCCATGGACGTAGCGCAGGAAGCGCAAGTACAGAACAGGGACACGAAGGATTCCTGCCAGGGTGGCGGGGCGAAATGGATGTCAGGGAAACAGTCTGCAAAGCCCCGCTTCGGCGGGGTTTTCTTTTGCCCAACGAAAAGTTCAGGCAAGCATTAGCCCAGCACATCCAGCGGCGATACCCCCATCTGCCTGGGGTCGGCTTCCTCTTCCAGCAGCGTGCGCAGCAATTCGACCGATGCCTGCTGGCGCTGGGCATCGCGAAACACCAGGCCAATCTTCAGTGGAACCCGCGGCTCACTCAGCGGTTTCCAGAGCAGCTCTTGATCGTCCTCAACCACTTCCTTGGCCCGGCCCGGCAGTACAGTGGCCAGCGAGGTATGACCGAGGCTATCGAGAATCCCGCCCATGTTGTTCATTTCAGCCTGCACCTGTGGCCGACGGCCAAGGTTGGCCAGTTGGGTCTGCCAGATCTGGCGCACCTGGAACTCTTCGCCGAGCAGCAACATGGGCAGCTCTGCCGCTTGCTTGAGCGAGACCTTCTTGAATTCACGCAACGGGTGAGTGTTGGGGATTACGAGTTGCAGTTCATCTTCGTATAGCAACAAGCCATGCAGCCCCGGCTGGCGCGGTGGCAGGTAGCTGATGCCGATGTCCAGGCTGCCGTTGAGCAGGCGTCGCTCAATCTCCAGGCCTGACAGCTCGTAGATCTGGACCACCAGGTGCGGTTGGGCTTTGCGCACGCGGTCGAGTAATTGTGGGACCAGGCTTGGACGGACGGTTTGCAGAACGCCGATGGCCAAGGTGCGCAGTGACTGACCCTTGAAGTTGCGCAGGGCCTCGCGAGCCCGCTGCAAGCCGTCGAGCAGGGGCAGGGCATGGTTGTACAAGGTATGCGCGGCCAGAGTCGGTAGCAGGCGCTTGTTGCCCCGTTCGAACAGGCTGACATCCAGGCTGTGTTCGAGCTGACGAATCTGTTGTGACAGCGCCGGTTGTGACAATGACAGGCGCTCGGCAGCCCGGCCCACATGGCCTTCTTCGTAGACCGCGACGAAATAACGCAGTTGGCGAAAATCCATAAGAAATACTTATCAAAAATGCTCGAAAAACCAAATGGCCGTTAGCCCTCAAGAAGCCTAGTCTATCCCGTATTCACAAGGCTTGCAGGGCCATTAGGCGAGATGAAGACTGTGTATCTTGGTGTTGTTTACATAGGATTGGCAAAAGGGTTGAACACATGAACCTGTTCAGTTTTCGACGCCCTACGCCAATTGTGACCGAGCGCAAGCCCATGCCGATTGTCGCAGCAGCTCAAGAAGCATTGCCTCGCGATTGCCTGATGCCCGCCACTGAACGTGCGCCGCAGGTCTTCGTGCGTGGCCAGGGCTCCTGGCTATGGGACAGTGAAGGCCACGCCTACCTCGATTTCACTCAGGGTTGTGCGGTCAACAGCCTCGGTCATAGTCCTGGCGTGCTGGTCAAAGCGCTGGGAAGCCAGGCGCAGGCATTGATCAACCCAGGGGCAGGCTTTCATAACCGAGGCTTGCTGAAGTTGGTCAATCTCTTGTGTCAGAGCACTGGCAGCGACCAGGCCTATCTGCTCAACAGCGGTGCCGAGGCCTGCGAAGGCGCAATCAAGCTGGCGCGCAAGTGGGGGCAGCTGCATCGCAATGGCGCCTATCACATCATCACCGCCAGCCAGAGTTGCCATGGGCGCAGCCTAGGGGCGTTGTCGGCCTCCGATCCGTCGCCTTGCAACCGCTGTGAGCCGGGATTGCCGGGCTTCAGCAAAGTGCCGTTCAACGACTTGGAGGCGCTGCACGCCGCCGTCGATTCGCGCACGGTGGCGATCATGCTCGAACCTATCCAGGGTGAGGCTGGGGTGATTCCAGCCACTGCTGCCTACCTCAAGGGGGTTGAGCAGCTGTGCCGTGAGTTGGGCATTCTGTTGATTCTTGATGAAGTGCAGACCGGTGTTGGCCGTTGTGGTGCCCTGCTTGCCGAGCAGACCTACGGCGTGCGGGCCGACATCATCACCCTCGGTAAGGGCCTGGGCGGCGGCGTGCCATTGGCGGCCTTGCTGGCGCGTGGCAGTGCCTGTTGCGCCGAGGCCGGCGAACTGGAAGGTAGCCATCACGGCAATGCACTGATGAGCGCCGCCGGCCTGGCGGTGCTGGAAACCGTTCTGGAACCGGGCTTTTTCGAGCAGGTCGAGGATGCCGGTCGGCACCTGCGTGATGGTCTGAGCCGTCTGGCCGGCCGTTACGCCCAAAGTGAAGTGCGTGGCCAGGGCTTGCTGTGGGCATTGCAACTAAGCGAAGACAATGGCGCCGAACTGGTCAAGGCTGCCCTGCTGGAAGGCCTGCTGCTCAACGCCCCACAGGCTGACGTGTTGCGCTTCTCACCAGCGCTGAACGTGAGCAAAGGCAACATCGATGAAATGCTTCTGCGTCTGGCTCGAGCCTTTGCTCGGGTGCATTCGGCGCAACAGCACCAGCGGCGCGAAGCCACTGCCTGATTTTTCACCTTCGGTGAAGTAACCGAACCGTCTCGCGTTCCTGCGCATCGCCCCGGGCCTGTAGTTTTTTGGCTTGGGGCGTTTTTTTATCTGCTATGGCTGGGTTGAACCCTGACGCGGCGCTAGAGTCAGTTCTAGTACATCATTGAAGGGAGCTGCCCAATGGACTTTATCCGCATCATCATCGCCATTCTCCTGCCGCCACTGGGCGTATTCCTGCAGGTCGGCTTCGGCGGCGCCTTCTGGCTGAACATTCTGCTGACGTTGTTGGGGTACATTCCGGGGATCGTGCATGCGGTGTACATCATCGCTAAACGCTAACGGCAGGCTTGGCTTTCGTGGGGCTGGCACGGCCAGCTCCCACAGGTCAGCACAAGACTGATGTTTTTACCGAGACAGCAGCTATTTTTCGGCTAACACCTGCCGATAGAACCGCCACTCTTCCTCCAGTGCATGCGCCAAATTGGCTGCGGTACGAAAACCATGGCGTTCGCTCGGATAGAAGTACCCTTCAGCATGGATACCGTTGGCTTTGAGCGCTGCCAGCATCGAACGGGTCTGCTCTGGGACTACTACGGCATCCAGCTCGCCCTGAAAGAAGATCACTGGGACGTTGATGCCAGAGGCATGCAGCAATGGCGTACGTTGCTGATAGCGTGCGGCATCCAATTGCGGGTCACCGATCAGCCAGTCGAGGTAGTCGCCTTCGAACTTATGCGTGGCGCGCGCCAGCGCCAGGGGATCGCTGACGCCATAGAGGCTGGCGCCGGCGCGAAAAACATCGCGAAACGCCAAAGCGCATAGAGTGGTGTAGCCTCCGGCACTGCCACCACGGATAAACGCTTTGGCAGGATCAATCAGCTCGCGTTCGGCTAGGTGCTCGACCACGGCGCAGGCATCTTCGACATCGATTTCACCCCAACGCAAATGCAAGGCCTGGCGGTAACTGCGACCGTAACCACTGCTGCCGCGGTAATTGAGGTCCGCCACGGCGAAGCCACGTTGAGTCCAGTACTGGATGCGCGGATCGAGTGCCGGATAGCAGGCCGAGGTCGGGCCTCCGTGAACGAACACGATCAACGGTGGGCGCTTGGCGCCATTCATCGCCGGGTAAAAGAAGCCATGGGCGATACCGTCACCGCTGGGGTAGCGCAATGACTGTGGGCGGCTGATGCGTTCGGCAGGCAAAGGGGACGCGCCACCTGCCAAGACCTGGACGCGATGATCCACGCGGCTGATGGCAATCACCGCTGACGGGCTGGTGGGCGAGGCGGCGATGGCGTAGAGAAAATCCTGATCCAGATCCAGACAGCGGAAGCGGCTGAAGTCGGTTTCCACTTGTTGTTGCGAACCATCGGCATGACACAGGCCCAGGCGACTGAAACCGTCCTCGAACCAGGTTGCCAGGTAGTGATGTTCGCCCAGCGGCAGCCAGGTGCAAGCAGCAAGTTGCCAAGGCGCTGCGGCGTGATCGGCATTGCTGGCGGGCAAGGCACTCCAGCCCTGGGCGGTTTCGCCCCAGGGTTGCCAGAAACCGTTTTGATCGGACAGGCAATACAGCCGCCCACGACCATCGAAGCGTGGCTGTTGCAGTGATTGCGCCGGGCCTTGGTGACCGGCAATGCAACGTGGCAGCCCCCAGCGTCCATCGTTCATCCGCTCACGGCAAAGCAGGCGGGTGGCGGTCCAAGGCTGCTCGGGCCGGCTCCACTCAATCCACGCCAAGCGAGAGCCATCGGCACTTAGCGTTGGTGCTGCATAAAAGTCCGCACCTTCGGCCAGTATTTCGCGCAGTTCTGGAGCTATTGCTACCAGGCGATGTTCGACCAGATCTGCAGCATGGGTTTCTTCCACCGCCAGCACCTGTCCCGCAGCCCAGCGCAGATCGCCATAACGGCAATCACCCTGGGTCAGTGCCACAGGGTCACCACCTTCCAGGTCTTGGCTGTACAGCTGCTGGTCGGCTTCGTTGACGAACACCAGGCCTTCTTCGCTCAGACAAAAGCTGCCCCCGCCATACTCGTAGACTCGGCTACGCACGCTGAAACCATCGGGGGTAAGACAATGGGCCTGACCTTCACGCCAATGCCAGATTCGGCAGGCTCCATCACCTGGGCGGAATTCGTTCCAGAATAAACCTCGGGGGCCGACGCGTAATTCAGCAAAATCGGTGCCGGCGGCCACTGCCTGTTCGGCGCTGAAACGCTCAGTTGCGGGCGATGACACGGGAGTTTCGCTCATTGCGGAAGGTCAGCTCTTCAATGTTCAGGTGGGCGTACTCGGCTTCCTCGCGGGCCTTGAGGATGATGCCGTGCTCGGCTGATTTGGCACAGACCGGGTCGGCATTGCTGGCGTCGCCGGTGAGCATGAAAGCCTGGCAGCGGCAGCCGCCGAAGTCCTTTTCCTTTTCGGCGCAGGAGCGGCACGGCTCGGGCATCCAGTCATAGCCGCGAAAGCGGTTGAAGCCGAACGAGTCGTACCAGATGTGTTGCATGCTGTGCTCGCGCACGTTGGGAAACTGCACGGGCAACTGACGGGCGCCATGGCATGGCAGCGCGGTTCCATCTGGGGTAACAGTGAGAAACACGCTGCCCCAGCCGTTCATGCAGGCCTTGGGGCGCTCTTCGTAGTAGTCCGGGGTGACAAAAATCAGTTTGCACGGATTGCCGGCAGCCTTGAGTTTGTCGCGGTATTCATTGGTGATGCGTTCAGCCCGCTGCAGCTGCGCGCGGGTCGGCAACAAACCAACGCGGTTGAGATGGGCCCACCCATAGAACTGACAAGTGGCCAATTCTACGAAGTCAGCCTCCAGGGCGATGCACAGTTCGATGATGCGGTCGATCTTGTCGATGTTATGCCGGTGGGTGACAAAATTCAGCACCATCGGATAGCCGTGGGCCTTAACCGCGCGGGCCATTTCTAGTTTCTGCGCGAAAGCTTTTTTCGAACCGGCGAGCAGGTTGTTGACCTGCTCATCGCTGGCCTGAAAGCTGATCTGGATATGGTCCAGGCCGGCTTCTTTGAATGCGGCAATCTTCTGCTCAGTTAGGCCGATGCCGGAAGTGATCAGGTTGGTGTAGTAACCCAGGCGCCGACCTTCAGCGATCAACTCGACGAGGTCCTGGCGCACCAGTGGCTCGCCACCGGAAAAGCCCAACTGCGCTGCGCCCATTTCCCGCGCCTCGGCCATGACCTTGAACCATTGCGCGGTGCTCAGCTCCTGACCCTGGGCGGCAAAATCCAGTGGGTTGGAGCAGTACGGGCACTGCAACGGGCAACGGTAGGTCAGCTCGGCGAGCAGCCACAGCGGCAGGCCGACGTCGGGTTTTGCCGGCACCTCAGGCAAGGACGATCCAGTGTTCGGCACGGGCGACCTCCATGAACTGCTCAATGTCGTCACCGAGCTCAGGCACATCGGGAAATTGCTCGCCCAGCTCGGCAATGATCGCCGCCACATCACGCTGGCCGTCAATCAGCCCACCGATCAGCGCGGCACTCTCGTTGAGCTTGATCATGCCCTCGGGGTAGAGCAGGACATGAGCCTTTTGCGCAGGCTCGTACTGGAAGCGATAACCCGGACGCCATTTCGGGGTTTGTCCTCGATCAAAACTCATAGGGCGATTCCTTTGTGCCAGACCCGCTCGCTGGTGACACTGTGGTAAGGCGGACGGTTCAATTCGTAGGCCATGCTCATGGCATCGAGCATGCTCCAGAGAATGTCCAGCTTGAACTGCAGGATCTCCAGCATGCGCTGTTGGCCCTCTACTGTAGTGTAGTGCTGCAGGGTGATTGCCAAGCCGTGTTCGACATCCCGGCGAGCCTGCCCCAGGCGGGTACGGAAGTACTCGTAGCCGGCCGGGTCGATCCACGGGTAGTGCTGCGGCCAGCTGTCCAGGCGCGACTGGTGGATCTGCGGGGCGAACAGCTCGGTCAGCGAGCTGCTGGCTGCTTCCTGCCAGCTGGCACGGCGGGCGAAGTTCACATAGGCATCCACGGCAAAACGCACGCCAGGCAGCACCAGCTCCTGGGAACGCAGCTGATCAGGGTCTAGGCCCACTGCCTGACCCAAGCGCAACCAAGCCTCGATACCGCCGTCTTCGCCAGGCGCACCGTCATGGTCGAGCAGCCGTTGAATCCACTCGCGCCGAATCTCGCGGTCCGGGCAGTTGGCCAGGATCGCGGCATCCTTCATCGGTATGTTGACCTGGTAGTAGAAGCGGTTGGCAACCCAGCCCTGAATCTGTTCACGGTTGGCACGGCCTTCATACATCGCCACATGGTAGGGGTGATGGATGTGGTAGTAGGCACCCTTGGCGCGCAGGGCCTGTTCGAATTCGGTGGGGGACAGCGCTTTGGCGTCGCTCATGTCGGCTCCTGCTAGAGGCTGATGCTCATGCCGTCGAAGGCTACTTCAACGCCACGGCGGTCGAGTTCGGCGCGTTCGGCCGAGTCTTCATCGAGAATCGGGTTGGTGTTGTTGATGTGGATAAGTACCTTGCGTTGAGCAGGGAAACCTTCCAGCACTTCAAGCATGCCACCCGGGCCATTCTGCGCCAGGTGCCCCATTTCTCGCCCTGTGCGTGTGCCGACACCACGGCGTTGCATTTCATCATCCTCCCACAGGGTGCCGTCGACCAATAGACAATCGGCCTCGCGCATCATCTGCAGCAGCCTGTCGTCGACCTGGCCCAGGCCGGGGGCGTAGAAGAGTTTGCCGCCGGTGCGCAGGTCTTCGACCATCAGCCCGAGGTTGTCGCCCGGGTGCGGGTCGAAACGGTGTGGCGAGTAGGGTGGGGCAGCGCTGCGCAACGGGAACGGGGAGAAGCGCAGGTTCGGGCAGGCTTCAATGACAAAACTGCCTTCCAGCTCGATACGGTTCCACTGCAGGCCGCTGTTCCAGTGGCTCAACATGGTAAACAGCGGGAAGCCGGTAGTCAGGTCCTGGTGGACCATCTCGGTGCACCAGACCTGGTGCGGGCAGCCTTCACGCAGGCTGAGCAGACCCGTGGTGTGGTCGATCTGGCTGTCGAGCAAAACGATAGCATCGATGCCGCTGTCGCGCAGCGCCCGCGCCGGTTGCATGGGCGCGAAGCTCTGCAGTTGTGCGCGGATATCGGGCGAGGCGTTGCACAGCACCCAGTGGATACCGTC
The DNA here is from genome assembly GCF_050312595.1 of Pseudomonas sp. UM16. Taxonomy (NCBI): domain Bacteria; kingdom Pseudomonadati; phylum Pseudomonadota; class Gammaproteobacteria; order Pseudomonadales; family Pseudomonadaceae; genus Pseudomonas; species Pseudomonas sp. UM16. The sequence continues at coordinate 75,044 of NZ_JBNPJT010000005.1, read as the reverse complement.
GTCGGACAGAGCAATCGACGACTGGGTCCGCGCTGAGGCGAGCAAACTACCGTCGCGAAAGCCTTTGCAGTTCACGCAGTTGCAGTTCCACTGCGGGAAGCCGCCACCGGCGGCGGAACCTAGAATCTGGATGTACATGGCCACTCCTGCCGCGTCTTGAAATAAAAACGCCCCGGCTGACCGAGGCGTTGTACCACAAGCAAACTCAGCGGCTTGCGAAATACATGGTCACTTCAAAGCCGATACGCAGGTCAGTGAATGCTGGTTTGGTCCACATAGGATTACTCCTTCCGGATGGGGCTTGGGTTAGACAGCTAGTCGTTAGTCCACCCCACGGCATGCGAGGTTCCATTAGCTGAGATTGCGCTATCTTACTAAAAAATACGAACCGAATGGTTAAATCTACGATAAACGCCGTTACAAACCAGGTAAGAATCACACCATTGTCCAACCAGCGCTTTGTGCGGCTGGGCCATTGGCCAGACACAGCCAACCGTGTTTGGCGAGGATGAGATCTTCGGCGCAACGGCGCAGTGTTACATCGTCTACCGCGAGAATCGCTGTTTGCAGATCATCCAGGCATGCCTGACTGCGCTGGCCTAGCTGTGCCTGCCACGCCCATTCGGCGACCTCATCATTGTTCATTGTCGCTTCGCTGAGCTGTTCGGCAAGTGCCCTTTGGCCCTCGGCATTACAGCTCAGAGTGGAGGGCAGGGGCGCGAGAAACTCATGGATATGCTCGAGGATCCGTTCGTGGCTGGCACTGGGCGATTGCACACCGAGGAGCAGGCCACTGCAGCCATGCAACTGACGAAAGGCGCTGAAGACCGCGTAGCCCAGTTGCAACTCAACCCGCAGACGCTGATAGAACGGCCCCTGGAGGTGCTGCGCGAGCAAACGGGCACACGCTTCGTCGGGTAGTGGACAGAACAGCAACAGCGCGTGTTCGTTGGCCAACGGCGGCAGCATTTGCCAGCGACGAACAGCTTCAATCCGCACCGGCCGATGCTCCCCTGGATGCCCAGGAACAGCGCGCAGGGCCCAATTCAACGCGTGCTGTGCTGCTTGGTTGAGACCTGTGGCCATGCCTTGCCAGCGGGCGTTTGTCCATAAAGCCTGCAGGTCGCTGTGGCTAAGGGGCCCCGCGTGCAAGGGGCGTGGACTTTCACCGATTAGCTGTTTAGGAAGCAGCCGCAGCAAGGCGCGAATCGGCATGGCCTCGGCTTCAGCCGTGGTGTTGGCGGTCCAGCTGGCCGCGCCCGGGTGAATCAGCAGCGCCAGTGCTTCATGGATCACATTGACCACTATGTCCGCTGCCCCCGCGCAACGTAGCTGCCAGAATTCGCCATGGGTGTCGAAGTTCAGCGCCACGCCAACCCCAGCCGCACGCTCACGCAGCGGCTGCAACGCCCGGTCAAGGACCTGCCAGAGTTGATCGCGCACGGCTGCTGTGAGCTGCCAGCGCAGATAGACGACAGCGTGTTCGCGTGCATGCGGCAGTAACGGGCTGAAATACAGGCCGGTGGCAACAGTGGTGTTGCTGTTGGCATGCTGGGGCACGTCGAGCAAAGATTCTGCAGCCGGCAAATGCCAGGGCTCAGAGTGCGCCAGCGAGGAGTGATCCAGCAGGCTATCGAGCAAACTGTCCAGGGCCTGCTCAGCGTCAGCGCTAAGGGCCTGATAAGGCCTAGCGGCACTGTCACGGCATGCCAGGTCCAGCGCTGTCGCGGCCTGTTCGCGGCAGGCTTGCAAGCGTGCATATTCCTGGTTAAGCACCTTGCGCTCGGCAGTATGGAAGAACCTCAACCAATCCTGCAGTAACGCTTGGGCCCGCTCGCTGACGGCGCCATCGTTGAGCTTCAGGCGCAGGTGCAACAGTGCCTGACCGGCAAAGCTGTACAGCGGCGAGAACTCCAGTGACTGCAACCAGCCGCGCTGACGAAGTGCTGCCAGCGGTCCACCCTCGCGCGCGTCGGTCAGCCAGGTGGCCAGGTAGTCGATGGCCTGTTCCAAAGCGGCAGGTTGCTGCTCGACGGCTAACAGCAGGTCCAACTGCTGGCCGTTCAGATGCGGCACGAGCTTGCCATCGGCCAGTGCGCTCGGTGTTACCTGCCAAATCCGATTACCTTTGGCAACGATGTTTGCCGCACGGTGGGCCAACACCTGAAGCGCCTCCAGGCTTTGCGGCCCACTCAAGCTGAGGTGCATTTGCCCGGCTTGGTAAAAGCGATGGTGAAAGCTCTGCAAGGCGGATTGAAAGTCACCACTGTGCACCGGAAGGCTGTAGCGGTTTCCAGCGTGGAAAGCACTCAGGCGATGGAGCTTGGAAACCCGTTGCAGCAGGGCGAACTGCGACTGAGCCTGAGGATTACGCGACCAGGCGATGAATTCGGCATGGATCACTTCGCGTTCACGCATTTGCCGTTGCTGATCAAAAATCGGCTGCGCGAGCATGTCGAGCAAGCGCTCAAGGCCGTCGGCGAACGCTGCTTGTGGAACCTCGAAGAAGTAATCGGTGGTGCGCTCACGAGTGCTAGCGTTGACCTGCCCACCATGGCGTTGCACAAAACGCATCAGGCCATCGTCAAGGGGAAAACGCGTATTGCCGAGAAACAGCAGGTGCTCGAAAAAGTGTGCGAGCCCCGGGTAGGCGTGTGGGGCGTCATGACTGCCGGCCATGACCCGTACGGCGGCCGCGCACCGCTTTAGCTGCGGGGCATGACGCAGGGTGACGTGCAGGCCATTGTCGAGGGTGAGGTGTTGCACAATGCTGGGCATGACGGTTCCATTGCAGCGCGAACCGTCATGCTAGCGGATTATTTGCGCTCACGCGGAGCGCCGTACAGTTCAGGACGCAGGTCATGCAGGTAAGGCGTGTTGGCGCGTCCTTCATGCACCCGTTGCAGTTCCAGGTCGGCTTGCAGCAGGAGACTGTCGCGCCCGGCCATGGCCAGGATGCTGCCGTCCGGGCCGACAATGCTGCTTTGCCCACAGTAGTGGATCTCGCTTTCGGCGCCGCAATAGTTGGCATAGGCCAGGTAGCATTGGTTCTCATAGGCGCGTGCGCGCACGGTCACCTGGGCGATGAAATCGTAGGGGACCATGTTTGCCGTCGGCACCAGAATCAGCTCGGCACCGGCCAGCGCCAAGCGCCGGGCATTTTCCGGAAACTCGATGTCGTAGCAGATCAGCATGCCCAGGCGCCAGCCGTTCAATTCCACGACCGGATAGTGGTCGGGGCCGGGACTGAACATCGCCCGATCAAGGCCGCCGAACAGGTGGGTCTTGCGGTAGTTGCACAGGCTGCTGCCGTGGGCGTCGATCAACTGCACGGCGTTGTACACCCGACCATCCTCGGACAGTTCCGGATAGCCGTAGGCAATGGCGATGCGATTGCTCTGGGCGATCTCTACCACTGCCATCGCCGAAGGCCCGTCTTCGGCCTCGGCCAGGCGCTCTACGGCTTCGCTGCCGATGTTGTAGCCGGTCAGGAACATTTCCGGGCAGACCAGCAAATCGGCGCCGCGGGCGGCTGCCAATTGCGCCTGCTGGTGCAGGCGCTCGAGGTTGCCGGGTACATCCAATGGCTGCGGAGCACCTTGATACAACGCGATGCGCATGACGTTACTCCCGTCAGTCGGCGAGGGCGATAGGTCCGAGTTCGTCGAACACATCGCCGGGGCCTGGGTTGTCCGGATGGGTCTGCCCACCGAAGTGAGTCATGATACCCCACACCGCATTGAGCGAGGTTTGCACGGCGCCTTCAACCCACGCTGGGGTCCACGACACGTCGTCGCCGGCGATGAAAATACCGCGTTGTTCGGCGGGCATATCCTGTTGCATGAAGTGCGCGTACATGCGCTGGTTGTAGCGGTAGTGGCCAGGCAGGGCGCCTTTGAACGCGCCAAGAAAATGCGGATCGGCTTCCCAGGACACAGTAATTGGATCACCGATGATGTGGCCGGCGATGTCGACTTTCGGGTAGATCTTTTTCAATGCATCAAGGGCCAGTTTCACCCGCTTTTCCACGGGATGGGGAAGCATCTTCAGGGCATCGCTCATCCACGAATAGGACAGGCAAATGACCCCCGGCTTGTCGTCGCCGTTGTCGAACAGGTAGGTGCCGCGGGTCAAGCGGTCGGTCAGGGTCATGCTCATCAGGTCGCGACCGGTTTGTGGATCCTTGTCCTTCCAGAACGGTCTATCGACCATCACAAAAGTTTTCGACGATTGCATGTAGCGGGTGCGGTCCAGGGCCATCCACATCTTCTGCGAGAACAGTGATTCTTCGCATTCGATCTGAGTGGTCAGCAGCCAGCTTTGGCAGGTGGTGAGTACCGCAGCGTAATGGCGCGTATCGCCCCAGTTGTCAGTCACGGCCAGGCGTCCGTCGGCGTTGCGGGCGATGCTCTTGACCCCTGGACGCGGCGCGCCACGGTGCAGCGAACTGAGGCTGGTACCCGCGGGCCAGTGGGCGCAACGCTCTGGGACATGGCGCCAGATACCCAGCGGAACCTGCTCTACGCCGCCCACTACCAAGTGTTGGTGATCGTCGCAGTTGGTCATCACCACGCGGAAGATTTCCAACATTGAATTGGGGAAATCCGAGTCCCAACCACCCGTGCCGAAACCGACCTGGCCGAACACTTCCCGGTGCAGGAAACTGAGTTTGGCAAAGGCCTTGGAGGTGGCGACAAAGTCGTAGAACGTGCGGTCATCCCACAGCGGCACCAAGGTGTTCCACAGCTCCTTCAGGCGTGCCACATCGCGATCGCGAATGGCCTGCTGAATATCGCCGAAGCGGGCGCCGTCTTCCAGGGCATCAGCCCAGGCATCGGCGACCTCTTGGAACAGTTTTGGCAGGTCGGCGAGTTTCTCGGCGTAATGGGTCTGGCCTTCCAGATCGATGACCGTGCTGCCTGATGCTGGGGTCAGCGGGTTGGGGAAGGGTTTGGTCTCCAGCCCCAGCTTGTCGACGTAGTGATAGAAGGCTGTGGAAGACACCGGGAAACGCATGCCACCCAGTTCTGCGATGATCCCATCGGTACCTTCGAAGGCCTGCGAGCGCAGGCGACCCCCCATCTTCGACGCTTCGTAGACTACCGGCTTGAGGCCGAGTTTCATCAACTCATAGGCTGCCACCAGGCCAGCGATACCGGCACCGACAATCGCCACTTCTTCGCCATGACGGTCGGCCGGGATGCTGCCCAGGCCGGCCGCGTGCTCAATCCAATCGTCAAAGGCGAAGGGAAAGTCCGGGCCGAAAATGGTGACAGGTTTTTTGCCGTCGGCGGGGTGACGATTGTTGTTATTCATGGGTGACCTTGCCAGGGCTGCGCAGGATGCGGAGCTTGAGTATAGGAAAATACTGGTGGTCAGTTTAGAGGGTGGTAGTTACGTAATTAAGATGCAGAGTGTCGTCTATTTGTGACGTTTATCGTCTATTTGTATTGAGTGTTCGTCGAAATGACTATACGCCTCTACAATTAGACGGGTTGGCCGCGATCTACCTTGCTGCTGAGGATAATTGACGTGGTGGTCTTCTCCACGCCATCGACACTGCCGATCTGGTCGAGCAATTGGTCCAGTTGTTCTGGCGAATCGCTGCGCAGCCAGGCGACATAGTCGAACTCACCGCTCACCGTACACAGCTGCTGCACCTGGCTCATGGCGCTGAGCCGCCGCACCACGTCTTTACCCGAGCGTGGCTGTACTTTGATCCCGACATAAGCCTGCAGGCCACCATCGATCAAGCGCTGGCCCAGACGTACGCCATAGCCGCTGATGACTTTAGTTTTTTCCAGACGGGCCAGGCGCGAGGTCACGGTGGTGCGGGCGATGCCCAGTTGCCGGGCAAGCATGGCGACGCTTTCGCGGGCGTTGATCTGCAGCAGCGAGATCAGCTGGCGGTCGATTTCGTCGAGGGCAACGGGGCGGCTGTCGGACATGGAATCTCTCAGGCGAAAGCCGCGCAGGGCGACGGGTGGAATGAGGACACTAGCCTAGCCACTGCGCGCGCTGGCGACCAAGCCTGGTTGAGTCAACCGGCGTGAATCAGTGCCTGTGCTTCATCAAGGGTTTTATAGGGGATGACCGTACGCGGGAGGCGCGAAGAGGGTGACAAGTTGTAGACCGCGAAGTCATCTCCTACCACCGACTCGGCCATCAGCTCGAAGGACGGCAGAATTCGCGAGTCGAAGTGCTGATCCAGTCCGCACGGTGACAGCTTGGAGTGCAGTTTTTCGTAAAATCTGCCTGCGTTCTGGTTGAGGTCCACACCGACCAGAAAGACCTTGTTGAAGCCGGCATGATAGGCGATCTGCAAGGCGACGTACGCCACGGTACGGGCGTCGAAAAAGCCGCGGTGCAGATTCTTGCTGAATCCCAGCGGTTTCTTGCGGCTGCCTGGAAACGGCCGGTTGCGAATCAGTTCGTGGTCTTTGCGCAGCAGATCGGAAAACGTCGCCTTGCGTGCCTTGCGCAGAAAGTACAACTCACCGCTGGCGGCAACATGGGCGCTGTTGTAGTGATCTTCCCAGAGCGCGACCCGTTCACTTCTGTGCATGGCCTGGGCAAACAGCTCGGGCTGTTGATTGGAGAAATCCCGGTCCGTGCAGACATAGAAGAACGGTTTGATCGTTGTATCGATGAACATCGAGATTGCGCCGTTCATCGTGATCATTGGAATGTCGGCAAACGTCTGGAACGGGAAGTCTTTTGCCGAGCTGCCCGAGGCGATAATGAACACTGAACCCGAGCCAGTATTGCGGCAGTCATCGAAGTGGCTGACGCTGAAGGGCACGTCTGGGATCAGCCGTGCTGTAGAGGCGTTCATTGTACAAATCCTTAACCGGGCGTCGGCGCTTGGCGATGATCTTGACTGAGTGAAACCCGTATATTTTATAAGTTTTCACATTAGGAAAACACATGTAGTTTTCAGCGCTGCGCCGCTGAGCCTACGCAATACCCTGTCCACGCCTTACCGAAGGAGAAAAGATGATCGAATGGATCGCCCTGGCGCTTTCACTGTGCTCGTTGCTCATCGTGGTTTTTTATGTGAAATGGGGTAACCCCAATGCACGAAACCGACGCCGGAAAGCGCGCTTGAAGCAGGTGCCTGAGTTTGATCGAGGGGCATATGTGTTCAAAAAGAAATACCCCCAGTATGCGTATGGTTCGGGGACCTATGGTCTGCCAACGGTCAAGGATTTCGGCGACGGCACCACCCTGAAATAGGCGCCTATAGCTCGATCGCTGGTGGTGTCCTGATTGTCTTGGGTGGGCATCACCGTACCGATTGGGTGACGACCTATCCTTTCCCGGCCAAACTCTCGGAGGCGGCTCATATCGGCAATTATGGCGGCTCGCGTGGGGATGTGATTATCGGCAACGATGTATGGCTTTGTTCCCAATGCACCATCCTCTCCGGGGTTACCGTGGGATCAGGTGCCGTGGTTGCTGCATCCGCGGTGGTTACCCGGGATGTGGCGCCTTACGCCATCGTTGCCGGCAATCCTGCGCGGGTGGTCGGCTGGCGATTTGATGAGCACGTTCGCGCCGAACTACTGGCTTCGCAATGGTGGGAATGGCCGAAAGAGGAAGTGACCCAAGTTGTTGGGTTGCTCTGCAATGACAACATAGAGGACTTTTTGGCATACGCCCGTCAGCGCAATGCAGTTCCTGTGACGGCGTGAAAAGCGCGCCATGCCGCCAGAAAGCCAAAAGCCGCGATGGACCCGATCTTAGCTGTAGGTTTTCCGGGGGGATTTGATTCCTGCCCATCTCCATATATAAATGGGGGTAAGGTGGTCCAAGGCAGGCATATATATGAACAGCAGCATTGGCTGGTTGATATACCTTTGCTTCAGGGTAACAGTGGTGGACCTATTTTTGATACGTCGATGGAAGTAATTGGCATCGCCAGTAGGGGGTCCAAGAAAAATAATTTCGAAAGTATTTTGCACGCATTCATTCCTATAGATACCGTGCTCAAAGCTATACGTAGGCCAGAGTTTTTGTATAGAAAGAGATATCTCGACCTAAAATTCAATAGAGCAAAAAATAAGGCGATATATACGCAATGCATTTTTGCTGAAGATTGTCTTTTCAAGGCGGTGCTCGAGCTGTATCGGCCCCTATCTAGATCTTGTTTTCCTCCTGTATTAAATAATTAGGCTTGTGGGGATCTCTGGCAGTATTAAGGGTTATTATGAAATTGACTATTCTTGCCGTGGCGGTCATTTCGACATTATGGCAGCTCAGCTTCACAAACGACTACTGGTGGCATGACGTTGCTCTTGCAGTGCTATCAATTTCCTGGATAGTGGCTGCTATATATTGCTATGATTTCGTGATGGCAGTATCAGGAAAAAGCACACCCTATATGGGCGAGTTTTACTCAGAGGTTAAAAGGGATGTGGTGTTTACGTTAATCGCTGCTACAGTATTATTCGTAGTTGTGTACTGCTCTCCTGTTTCCTACAGTCTTTCAAATATTGATATTGCTTTTTTTGGGCTGCCATTTTTATTAGGTAGCATTTGGGATGTGCAAAGTTTAACTAGGCTTCGTATTGCTCGGGCAAAGTTTTCGAGGCCTCTTGTCTGGTCTCTACTGATCGCTTTGATAATTGTTGGATCGACATATGTATACTTTTTGATTCTCATATATTCGAATTCTTTTTCAACAAGTAAATCATTATGGTTACAGATTGCTCTGCTGCTCACGACTTTTTGCATTTATATTGCTGCACATCAAATAGTTTTTATAATGCGAAAGCAAAAAATGGAAGTTTCCCCGGTACTGCTAAACTTATTTTCTAGCATTAAGCATAGCCCTGGAATTTACCAACATGCTAGTGAAGCTGCGAGGTTGTGGAATGCGGCCGTTTTTAAACAAAAGCAAGAGCTGCGCCAAAAAAATAAGAGAAAGAAGAAAAGGCGCTAGTCTGATTACGCTTACTCCCTTACGAACAGCCTCTGCCGGCCGCGAACCTTCTGGACGTGCAATCATCGCCTCTGCGACTGGCGAGGCTGACATAGGGTTAAGCCGTCTCTTGGTTCAAGGCCAGCGGCCACTGCTAATCTGCCCCCCAGTGATATCCAAGGTTCTTCATGATTAGGCGCGTTTGTAGTGCTTAGTCAGTCTCATGAAGCAGTGGCCGAGCTTTACCATGGGGCGACCTGTACTCTCTGAGTTCAAGCTAATGCCGAAAAAAGCCAAAATCCCAAGCGCACGGCAGCGATTTAGCCGGCCGCTTACATTTGGTTGACACAAGTCTCAGCTTGTATACGATGCAATTGAGCGCGAAACCAGTGGCCTTCAGCGGCAAGGACTGGCATAGGAACCCCGGCGATGGCTGAACATCGGCGTAGGGTGAGACCTCCACCCCCCTGCTTGAGGGTGTGTATATGAATATCAAGCTTCAATTTCGAGGGCTACTGTCACCAGTAGCCATTTTTTTGCCTTTAAGAAGCGTATAGCATTTTATGAAGATGCATGCGTAGGGTGCGGGGGTCTCCACTCAGCGCTAAATCTATGAGGCTTAAAATTGCTTTGCTGTCCATACCTAGACCCAGAAATGCACATCCTTACCCTGAGGATCGCTTCGCGTCACATACCCGAGGCAGGAGCCGTATGCGGTAGTTCCGCACGTACGGATCTGTGCGGGGGGGGGGGCGGCAGGTAACTGCCGTCCCTACCGCGCCCCGTGAACTATCAATCCTGATCAACAGGTAGGGCAGGTGAGGCCAAATACAAGGCTTGTCATGTAGTTTTGTTGATTGTTAGAGGGGAGCCTACAGAAAACGGAAAAAATCGTACAAAGGGTTTTATTGGTTGCCTAGATAGGCACACGTGCCTATTCACCTCTGGTGTTTGAGAACTAAAACTGTCGGATGGGAATTAAACCTGTCTCTTGTTGAAGATGCATTGAACAGAGGTGGCAAACTGATGCTGTCGAATGCTTTATCTGCGCTGAGTCCCTCGATGCGAGCACACGTGTGCTGAAGCGCATAGTCTGCAAAGTCGACCCGAATCACCCGCGACCCCGAATAGATCAAGCCACAAGGAAAGTCAGGGCTTTCCAGCCCCTCAAAAGCCGAGAGGCGGAAAGCGATTAAGTGCGGATTGCGTAGCGTCGCTCAGTGTTACCGCACACTCCATTGCGAGCTCAAGTAGGCCTCCAGCGATTCACTTCGCATCCTGGCCCTGTGTCAGTCGGGACGGAAATCAGCTCTATCAGTGAACCCCATGGGGCGCGGACATAATGCATTGAATTACCCGGTCCCTTTTCCATCCCGGAAAGGGCGTTCGGACCGCGTAGTTGTGTTCCTCCCGCAGCCAACTTTGCTAGACATAGTGCCTTCCTCCCTCATGGCCGATCCAGGAAGGAACTGATCAACGGATTTAGCGCTGGCGCGCACTCCTCTGAGACCCAGTGTCCGCACCCTGGCAACACGTGCGCTTCAACGTTGGTCGCGTAGCGTCGGATGTTCTCCGGCTGCAGGGCGCCGAATCCGCCATTGCCACCCCCGCCAACGGCAAGAACTGGCATCGTTACCTTTGTTTTCGCCAATTTCTCATTCTGCGTAATAGACCGGGGAAGCGCGCGATAATATTCAAATGCGTGGTGGAAGGTCGGCGGCTTCGAGTATGAGCGGACATAGCTGTCTATCAGCTCATCCGTAAGCCCCTCCTGGTTGCTCGCGTGGTTACGGATGAAGTGCGTCAGGAATAAACGCTCATTCCCTTTAACCATCGCGTCCGCAAGCTGATCGGAGGCCGCGAAGAAACTGTGATGCCAGCCAGGGGCCTCTCCGGTCGCGATAAAGGCTGGTAGTGAATAGAGCGTATCGTCAGGAATTGTGGCTTCGATGAAGGCTGCCTTAACGATATCCGTCGGGTGACGCGCGACCATCGGATAGCTATTCCAGATCCCTATATCATGTGCGACAAGGTAGAAGGGCTTGTCATTGCTGAGGCGCTTGGCGAGTTTGTGGAGATACTCGGAGATGTCGACGCCGGTGTAAGACGTTTGCGGAGCCTCCGACAGGCCAAGACCTGGCAGATCTACTGCTACGACGGTATAGCGTTCCGCGAGTTGCGGCATGAGGATATTCCACTCATACCATGTTTGCCCGAAACCGTGGACGAGCAGCACGAGCGGACCTTTACCGCCACGCACGAAATGCAAGTTCACCCCGTCAACACTTTCGTATCCCCCGATGAAACCGTTAGGGATCGGAAATTCCTCCTGCGCTATAGGATGGGCTTGGCGCGGTGCAGCTTGGATGGGCGCTCCAATTGTGACTAACGCCGCAAGTGCAAGCGCGATTGCGTATGATTTCATGCTTTTTACCTTTCGTTGGATAATAAATCAGCAGCAGATCAATGGCTCGCCTGAGCACGGTGACCAGGGGGGAAGGCGAAGCGATGTGCAGCCAGTGCAATAACGAACGCGAGCGCTGCTAGAGCGGCAACAGTGGGCGGCAGCATCGGCGTCCCTCCAGTCGTGAGCAACACCCCACCAAGCGCCCCACCGGCGGCGATCGCTAAGTTCCACGCGGTGGTCACCATTGCCTGCGCCAAGTCGATACCATCGCCGGCCGTGTCAGCCGACGCGGTCTGCATCATCGCGCCGGCCCCACCAAATCCAAGCCCCCAGATTACGGCGCCCGCGTAGACGGCAATTTCTAGCTCCCCAATGATCGTCAGTAGGGCGGCAGTTACAGCGAACGAGCCAATAGCGAGAAGTACTAACCGGCGCAGCATCCGATCCACTAGCTGTCCGACGATCCAGATGCCAAGGAGCGAGCTAATTCCGAATGCTAGCAAGACAAGATCGACCCGCGTTTCCGCCGCCTTTGCAAACGGCGCGATGTAGGTGTAGAGGATGTTGTGGGCTGTCATCCAGGTCAGAATGACCAGCAGGATCGGGATGATGCCTTGTGTCCCGAGCACACGAAGAAGTGAGGGCCGATTGCCCCCTGTCCGGCCGGGAGCATCGGGTACTTTCACGATGATCCATCCGATCAACATGACACCCAGCGCCGAAAGGATCAGGAACGATCCACGCCACCCTACGAAGCTCCCCAGGAATGTCCCCAATGGGACACCCAGCGAGAGCGCCAAGGGCACACCAACCATGGCGACCGCCATTGCTGGACCAGTCTGATCGGGACGTACGATGCTGCGCGCGTACCCCGCTAGGATTCCCCAAGCGAGGCCGGCAGCGCACCCGGCGATAAACCTCGCGGCCAGCACGACGCCAATTGAGTCCGCAAGAGCTGTCAATGTGTTGCCGATCACAAAACAGATGATTGTGGCGAGCAACACGGGTCTTCGGCGGAAGCCTTGCGTCAAACTCGTGAGTGGGATCGCTGCCAACAACGATCCCAGCGCATAAACAGCAACAAACTGCCCGGCAATCGCTTCTGAGACCCGGAGGCCTGAGGCGATTTGGGGCAACAGACCTGCGGGGAGCGTCTCAGTAACGATGCACAGGAAGCCGCTGGCTGCGAGCCCGGCCAATGCGGCGATCGGCAGCGCCGAGCTCGAATCAAGTGTTTTTTCGACCGGAATTGGTGATGGGGAGTGTTTCATAATTGGCCTTAAAGTCGCGTGGAATCCCTGCCTAAAACCGTGGCTAATGAGGATGTGGTTATTTACGTTAATACCCACTATAATATTCGGAATCCCTGAAAGTAAAGGTTTTTTGTAATGCCTGTTAACGTAAATAAGAAATCGCGTGGGCGGCCGCGTGAATTCGAGCTCGAAGTGGCTATCCAGGTCGGACAGGATCTGTTTCACGAGCACGGCTATGAAAATGTCAGCGTGGCTACGCTGACCGAAGCGATCGGGATCACGGCGCCAAGCTTCTATGCTGCTTTCGGCAGCAAAGGAGCGTTTTTTTTGGATACATTGAAACGCTACTCGGCCACCGTGGTGCCACTGGACCGCTTTTTGATCCCTAGCAATTCGCCTAAGACTGCCCTTGGCGAAATGCTTATCGCTGCGGCGCGTGCTTATGCCGCCCATCCTCTACGGCGTGGTTGTTTTATCCTCGAGCACGCAAAGTGTGGGACAACGGAGTGGGCCATCGCTGCTATACAGATTGCTGGCGAGAACCGTGACAAAGTACTGGCGTTTCTCACAGCATGTGACATACCAGCACCTGCGAGGGTCGTGGATTATGTCGCCGTAAGCATGCTCGGCCTGTCGGCGGCGGCACGAGAGGGATGGGAGGAAGAAAGGCTGATTGCCGTCGCAGAAAGCTCCGCAGCAGGGCTTGACAAGTTAATGTCGCGCGACCAGGTCTCACCCGAAGCGTCTTGATCAACCAAGGAAAGGTTGGAGTGTCAACGGCGGCTATGGGCGTGGGGCGATTTTCCCAGGGGCGCGCACTCGCGCTCCGCCAGGTTCCATGCAGGGTTAAACCCTCACGTGCCCTTGCTGCATGTCGGCGAGTGCCGCGCCTTGATTGCTCGTTTAAATCTTGGGTTTCCCCCCCTGCCTGCGAGGCGGGTCGGACGTCCGCGGTTGCACGTCAGATCCATGTTGACGTGCTGGCCGGTGTTTCAGCGATACCTGGGAAACCACGTCATGACACAACACTTTTCAAACGCTCCATCCTGGGCGACGACCTTCTGCGCCCTGTGCTTCGTCACCGCTTCACAGGCTCAAAGTGATATCGACACCGCGGTTGAACTGACGTCCATCAGCATCACCGCCACACCGGTCGGGCTACCCTCTGCCAGCCTGGCAACCACCCTGCTGCCCGAAGCGCCGGGTGGGCAAGTGGCAAGCGGCAGCCGATTGGGCCTGCTTGGTAACCGCGACCGCCTTGACACCCCGTTCAATGTGACGGGCTACACCTCGACCTACATTGCCGACAGCCAGGCACGCAGCATTGCCGATGTGGTGGCTGCCGATCCTTCAGTACGCGTGGTCTTTCCACGGGCGAGCTATCGGGACGTGTATTACATACGCGGCTTCAGTCTGTTTTCCTACAACATGGGCTTGGACGGTCTGTACGGTATCGCACCGAAACAACGCTACCCCGCCGTATTTGCCGAACGTATTGAAATCCTCAAGGGCCCGGACACCTTCGTCAATGGGGTGTCCCTTGGCGGTTCGGTTGGTGGTGCGATCAATATCGTGCCAAAGCGTGCCACGGATGACGATGTAACGACGCTGACGACCAGTTATGAGTCCAACAGCGAGCTAGGCACTCATGTCGATGTCGGGCGTCGCTTTGGTGAAGCCAAACAGTTCGGCATTCGTTTCAACGGCCTTGTCAACGAGGGTGACCTGACGGTCGATGATCAGTCCTCCAAGCTTGGCGCCACGGCGTTGAGCCTCGACTATCAAGGTGATCGCCTGCGTCTGTATGGCGACTTCGGCACGCAGCGGCAGAAAGTCGACGCAGTGGATTGGGTCGCCACATTGGCACCCGGGGTGAAAAAACCGCCGATCATCAATGGCCAAACCGACCTTGGACAACCCTGGGCGTCGGTTACCAGCAAGGACAGCTACGCCGCACTGCGCGGCGAATACGACCTGACGGATCAATGGACCGCCTTCACCAACCTGGGCATCAGCACCACCGAGACAACCGGCATTTATGTGCAGCCCACCAACCTCAAGGCCAACGGCGATTACCTCGCGACGATCCGCTCGTTTCCGTCCAACGGAACGTCTGTGTCGACCCAATCCGGGCTGCGCGGAACTTTTGATACCGGGCCTGTGGGCCATCACCTGACACTGGCTACGGCGTACTGGCGCCAGGATTTCAAAGCCGTGAGCACAGCGCTTGGCAGCTATGCCGCGAATGCCTACAACACGATCTCGCAGCCCAAGCCCAACACATCAGCCGTTGCGGACCTGGACGACATCCATAACACGTCCCAAGTCAACTTCAGCAGTGTTGCTTTAGCCGACACGCTGTCAGTGTTGAACGAGCGTGTACAGCTGACCCTAGGTGGCCGCCAGCAGACCATCCAGAGCGACAGCTACGCTGCGCAGAGTGGTGCAAAAACGTCGTCCTACGATTGTTCGGCGTTTTCACCGGCGCTGGCGGTGGTGTTCAAGCTAAATGATCATCTGAGCCTCTATGGCAATTATGTCGAGGCCTTGCAGCAAGGCCCGTCAGTACCCAACACGGCGCTCAATTACGGCGACATACTCGCTCCGGTGGTGTCGCGTCAGGTCGAAGCCGGGATCAAGGCGGACATCGGTACCTGGTTCACCAGCCTGGCAGCGTTCCAGATCACCCAACCCAACGGCATCACGGACCTGCGCACCAATATCTATTCCCTGGATGGCGAACAGCGCAACCGTGGTTTGGAGTGGAATATCTCCGGCGCATTGCTTTCGCAGGTACGCATCCTCGGTGGCGCAACGCTGATCGACGGTCGCCAGACCAAGACCGCTGGCGGCGTGTATGACGATAAAAAAGCGATTGGCGTACCGAACTATCAAGCCAATCTCGGCCTTGAATGGGATACCCCGGTGCCTGACCTCACCTTGTCCACACGGGTCATTCGCACCGACAAACAATACGTCGATGCCGCCAACACCCAATCCATTGATGCCTGGACCCGTTACGACCTGGGCGCGCGATATTCGCTCAAGGGCGTGATGGGCAAGCCGGTAGTACTGCGGGTGGCTGTGGAAAACGTCGCGAACACGCGCTACTGGGCCTCCGCCTCCACCGGGCAGGTCTCCGGCATCTCACGCGCCACGCCTCGAACTTTGCTGCTTTCCAGCACTTTTTCATTCTGAACCACAGGAAAACACACCATGAACGACTCATTTTCCAATGGCATCGGCCGTCGCGACTTTCTTTCAACCTCCCTCATTGTCGCCGGCGGACTCGCGCTGGGTGATAAAGCGTTGGCCGGCCAGAAAGATCCAGGCATGCCCATGCCCAACTCCAAACCGGCCGGCCCCAAACTCAAGATTGCCATGCTGGTGCATCCGCGCATGGTCCTGCTGGACCTGGTTGGGTCACAGACCGTGTTCAATATCATCGGCAGCGACATTTACCTTGTGGCCAAGACTATGGCGCCCGTTTCAACCGACGTCGGCATTGATATTGCGCCAGACATGGTGTTTGACGACTGCCCCCACGACCTTGATGTGCTGTTTGTGCCGGGTGGCCTAATGGGATCGCTGGCGGCCATGCAGGATGAAGCCACCTTGCAGTTTCTGGCTGACCGCGGGCAAACCGCAAAGTACGTCACCAGCGTTTGTACCGGTGCACTGGTAATCGGCGCCGCCGGTTTGCTCAACGGGTACCGTGCGAATACTCATTGGGGTGTGGCTGATTTGCTGCCACTGCTCGGCGCAACGCTCGATCGCAGTCGCGTAGTGCATGATCGAAATCGCATGACCGGCGGCGGTGTGACGGCAGGCATTGATTTTGGTTTGACGCTTGCCGCCATTTTGCGTGGAGAAGATATGGCCAAGCACGCCCAGCTGATCATCGAATACGCGCCGCAGCCGCCATTCCATGCCGGTACACCTGAGGAAGTCGGGCCAGTGAGAATGATCGAAGAGCGCAAGCGTCGGGTGTGGATGGACGGTGAGGCCCTGCGCGTATGCGAGCTGGCTGCACAACGACTCGGGTTGCCGCAAGTCCTGCCCCAGAAAGCTTAAAGCTTCACGTCAACTCAGCCCATGGACGGGATTTGTTGGCGTGAAGAAGAAAGTCTCTAAAGCCGACTATCGTCAGTGGGAACAAATCGGCGTGCCGATCGTCTTCACACGGCATCAATAAGAGATAACCCGTATGTCTATACACACGCCTCGCACACTGATCGGCGGCGTTGCATTGCTTGCGGAAGCGCAACTTACGGAAGCCATGGTCGATCTGCTGATCGAGACGGTCCACAAGATCGGGACGCGCTCGAAACGCAAGGTAGTGGGTGATATCGCGAAGGATATCGAGCGGGTCTATGGCGAGGAAAGGTTGCTGGTTGAGATTGCCAGCGCTTCGATCGACGAGCCCGCGGGGTGCGTCTGCGATATCATTTTCCCGATCGTCGGCGCGGACTTTGCGGACGCTCAACCTGCAGGTTACCGCAACATAAGCAAAACATTAAAACCTTCGAATTGGGAAGAAGCGAGTAGAGCATGAAAAGCGAAGTCATTGTCCCGCCCCGAATGCGGGCTATCATTGAAGGGGCTGGCTATGCTCCCGCCGTGCGCGCCGGAAATCTTCTGTTTTGCGCGGGCCAGTTCGGTCGCGACGACGATCTGAATGTCATTCACGATCCTGAAGAGCAGTTCGAAGCATGTTGGCGCAATCTCGACGAGGTCCTGTCGGCCGCTGGTTGCAGCTTCGCAGATGTTGTCGAGATGACAACATATCATGTGGAAATGAGCCGATACATGGATCTGTTCCGGGAGGTGAAGAACAGGTTTTTCCCCCGCCGAACGTGCGCGTGGACGAGGATCGGCGTGTCGGAATTGGCCCACCACGGTCTCTTGGTTGAGATCAAGGCTGTCGCGCTCATTCCTCAGTGTTGAGCGAACGGCAGCTAATGGCTCCACACGACTGTCGCGGAATTCCTGAACTGATCATCCTGCGAGGCGTCAGGACGGGGAACATGGGCGGATAAAAGGATCAATGTGCACTGCCGTCGTTGATGTGAAGCGGGTTGGACCTGTGTGGGGTATACCTGAAAATCGTCTGGGGATTTCAGTCCCGGTTAGCGAACGAGGTCCTCACGCGCGTCTTTCATCAGGGTCCGAGTCGTCAGCTCAATATGACCGTTTGTAGTACCGCAGTCCTTCACCTTCTTACGTCGCTCCGGCACGCGCAGCAGTGAACAACACAATCGCTATTGGGCTTGTACTCAATGGGGAAGCCCTTGTAGTACGATTTTTTCCGTTTTCCGAGGCGACCCCTTAGGCTCTGTACGAAATCCCGAGAAACCCAATCGGCGTCCCTCGGAAGCTTAGATTTTGTAGAGTCGGCGGCTATCTACGGAAAGGAATCCTGTGATGGCAAAGCGTTATGAACTCTCGGATGAGGCCTGGGCTGTGGTTGCTGATCTCTTCACCGAAACCCATGGCCGGGGGCGGCCCCGCCTGAGCGACCGCCTGATGCTCGATGGCGTGCTCTGGGTGCTCTGCTCAGGTGCTGCGTGGCGAGATATGCCGGAACGCTTCGGCCCCTGGTCAACGGTGTATCAACGGTTTCGGGGCTGGCGAAACCAGGGTACATTCGATCAGATGCTCAAACGCTTGCACCTGAGATTGAATGAGCAAGGCTTTATCGATTTGCAAACCTGGATGATCGACTCAACCGCAGTACGCGCAACCCGAGCCTCTTCTGGCGCCGGGAAAAAAGGGGGCCTGACGAGCCTGCCGATCACGCTCTAGGCCGCAGTCGCGGTGGCCTGACTACCAAAATCCACATGCTCTGCGACGCCAACGGGACACCGTTGCGCTTCCTCCTCTCTGGCGGTCAAGCCAGTGACATCAGCTACGCCCAACCCCTGTTGGACGAGGTCAGCATTCCATCGAGCCAACGTGGCGGCCCGCGTAAACGCTGTAAATGGTTGCTTGCCGACAAGGGCTACGACGCCGAAGCGCTACGCCGCTACTGCGACCAATATCGAATGCAACCCGTCATCCCGCTGCGCTCGATGAAGCGCAAACCCAAGCCTGGCTTACCCAGACTGTTTGATCGGCCCAAGTACCGACAGCGCAACATCATCGAGCGCATGTTTGGCTGGCTGAAAGAGAACCGCCGGATCGTGACACGCTTCGACAAGCTCGCGAAAAGCTATGCCGCTATGGTCTCGCTGGCTTGTTCCATGCGGTGTTTGCGACATCTCTTTTCGTACAGAACCTAGGCGTACGGTGTTATTGCTGGTAGTGCCGGCACGCCCTTTTTCGTTTAGGCGTTTGTCGCGGTAGCTCGCGATAGTTTCAGCGGAAAGGGCCGCGAGTGAATATTTGCCCAGGTGTTCTGTGAGCTTCTTCGCTTTCGACGTTTCGCCGCGCTGGGTGGTGGGCTTCTTGGTGGGGGTAATGTCGCTCAAGTAGCGCTTGAGGGCTGCTTCCAGCGTCATGCGCTCGGACCCGCTGCGCTGGATGTAAACACCCCTAACCATTTCGTCTTCTGTACGTCGTGACCAATCCTCGGCATTACGCTTGGTGCGGAAGGTTTTCGCTACTGTTGGCCATCCGGTTTTACGGATTAACGCCTTCCATGTGCCAGAAGGAGTTTTAACGAGTGTAGCCATCTGAAGGACTCCAAAGGTGTACTGGCGCACCAGCACTGTACCGATTTTGTACCTTTGGACCATAGGACTGTATTTGATGCGGTCCCGCCAGAAACGCGAAAGCCGCGCAATGCGCGGCTTTGAGTATGGTGGGCCCACACGGACTTGAACCGTGGACCAAAGGATTATGAGTCCTCTGCTCTAACCAACTGAGCTATAGGCCCCAGTGGACGCGGATTATAACGAGGGTTTCCAGGCTGTGCCATCCGAAAGATCCGAAACTGCTATACGAAGGAAGGCTGCAGCAAATTCTTCCGCAGGCAGTGGCAGGCTGACGATGTAACCCTGGATCTGTTCGCAGCCTTCAGTCGCAAGAAACTGCTGCTGGGCCTGGGTTTCCACACCTTCGGCAATGATGGTCAATTGCATGCTGCGCCCCAGCGCAATGATCGCCCTGGCAATGGCGGCATCGTGGGGGTCATCCGGCAATCCGCGAATGAACGATTGGTCGATCTTGAGTATGTCCAGCGGCAGGCGTTTGAGGTAACTCAGTGATGAGTAACCTGTACCAAAGTCGTCGATGGCCAATTGTACGCCCAAGTGTTTGAGCTGGTGGAGGATGGCCAGCGCCTCCTCGGCCTGGCTCATGATGAAGTTCTCGGTGATTTCCAACTGCAGGTCGCCGGCTCTGAGCTGGTGGGTCTTGAGCAATTGCTCAATGCGTTTGATCAAGCTCGGTTGACGCAGTTGGGCGCCAGCGAGATTCACCGACAACGGGCCGAAGGCCTGGTGGGTTTGCTTCCAGGCCTGCATTTGTCGACACGCTTGTTCCAGCACCCAGTCACCGAGCTGCAGGATCATGCCGTTCTCTTCGGCCAAGGTAATGAAGTGCTCTGGTGGCACTTCGCCAAGCAATGGGTGGGTCCAGCGGATCAGCGCTTCGGCACCGACCAGGCTTTGGGTCTTCAGACTGAACTTGGGCTGATAGCTCAGGCTCAATTCATTGCGTTCCAGGGCGCGGCGTAATTCGTGTTCCAGAGCAATGCGCTCGCTGGCCTGGGCAGTGAGGTCGCAGGTGTAGGATTCAACCCGATTGCGGCCCTTGGCCTTGGAGCGATACATCGCGGCGTCGGCGTTGCGGATCAAGGAGGCGACATCGCTGCCGTCCTGCGGATACAGGCTGGTGCCAATGCTGGCACTGGTGAAGAACTCGTGTTCTCCGGCCTGAAAGGGCGCACTGAAGCAAGCCAGCAGTTTGTTGGCAATATGGCTGGCGTCGCTGGGCTGATGCAGGCCGGGTAATAAAATGATGAACTCATCGCCGCCCAGGCGGGCTACGGTGTCGATATCGCGAACCTGTTCTTTCAGGCGCTGTGCTATGCCCTTGAGCAGTAAATCGCCGACCGGATGGCCAAGGCTGTCATTGATATGCTTGAAACGGTCCAGGTCCAGAAACAGCACCGCTCCCTGGCGTTTGGACGTTTGCGCACAGGTGAGCGCTGCTTGCAGGCGACTCTCGAACAAGGTGCGGTTAGGCAGACCTGTGAGGGGGTCGTGGTGGGCCTGGTAGTCGAGTTTCGCCTGAGCATGCTTGAGGCTGGATATATCGGCGAACACCGCGACAAAGTGGGTTATGCCGCGGTCGTAATTACGCACGGCGCTAATGGTCAACCAACTGGGGTACAGCTCTCCGTTTTTACGGCGGTTTTGGATTTCGCCCTGCCAGTGCCCTTCAGCAGTCAATTGGTGCCACATGGCGGCGTAAAAGGCACTGTCGTGCTGTCCCGAGGCAAGCAGGCGCGGCGTTTGCCCCAAGGCTTCGAATTCGCTGTAGCCGGTGATCTCGCTGAACGCCCGGTTGACGGCACTGATGCGTTGGTCGGTGTCGGTGATCAGCACGCCTTCAGCGGTGTTCTCGAACACGGTGGCGGCCAATTGCAGCTTTTCCTGCATCAGATGGCGTTCAGTGATGTCCCTGGCGATGGTCAGCATGCAGTCGACACCGCCAATCGGCAGGGGCCGCGCGGAGAGCTCACACAGCCGTATCTGGCCGTCACTGCGGCGGATATGGCAGCTGAAATCGCGGACGAAGCCGTCTCTTTTCAGCAGTTCAAGCAAGCGCCGTCGCTCATTGAGATCTACCCACATGCCTAGGTCCAGGGAGGTGTGGTCCAGTGACACATGGCTGTCGTAGCCGGTCAGGCGACAGAAACCTTCGTTTACCTCAAGCAGTAAGCCATCGCTCTGGCGCGAAAGCAGTAAACCGTCAGGGGAGGCGTGGAAGGCCTTGGCGAACTTTTCTTCGGAGGTTTGCAGCTGTTCTTGGGTTTCTTTGAGTTGGCTGATGTCGCGTACGGTGACGACCAGGGCCGGTGTGCTGTCGAGCTCAAAGGTTTCCGCCGAGATCAGGCCGGTGAACAACTGGCCGTTGCTGCGCCGGAACAGTGTTTCCAGGTTGCGAATACTGCCCGTTTGCAGGCGCAGCAGCAGCTCTGGACCGATACCGTTGACGCCCCAAATCCCCAGCTCGGTGGCCGTACGGCCAATGACCTGGGCCGAACTCAGACCTATTTGTTCTTCGAAGGCCTCGTTGACCTCTATCAGACAGCCATCGCTGAGGCGGGCGATCAGCAAAATATCCGGACACTGCTGGAACACGGAGGCAAACTTCTGCTCCGAGAGTCGCAAGGCATCTTCGGCATTCTTGGTTTCGCTGATATCGATCATCAGCCCGCGCATGACCGGTTTATGCCCGTGCTCGATCAGGCTGACGATATCGCGCACCCACAGGCTGCGACCATCGGCACGCGTCACTCGATACTCGAGGCTGTGGTCGCGCCCGGCTGCGGTCTCGCTGTCACAGTAGGCTTGCGCCCAGAGGGCGTCGTCGGCATGGATGATGCTGCGCCAGAAGCCCGGACACAGCCATTGCTCCAGTGGATAACCAAGCAGGTCTTCGGCATGCGGTGAGACGTAGCTGTAGGTGAAGTCATTGGCATCCGCTTCCCAGGCGATCGCTGAGAGGCTTTCGACCAGGCCGCGGTAGTGATACTCGCTGCTGCGCAGCTCTTGCTCCAGGGCTATGCGTCTGGATATTTCCGAACTCAGGCGTCTGTTGACCCTGATTACCGCCGCTAAAATTGCCACCAACAGCACTATTCCGGGCAAGCCGTAGATCAACAGGTCGTACCAGAGCGTGCGGTGATCCAGAACATTACCGACCCAGCGCTCCTGAATATGGCTGATTTCACCGGGGCTCATGTCGGCCATGACCTTGTCGAGAATGCCGATCAATATTTTCTGCTCTCGCGGTACAGCCATGGCCAGTTGGTAGCGGTAATTGGTTTCACCGCTGACGTACAGGCCGTCGAGCTTGAGCTGGCGCAAGCTCCAGATACTCGATGCAAGGTCGCCAACCACTGCATCGACTTCATCGGTAGCCAGTGCCTGCAGGGCAGAACTGACGTTTGGCAGGGCGACCAGATTGAGGTCGGGGTGATGAGTGCGCAGCAGTTCATGTGGCGCATAGTTTTCCACGACGGCAACCTTCAGCCCATACAAGTCCTTGAGTGAGCGCGGCTGTGCACCGCCTTCATGGGCGAGGATGACGATCGGGAAATCGAGGTAGGGACGGGTGAAAGCCAGAAAGCCCTGGCGCTCCGGAGTCGACATGATGCCGGGAAGCAAGTCCAGCTTGTTCTGGCGTGCCTGCTCAAGTACGGCCGTCCAGTTGGTAGGCTCGATTGGCTTGAATGCCACGCCCAGTCGCTCCTGGATAAGGGCAATGTAGTCGGCAGCCAATCCCTGGTAGCGACCGTCCTGGTCACGGAATTCAAACGGTGGCCAAGATGCATCGACGCCCAAGCGCAGCTGCGGATGAGCGCTGAGCCAGGCTTGTTCTTCGTCGGTCAGGGTCAAGGCGCCGGCCGTTGCACTCCAGAGCAGTTGGAGCAGCAACAGAAGGGCCGGCATTCTGGGCATAGCGGCCTCGTCACACAATTGGACTGATTCGAGTGTAGACGGGCATTTCTGCGAGAGGGTAGTGGCGAAAGCTTTAAATCGCTGTTTGCGCAAAAGAAAAACCCCGGCCTGGGCCGGGGTTTGTCATCACTCGTCGAGGAAGGAGCGCAGATGCTCGCTTCGCGTCGGGTGGCGCAGCTTGCGCAGCGCCTTGGCTTCAATTTGACGGATCCGTTCACGGGTCACGTCGAACTGCTTGCCGACCTCTTCGAGGGTGTGATCGGTGTTCATATCGATACCGAAACGCATGCGCAGCACTTTGGCTTCACGTGCGGTCAGACCGGAGAGCACATCACGGGTCGCTTCCTTGAGGCTTTCAACCGTGGCTACGTCGATTGGCGACTGCATGGTCGAGTCTTCAATGAAGTCTCCCAGATGCGAATCTTCGTCGTCACCGATCGGGGTTTCCATGGAGATCGGCTCTTTGGCGATCTTCAATACCTTGCGGATCTTGTCCTCAGGCATTTCCATGCGTTCACCCAGCTCTTCCGGGGTCGGTTCGCGACCCATTTCCTGCAACATCTGCCGGGAAATACGGTTGAGCTTGTTGATCGTCTCGATCATGTGCACCGGAATACGGATGGTGCGGGCCTGGTCAGCGATCGAACGGGTGATCGCCTGGCGAATCCACCAGGTGGCATAGGTCGAGAACTTGTAACCACGACGGTATTCGAACTTGTCCACCGCCTTCATCAGGCCAATGTTGCCTTCCTGGATCAGGTCGAGGAACTGCAGGCCGCGGTTGGTGTACTTCTTGGCGATCGAGATAACCAGACGCAGGTTGGCCTCAACCATCTCCTTCTTCGCCCGACGAGCCTTGGCTTCACCGATCGACATGCGACGGTTGATGTCCTTGATCTCGGCGATGGTCAGACCGGTTTCGGTTTCCAGGTCGATCAACTTCTGCTGGCAAGCAACGATCGCGTCGTTTTTCTCGCCCAGCGCAGCCGCCCACTTGGTGCTGCGCTTGGACAGATCGCCGCTCCAGGTCTGGTCGGTTTCGTTGCTAGGGAACAGGCGCAGGAAGTCAGCGCGTGGCATGCGTGCGTCACGGACACACAGTTGCATGATTGCGCGTTCTTGCTGACGCAGGCGATCCAGAGCGCCGCGAACACGTTCGACCAGTACTTCGAACTGCTTTGGCACCAGCTTGATCGGCATGAACAGTTCGGCCAGTTCAAGCATCGCCTTGAGGCTATCCTTGTGCTGGCGGCCGTTCTTTTTCAGCACTTTGAGGGTAGCGTTCAGTTGTTCCTGAACGGCACCGAAGCGCTGCTGGGCCACGACTGGATCGGGACCGCTTTCGGTTTCCTCTTCCTCTTCGTCGCTTTCTTTCTCTTCCTCGTCGTCATCAGCATCGGCTTTGGCAGGTGCTTTTGGATCGACAGGCGGCGGTACTTCGGCCGGTGGGGCGATGCCGTCATCCGGGTCGATGTAGCCACTGAGAACGTCGGACAGGCGGCCGCCTTCGGCGGTCACACGGTCGTATTCGCTGAGAATATATTCGACAGTACCCGGGAAGTGGGCAATAGCGCCCATGACTTCACGAATACCTTCTTCGATACGCTTGGCGATTTCGATCTCGCCTTCGCGGGTCAGCAGCTCGACGGTGCCCATTTCACGCATGTACATGCGCACTGGGTCAGTCGTGCGACCGATATCGGTTTCCACAGCCGCCAACGCTGCGGCGGCTTCTTCAGCTGCTGCTTCGTCGGTATCGGCTTCGGCCAACAAAAGGGCATCCGCATCCGGAGCACTCTCGAATACGTTGATCCCCATGTCGTTGATCATGCGGATGATGTCTTCCACCTGCTCCGGATCTGAAATATCCTCAGGCAGATGGTCGTTGACCTCCGCGTAAGTCAGGTAGCCCTGCTCACGACCGCGGGTGATCAACTCTTTGATGCGAGACTGCTGTTGCGCTTTTCCGGACATAACACCCTATCCACTGAAGGTCTTGGCGGGCAAAAAACAAGCCGAGGATTATACCCGAGCTAGGACCTCACGCGCCAGTTGAGGTCGGGGTTTGTGCGGGAACATTCCGGCTTAGCAGGTCGCGCAGCTGATTTTTTTCCTCTGCGCTCAACTCACTTTGACGTGCTTTCCTGAGCAGATGTTCCAGGCTTCGCTCGCGTTGGCGAGCGGACAAGCTAGTTATAGTGTCGAAAAACTGTTGTTCAAGGTTATCGGCATCAATCAGCCATTCCTTTTCCGCTAATGCCCGCAGCAAGCGACCTTGTTCGGTGCCGTGCCAGCGCGCAATCAGCTGTAGTGAGCGTAGCTCAGGATTCTTTTGCAACGCCTCGAGCAGTGCCACCAGCAGCTGGGCGTAGACGTGTTCTTCCGCTGCAAAGTGGCCGGCGTCTTCTACTTTTTTGGCCAGCTGCGGATGGTGCAGCAACGTGCGTAGGGCGCTCAAGGTCGGGGGTTCTACCGAAGTTGGCACCCGTGGTGGGGCGTCCTGGCGTTGGCCGTTGCGCTCCCAGGGTTTGCCTTTCTTGTCCCAGGGTTTGCCGTCCCACTTCTTCTTGCCGCCCTTGTTCGGCGTCCACTGTTGTTGCGGCGGGGCGTACTCAGGTTGGTGGAAGTCACTGTAGTCTGGCGTGTAGTCGGGAATGGCGTCGTAATCGATGCCAGGATCGTAGCTGGGCGGCGCTTCAGTCGGGGCACTATGGCTCAGTTTCTCGACCTGCTGGTTGTCGAGCCCGGTGATTTCCTTGAGACGGTTACGCATCAAGGCGCGCAGGTTGGCACCCGGCACTTTTTCGATCAACGGTGCTGCCAGGGTGGCCATATGGGCCTTGCCCTCCAGCGAACGCGGGTCGGCTTCTTCGGTTAGCTGCTGGAAAAAGTAGTCGGCCAGAGGCTGGGCGTGCTGATTGATGCGGGCGCGGAAGGCGTCAGTGCCTTCCGCGCGAATCAGGGTGTCCGGGTCTTCGCCTTCGGGCAAGAACAGAAAACGTGCCTTGCGGCCGTCCTGCAGGCTCGACAAGGCCGACTCAAGCGCACGCCAAGCGGCATTGCGACCTGCCTGGTCACCGTCAAAGCAGAACAGCACGCTAGGCACTACCCGAAACAAGCGCTTGAGGTGTTCTTCGCTGGTCGCCGTGCCCAGGGTCGCCACGGCATTGCGCAGGCCTTG
This sequence comes from Pseudomonas sp. UM16, assembly GCF_050312595.1. Lineage (NCBI taxonomy): Bacteria > Pseudomonadati > Pseudomonadota > Gammaproteobacteria > Pseudomonadales > Pseudomonadaceae > Pseudomonas > Pseudomonas sp. UM16. Next base: position 48,646 of record NZ_JBNPJT010000005.1, on the reverse strand, counting down.
CTGGGCCAGGGCGATGACGTCCATGTAGCCTTCAACCACGATGATTTCATCGAGGTTGCGGTTGAATTTGCGTGCTTCGTAAAGCCCGTAGAGTTCCTGCCCCTTATGGAATACCGGGGTTTCCGGGGAGTTCAGGTACTTGGGTTTGTCGTCGCCAAGCACTCGGCCGCCGAAGGCGATGACACGGCCGCGGCTGTCGCGGATGGGAAACATCACCCGGTCGCGGAAGCGATCGTAACGCTTGCCTGACTCGGCATTCTCGATCAGCAGGCCGGCATCGATCATGGCTTTCTGTTGCAGGGTATCGCTGCTCAAGTGTTTGAACAGGTTGTCCCAGCCTGGCGGGGCATAGCCCAGGCCGAAGTCGCGCGCGATCTCGCCAGACAGGCCGCGACCTTTCAGATACTCCACTGCCGAGCGGCGCGTCGGATGGCTTTTCAAGGCCTGACGATAAAACTCAGCGGCTGCTTCCAGTAGTGGATACAGCGGCGAATCGGTGGGCTGTCGGGGCTTTTGTCCGCGACCACCTTCCTCGCGAGGGACTTCCATGCCTGCGGCCTTGGCCAGTTCCTCGACAGCCTGGGGGAAGTCCAGGTTGTCGTGGTCCATGATGAAGCCAAGGGCGTTGCCGCCTGCGCCGCAGCCAAAGCAGTAATAGAACTGCTTGTCGGGGCTGACGCTGAAGGACGGGGTTTTTTCCTTGTGGAACGGGCAGCAGGCGGTGAGGTTCTTGCCGGCTTTTTTCAGTTGCACGCGCGAACTCACCACATCGACGATGTCGGTGCGATTGAGGAGGTCGTCAATGAAACTTTGGGGAATCAGCCCGGCCATGGCACTCTCATCATCAGGCGATAAGCAAGTGTAATCGCTAATGCTGCGGGAACGGCTGCGCGTTCGAGCGACGTCGAATGGCGTAACACAAAATTCGGAAAGACGTGCTCGTCGGTAGCCGGTTAAGGCTCGTCAGTAATGACGTGCACAGCTGGCGTTGAGGCCAGTTCTGACGATTCAGGCAGGTTGTCCGCATTACCGAAGCAATGAGACGCCTCGAGCCAAAGGCCTGAGGATCAAGCAACGACTGCCGGCAGCCCGGCTTTAGGCCGGGCGAGGCAGAAGCTTGCGACAGACGTCTGTATTAGTACAGACGAACGGCGCGGCGCTGTTCGCGCTGAACTTTCTTGGCGTGACGTTTAACAGCGGCTGCTGCTTTGCGCTTACGCTCAGAAGTCGGCTTCTCGTAAAATTCGCGGCTACGAACTTCAGCCAGAACACCGGCTTTTTCGCAGGAGCGCTTGAAACGACGCAGAGCTACGTCGAAGGGTTCATTCTCTTTAACTTTGACGGCTGGCATCCAGAGCTACCTTCATTCATTACCGGGGGTCAACGAACTCGTGGCAAAACTGTGCACTGGAGAACGTCGGTTTTTAAGGGTTGCGGATGTTAACCCTTAGCAAGCCGGAATGCAAAGCCTCTGATCGAAAACCGCTGGTCGGCATCGGGAGTGGGGACTATCATGCGCGCCTTCGAATTCAGCCTCCACAAGGCGCAGACCCATGCTAGTACTGGGATTAGAAACATCCTGCGACGAAACCGGCGTCGCATTATACGACAGTGAACGCGGTCTTTTGGCCGATGCATTGTTCAGTCAGATCGACTTGCACCGTGCCTATGGCGGCGTGGTGCCAGAGCTCGCATCGCGAGATCACGTCAAGCGCATGCTGCCGTTGATCCGCCAGGTGCTGGCCGAGGCCGACTGTGTCGCCACCGAGATCGACGCGATTGCCTACACCGCAGGTCCTGGCTTGGTGGGGGCGCTGTTGGTGGGCGCATCCTGCGCTCAGGCCCTGGCGTTTGCCTGGGGTATTCCGGCGTTGGGCGTGCATCATATGGAAGGTCATTTGCTCGCCCCAATGCTCGAGGAGCAGCCGCCGGAGTTTCCATTCGTCGCTTTGCTGGTTTCCGGCGGGCATACCCAGTTGGTGCGCGTGGACGGTATTGGCCGCTATGAGCTGCTGGGCGAAACGCTCGATGATGCGGCGGGCGAGGCATTCGACAAGACTGCCAAGTTGATGGGGCTCAATTATCCGGGTGGCCCGGAAATCGCCCGTCTGGCGACCCAGGGTGCCCCTGGGCGGTTTGTGTTCCCGCGACCAATGACTGATCGCCCGGGTCTGGACTTTAGCTTTAGCGGCCTCAAGACCTTCGCCCTGAACACCTGGCAGCAGTGTCAGAAAGCTGGAGACGACGGCGAGCAAACTCGTTGCGACGTGTCGCTGGCCTTCCAGCAGGCGGTGGTGGAGACTCTGACCATCAAGTGCAAGCGTGCTTTGAAGCAGACCGGTCTGAAGCGTTTGGTGATTGCCGGTGGCGTCAGTGCCAACAAAGCGCTGCGAACCTCGTTGGAAGGGATGCTTGCGGGCATCAAGGGCAATGTCTACTACGCCCGCCCACAGTTTTGCACCGATAACGGCGCCATGATTGCCTATGCCGGTTGCCAGCGACTGGCTGCGGGGCAGCAGGAGAGCTTGGCGATCAGCGTGCAGGCACGCTGGCCGATGGAGCAACTGGCGCCGCTGTGATGAGCGGCGCCCATGCAGACGATTCAGAAATGCCGTTCGCGACCGGCGAAAAGGTCGCGTAGATTGCCGCGGTGGCGCCAGACGATCAGCACGGTCAGTACGCTGATCGGCAGCAGTGCCTGGGGCTCGCGCCAGGCCAGCAACGGAAGTGTCAGGGGTGTGGCGATCAGCGCCGCCAGCGAACTGGTGCGGGTCAGGTAGAAGGTCAGCAGCCAGGCGCTGATGGCCAGGAGTGCGGCTGGGGGATACAACCCCAGCAGCAGCCCCGCGGCGGTAGCGACACCTTTGCCACCGCGAAAGCAGAAGTACACCGGGAACAGATGGCCGATAACTGCACACAAGCCGATCCAGGCCTGTTGCTGCAGATCTAGGCCGGCAAGACTGGCGATCAGCACTGGCAACAAGCCTTTGCACAGATCGCCAAGCAGGGTCAGGACCGCCAGTTTGCGGCCGGCCAGGCGCAGCATGTTGGTGGCGCCGGCATTGCCAGAGCCGCTCATGCGCGGGTCCGGGCTGCCAGTGAGGCGGCTAAGGAGAATGGCAAAGGACAGCGAGCCAAGCAGGTAGGCGAGCAGCGCCAGTAACCAAAACATGCTAACTATTCCGGGCGAGGACGCCTTGATTCTAACGGCGCCAGTCGCCCTTGTCGTGCAGTGGAGAGAAGTGCTTGGACAGAGTGTTCATCGAAGGCCTGGAAGTCGATACCGTCATCGGTGCCTATGACTGGGAGCGTGGGATTCGCCAGTGCCTGCGCCTGGACCTGCGTTTTGCCTGGGATAACCGTCCGGCAGCGGCGGGGGACGACCTCACTCTGGCTTTGGACTACGCAAGCGTGACCGCGCGTATCCAGGCCTTTGCCGAGCAATCCGAGTTTGAGCTGGTCGAGACCTTTGCCGAGCGTCTGGCTGCAGTGTTGATGAGTGAGTTCCAGATCCCGTGGCTGCAACTCAAACTGACCAAGCCTGGTGCCGTGGCGGCCGCCACAGGGGTGGGTGTGGAGATCGAGCGCGGATGTCTCTGAACCGGGTTTACCTTGGCCTTGGCAGTAATGTCGAGCGTGAGCGGCATCTGTGTGCGGGGTTGGATGCGCTGGCTGGTTTTCTCCACGACATGCGCTGTTCGGCGGTGTTCGAGAGCCAGGCGGTGGGGATCAAGAGCGGTCCTTTCTTCAATCTGGTGGTGACCGGTTTGACTGATCTGCCCCTGATGGAGCTGGATCGTCGGCTCAAGTTCATCGAAGCCGATAACGGGCGTTATGCGCCGGATCGTAAAGGCCTGCCGCTGGATATCGATGTGTTGATGTATAACGACCTGTGCGGCAGTTTCGATGGGCTGGTGCTGCCGCGGGCCGAAATTCTCAAAAATGCTTTCGTGTTGTGGCCACTGTCGCTGATTGCGCCGCAACTGGTGCATTCAGGGGTAGGCAAAACCATGGCTCAGCTGTGGGCCGAAGCGCAGATTGATCAGGTTCTGGCGCCTGTGCCGTTTGAGTGGCGTGGTCAGCAATTGACGGGTATTTGAGACCCTTTCGCCGGCAAGGCCGGCTCCTACAGGTTCTTGTGGGAGCCGGGAAGCCAACCCCACGGTCTCAGCTGCGGGGGCTGTCCTTGTAGGCTTTTAGCGCCTTTAAACGTTCGCCCTTCAGTGCCTCACCCAGCGCCTGCCCGGTCAGGCCTCGCTGGACCAGCGGCTGTACTTGCACCGCTCTCGCTGCCGTTGCCGCACCGCGCAGGTAATCCGCCTGTGGATACTCCCGCTGCTCCAGCCCTTTGCGTCCCCGTGCATCCATTTCGCAGGCGGCAATGAACGCTTCGAAACGCTCCGGCCGACGATAAACATCAAAACTTTGCAGGAGCTCGAGCAGGGTTGAAGCCTTGAGCTCCAGAGCGCGGTGGCAATGGGTATGGTACTCACCGACCAGCAAGGCCAACTCCTGGCAGTCGCGCGGTGCCTTGAAGCGTTGGTTGACTGCCTTGATCAGCTTCAGGCCGCGCTGTTCATGGGCGATATGCCTTGGCCATTCAGATTCGGGTGTGGTGCCTTTGCCCAAGTCATGTAGCAAACAGGCCCAGCGCACCGTCAAGGGTTGCTGGTGCTGCGCGGCTTGTTCGAGGACCGATAGGGTATGTATACCGCTGTCGATTTCTGGATGGTGGGCCGCCGGTTGCGGCACGCCAAACAATGCATCCAGTTCTGGTATCAGTTCCTTGAGGGCGCCACAATCGCGCAGCACCTGGATGAACACCTGCGGTTTATCTTCCATTAGCGCCCGGGCGATTTCCTTCCAGCTGCGTTCGGCGGTGAGCGCCTGCAGTTCGCCGGATTCGCTGAGCTGGCGCATTAGTTCGATAGTTTCTTCTGCCACCGTGAAGCCCAGCCCGGCGTAGCGGGCGGCGAAGCGTGCCACGCGCAGTACTCGCAGAGGATCTTCGGCGAACGCCGGGGATACATGACGCAAAATGCGGTTTTCTAGGTCTTTCTGCCCATGATAGGGGTCGCTGATTTGCCCCTGCTCATCCTCGGCCATAGCGTTGATGGTCAGGTCGCGGCGGATCAGGTCCTCTTCGAGGGTAACTTCGGGGCTGGCATGAAAGGTGAAGCCACCGTATCCGCGGCCACTCTTGCGCTCAGTGCGCGCCAGCGCGTACTCCTCGCCGCTTTTGGGATGGATGAATACCGGAAAGTCGGCACCCACGGGCCGATAGCCCAATGCCTGCATCTGCTCTGCACTAGCGCCGACCACGACCCAGTCAATATCACTGACCGGCTGCCCGAGCAGGCGATCGCGTACGGCACCGCCGACTTTGTAGATCTGCATGTAAATCCTCCGTTGATGCCACAGGATACCCTGTCTGGCAGCAGCGGAGGACCGAGCTACAGGTGCACCACCGCCAAGTCCAGGCGACCATACTCGGCGTCGCCATGCTCGCCCTTGGGCGGCACGTGGTGGGTTTTCATGATCTGTTCACCCTGCAGGGTTTCCAGGTGGATGTCGAAGCCCCAGAGGCGGTGCAGGTGCTTGAGAACCTCCTCGGTCGAGTCACCCAGTGGCTTGCGATCATGTTGCTGGTGACGCAGGGTCAGCGAGCGGTCGCCGCGGCGGTCGATGCTCCAGATCTGCACGTTGGGTTCGCGATTGCCCAGGTTGTACTGAGCGGCCAAGGTTTCACGGATGATCCGGTAGCCACTTTCGTCGTGGATGGCCGGCACCAGCAAGTCTTCGCGCTGGTCGTCATCCAGGATGCTGAAGAGCTTGAGGTCGCGGATCACGGTAGGTGAAAGATACTGCAGGATGAAGCTCTCATCCTTGAAGCTGCTCATGGCGAATTTGATGGTCGACAACCAGTCGCTACCGGCAATGTCGGGGAACCAGCGACGGTCCTCTTCGGTGGGGTGTTCGCACATGCGCCGGATGTCGCGGTACATGGCAAAGCCCAAGGCGTAAGGGTTGATGCCGCTGTAGTAGGGGCTGTCGAAACCAGGTTGGAATACCACGCTGGTGTGCGACTGTAAAAACTCCATCATGAAGCCTTCAGTGACCAGGCCTTCGTCGTACAGGTCGTTCATCAGGGTGTAATGCCAGAAGGTCGCCCAGCCTTCGTTCATGACCTGAGTCTGGCGTTGCGGGTAGAAGTACTGGGCAATCTTGCGCACGATGCGCACGATCTCGCGCTGCCAGGGTTCGAGCAGTGGCGCGTGTTTTTCGATGAAATAGAGAATGTTTTCCTGGGGTTCAGCCGGAAAACGGGCGTTGTCCCGGTCGCTGTTCTTATCGGCGCCTTTGGGGATGGTTCGCCACAGGTCGTTGATCTGCTTTTGTAGATGCTCTTCCCGTTCCTTTTGCCGGCGCCGCTCCTCTTCGGCGGAAATCGGGTAAGGGCGCTTGTAGCGGTCGACCCCATAGTTCATCAGTGCGTGGCAGGAGTCGAGCAGGTCTTCTACGGCGTCGATGCCGTGGCGCTCTTCGCACTGGGTAATGTACTGCTTGGCGAACACCAGATAGTCGATGATCGAGCTGGCATCGGTCCAGGTACGGAACAGGTAATTACCTTTGAAAAAACTGTTGTGGCCGTAGCAGGCATGGGCAACCACCAGAGCCTGCATACAGATGGTGTTTTCTTCCATCAGGTAAGCAATACAGGGGTCGGAGTTGATCACGATCTCATAGGCCAAGCCCATCTGGCCCCGGCTGTAGGATTTCTCGGTGCTGAGAAAGTGTTTGCCGTAGGACCAATGGTGATAACCCAGTGGCATGCCGACGGAGGCGTAGGCATCCATCATCTGCTCGGCGGTGATCACTTCGATCTGGTTGGGGTAAGTGTCCAGGGCATAGCGCTCGGCCAGGCGGCTGATTTCCCGGTCATAGGCCTGGATCAGTTCGAATGTCCATTCGGACCCGGTGGAAATGGGGTGGCGCTTCTGCTCTCTAGCGGTCATGTCACTAACCTGCGCTGGAAGAGTTCACGGAAGACCGGATAGATATCGCCGGCCGACACCAGCTGTTGCTGGGCAAACGTATCGGCAAAGGCTTCGCCGATACGTTCATATTCGTACCACAATGCCTGATGTTCGCGAGGGGTGATCTCAACGTAAGTGTAGTACTGGACGAACGGCATGATCTGCTTGGAGAGGATCTCGCGGCAGATCGGTGAGTCGTCATTCCAGTTGTCGCCATCCGAGGCTTGGGCTGCGTAAATATTCCACTCGTTGGCCGGGTAGCGCTCGGCCATGATCTCCTGCATCAGTTTCAGGGCGCTGGAGACGATGGTGCCGCCGGTCTCCCGAGAATAGAAAAACTCTTCTTCGTCGACTTCGCGGGCGCTGGTGTGGTGGCGGATGAAAACCACCTCGATCTTGTCGTAGTTACGCTTGAGGAACAGGTACAGCAGGATGAAAAAGCGTTTGGCGATGTCTTTGGTGGCCTGGGTCATCGACCCGGAAACATCCATCAGGCAGAACATCACGGCTTTGGAGCTGGGGTTGGGTTGCTTGATCAGCAAGTTGTATTTGAGGTCAAAGGTATCCAGGAAAGGAACGCGGTTGATACGTGCACTCAATCGTTCTATTTCGGTTTCAATTTCCTGAATATCGCCGAAGTTGTCTGGTTCCTCCCGTTTCAGCCTTGCCAGTTCCTCTTGGGCTGCGCGTAGTTTGGCGCGGCTGCTGCCGGACAGGGCGATGCGTCGGGCATGGGCCGAGCGCAGGGTCCGGATGATGTTGATGCGTGATGGATTACCTTCATTGCTGATGCCCGCGCGCACGGTCTTGAAGGTGTCGGTGCCAGCCAGATGACGTTTGACCAGGTTGGGTAGCTCCAGGTCCTCGAACATGAATTCGAGAAACTCCTCCTGGGTGATCTGGAAGACGAATTCGTCCATGCCTTCGCCGGAGTTCCCGGCTTTGCCACGGCCGCCACCACCGCCGCCGCCTTGCGGCCGGGCGATGTGCTCGCCAGCGGTGAATTCCTTGTTGCCGGGATGGACCACGGTCTGCTTGCCGCCGCGACCATGATGAAGCACCGGCTCGTCGATATCGCGGCCGGGTATGCTGATCTGCTCACCGTGTTCCATATCGGTGATGGAGCGGCGACTTACGGCCTCCTCGACGGCTTTCTTGATGTGGTCACGGTAACGCCGCAGAAAGCGCTGGCGGTTGACCGTGCTCTTGTTCTTGCCGTTCAGGCGTCGGTCGATCACATAGCTCATAGACCCCTCCGGGAGTAGGCGGTAGCTGCAAGCTGTAAGCTTCAAGCTTCAAGTTGGATCACCGCTGCCGCCACAAGCGCGGGCACATTCGACATGCGCTCACGACTTGCGGCTGACAGCTTGCAGCTTGTCGCTTATTGCGACTTTCTGACCCGCAGGTACCATTCCGAGAGCAGTCGAACTTGCTTGTCTGTGTAACCGCGTTCCACCATTCGGGTGACGAAGTCGTTGTGCTTCTGCTGATCCTCTTTGCTGGCCTTGGCGTTGAAGCTGATGACGGGCAGCAGGTCTTCGGTGTTGGAGAACATCTTCTTCTCGATCACTACCCGCAGTTTTTCATAGCTGAGCCAAGTTGGGTTCTTGCCGTTGTTGTTGGCACGGGCGCGCAACACGAAGTTGACGATCTCGTTGCGGAAGTCCTTCGGATTGCTGATGCCAGCGGGTTTCTCGATTTTCTCCAGCTCTTCGTTCAGCGCAATACGGTTGAGAATTTCGCCCGTTTCCGGATCGCGGTATTCCTGGTCCTGAATCCAGAAGTCGGCATAGAGCACGTAGCGGTCGAAGATGTTCTGCCCGTACTCGCTGTAGGACTCAAGGTAAGCGGTCTGGATTTCCTTGCCGATGAACTCGATGTAGCGCGGTGCCAGGTACTCTTTCAGGTAACGCAGGTAGCGCTCGCGCACCTCGGCCGGGAATTGTTCCTGCTCGATTTGCTGCTCCAGTACATAGAGCAGGTGCACCGGGTTGGCAGCGATCTCGTGTGGGTCGAAGTTGAAGACTTTCGAGAGAATCTTGAAGGCAAACCGAGTCGACAGGCCATTCATGCCTTCATCCACGCCGGCAGAGTCACGATATTCCTGGATCGACTTGGCTTTCGGGTCGGTGTCCTTGAGGTTTTCACCGTCATAAACACGCATCTTCGAGTAGATGTTCGAGTTTTCTGGCTCTTTCAGGCGCGAGAGCACGGTGAACTGGGCGAGCATCTTCAGTGTGTCAGGCGCGCAGTGAGCCTTGGCCAGCGAACTGTTGAACAGCAACTTGTCGTAGATCTTGATCTCATCGCTGACCCGCAGGCAGTACGGTACCTTAACGATGTAGATCCGATCAATGAACGCCTCGTTGTTCTTGTTGTTACGGAAGCTGTGCCATTCCGATTCGTTGGAGTGGGCCAGCAGGATCCCCGAGTAGGGGATCGACCCCAGGCCTTCGGTGCTGTTGTAGTTGCCTTCCTGAGTAGCGGTCAGCAATGGGTGCAGTACCTTGATGGGCGCCTTGAACATTTCGACGAATTCCATCAGGCCTTGGTTGGCCCGGCACAGCGCACCCGAATAGCTATAGGCGTCGGCATCGTTCTGAGGATATTCCTCGAGTTTGCGAATATCGACTTTACCGACCAGTGCGGAAATGTCCTGGTTGTTCTCGTCACCTGGCTCGGTTTTGGCTATGGCGATCTGGTTGAGGATCGACGGGTACAGTTTGACGACCTTGAACTGGCTGATGTCGCCCCCAAACTCGGCCAGCCGCTTGGTCGCCCAAGGCGACATGATGGTGTTCAGATAGCGTCGCGGAATACCAAAGTCTTCTTCGAGAATGGCGCCGTCTTCTGTGGCGTTGAACAGCCCCAGAGGTGACTCGAAGACCGGGGAGCCCTTGATGGCATAGAAGGGTACCTTCTCCATCAGTTGCTTGAGCTTTTCGGCCAGAGAGGATTTACCACCACCCACGGGGCCGAGCAGGTAGAGGATCTGTTTCTTCTCTTCCAGGCCCTGAGCGGCATGGCGGAAGTAGGAGACAATCTGATCGATGCACTCCTCCATGCCATGGAAATCTTCGAAGGACGGATAGCGTCGGATCACCTTGTTGGAGAATATTCGCGACAGCCTTGAGTTGTTCGAAGTGTCGACCAGTTCCGGCTCACCGATGGCCATCAACAGGCGTTCGGCCGCTGACGCGTAAGCGCTGCGATCGCTTTTGCAGAGCTCTAGGTACTCTTGCAGCGAAAGTTCTTCCTGACGGGTGGACTCGAAACGTTGTTGGAAGTGGCTAAAAATACTCATGACGTCACCTCGCTCGATACGTGGAGCCGACGCCGGATCAGTCAGCTGATGCTGGCATGCAATCGACGCTGCCGATTGCTGTATACCCCCCAGAACACCTGTAAAATCGCTACCGATGACCCGCACGCCGGTGTACCGGCTCTCCCCTTTTTGGATGGCCTGGGCTTAAGGATAGTTGGTTCTCGGCGAGGTCAAGGGCGGTTGGATGAATTGTTCATCGCGACCGTTCGTCAGCTCAGGCGCGAGCCCGCGCAGGGCGCGGGCTGCAGGAATTGAAAAAAATTATTCAGCGGTGCCTTGAGCGGTTTCTGCGGGGTAGGTGCCGCGCCACAGCTCGAAGCCGCCGTCCAGGCTGTAGACCTCGGAAAAGCCCTGGCTGACCAGGTAAGCGGCGGCGCTCTGGCTGGAGTTGCCGTGGTAGCAGACCACCACCGTGGGCGCATCGAGGTCAGCGCCACGAATGAAGTCTGCGACAGAATGATTGTCCAGATGCTTCGAGCCTGCAATGTGCAGGGTGGCATAGGTTTGCGGGTCGCGAATATCGACCACGACCGCACCTTGCTCGCGCAGCGCCTGGGCCTGCTCGGGAGGGATGCGTTTGAATTCGCTCATGGGGACGGTTTCCTTCAGGACTGGTCGTTCATTCTAGCTGCTTGTGCGGGCTCAGGCTGCGCTCGGGGCGTACCTTCGTCGGTGCATTCGCAGCGATACATGGCGCCGCTGTCGACGTTATACAGGGTCATGGCACCGCCCCATACGCAGCCGGTGTCCAAGGCAATCACATCCGGCACATTGCAGCGGCCCTCAAGGGCTGCCCAATGGCCGAAAATGATCTTCACATGCCGAGAGCGGCGACCTTTGTGGGCGAACCATGGCTTGTAGCCAGGGGGGGCGGTGTCGGCGCCTTCCTTGCCTTTGAGGTCGAGCTTGCCTTCGCTGGTGCAGAAGCGCATGCGGGTGAAGTAGTTGGTGATTACCCGCAGGCGAGTTACGCCGTTGAGGTCCTTGCTCCACTTGTTCGGCTCGTTGCCGTACATGCCGTCGAGATAGAGTTTGAAGCGGTTGTCATCACGCAGCACTTCTTCCACTTCGCCAGCCAGTTCCAGGGCCTTGCCCAAGGTCCACTGTGGTGGAATGCCGGCATGCACCAGGGCCACGCCGCGTTGTTCGTCATAGTGCAGCAGCTTTTGCCGACGCAGCCAGTCGAGCAACTCACCGGCATCCGGGGCGTCGAGAATTTCACGCAGGGTGTCGTTCTTCTTCAGGCGCTCTATGTTGTGCCAGGTTGCCAGCAGATGCAGGTCGTGGTTGCCCAGCACGCACACCAGTGACGCGCGTATGGAATACAGAAAACGCAGAGTTGCCAGTGACTCCGGGCCACGGTTGACCAGGTCACCTACCAGCCACAGGCGGTCAACAGCGGGGTTGAAGTTAACTCGTTCGAGCAAGCATTTCAGTGGTTGCAGGCACCCTTGCAAGTCGCCAACTGCGTACACCGCCATCAGTGCAGGGCTCCGGGAACGGCCAGGCGGAAGGGAGCAATGACGGCGTCGAAGCGCTTACCGTCTTCGGCGATCATCTGGTAGGTGCCCTGCATGGTGCCGACGGTGGTGCTGATCACTGCACCGCTGCTGTAGGTGTGGCTTTTACCGGGTTCGATCAGCGGTTGCTGGCCGATCACCCCGGCGCCTTTGGCTTCCTCGACCTGGCCATCGCCGTTGGTGATCAACCAGTGGCGCGACAGCAGTTTGGCAGGCAGCGAGCCGTTGTTCTGAACGGTTATGGTGTAGGCGAAGGCGAAACGGTCGTTTTCGGGTTCGGATTGATCTTTGAGAAAACGGGTCACGACGCTGACGTCGATCTGATAGCGGGGATCTGACATGCAAGGGGCCTTGGAAACAGACGCTGATACGGCGATTGCGTCCAGTCTAGGCTATTGGCGGGGGTGCCGGCCAGTCATGCGGGCATGACTGGCCGTGGCGATGCCTTATTCGGCGCCCTGCTGCTCGGCCAGCTTGTCGGCCAGGCGGACGAACGCCGCCAGGTCCAACTGCTCCGGACGTAGGCTGCCGTCGACGCCGGCCGCCTCGATGGCTTCGCTGCTAAGCAGGGCCTTGAGGGTGTTGCGCAGGGTCTTGCGGCGCTGGTTGAATGCTTCGCGAACGATACGCTCCAGCAGGCGGTGATCCTTGGCCGGGTGCGGCAGGGTCTCGTGAGGCACCAGGCGCACGATGGCCGAATCAACTTTTGGAGGCGGGTTGAATGCGCCTGGGCCAACGTTGAACAGGTGTTCTACTCGGCAGTGGTACTGGACCATGATCGACAACCGGCCCCAGTCACCACCACCAGGGCCTGCGGCCAAGCGCTCGACCACTTCTTTCTGCAGCATAAAGTGCATGTCGCGGATCAGCTCGGCATTGCTCAACAGGTGGAAGATCAACGGCGTTGAGATGTTGTACGGCAGGTTGCCGACCACGCGCAGGCTATTGGGCGCAGCGCCCAGGCTGGTGAAGTCGAACTTCAGTGCATCACCCTGGTGCAGGCGGAAATTATCGCGGCCAGCGAATTGCTGGTTGAGAATCGGCACCAGGTCTTTGTCCAGCTCGACCACGTCCAGTTGCGCGCCGCTGGCCAGCAAGCCTTCGGTCAAAGCGCCCTGGCCTGGGCCAATCTCCAGCATGCGGTCTGCGGCCTTGGCGTGGATCGAGCGCAGGATGCGGTCGATAACACCGGCGTCGTGCAGGAAGTTCTGGCCGAAGCGCTTGCGCGCCCGGTGTTGGTATTGCTCACTCATATTCGGGTCTCGGCCATCTGGTAGGCGGTTTCCAGGGCGACCTGCAGGCTGCCGGTGTCGATCCGGCCGGTGCCGGCCAGGTCAAGGGCTGTGCCGTGGTCGACCGAGGTACGGATAATCGGCAGACCGAGGGTCACGTTCACGGCAGCGCCGAAGCCCTTGTACTTGAGGACGGGCAGGCCCTGGTCGTGGTACATCGCCAGCACTGCGTCGCAGTGCTCCAGATATTTGGGGGTAAACAGGGTATCGGCAGGCAGTGGGCCGCGCAGGTCCATGCCTTCGCTGCGCAATCGCGCCAATGTGGGTTCGATGGTATCGATTTCTTCATGGCCCAAGTGGCCACCCTCGCCGGCGTGCGGGTTCAGGCCGCAGACCAGGATGCGTGGGTTGGGAATGCCAAACTTTTGCTGCAGGTCGGCGTGGAGAATCCGCGTGACGCGCTCCAGGCGTTCTGCCGTGATGGCGTCGGCAACATCACGCAAGGGCAGGTGAGTGGTCACCAAGGCGACGCGAAGGCCTCGAGTGGCCAGCATCATCACCACTTGCGCGGTGCCGGTGAGGTCAGCGAGGAATTCGGTGTGGCCGGAGAAGGCAATCCCGCTTTCGTTGATCACGCCTTTGTGCACGGGGGCGGTGATCATCCCGACAAAATGCCCGTCCAGGCAGCCTTGGCCAGCACGGGTCAGGGTGTCGAGCACGAAGGCTGCATTAGCCTTGTCCAGCTGGCCAGCTACCACCGGGTTCTGCAGGGGGGTATCCCAGACATACAGGCTGCCGGCAGGAGCGGGCTGGTCTGGAAAGGCCTCGGGCGTGACGGGTAGCAAACTGATTGCCACACCCAGCTGTGTGGCCCGCTCGGCGAGCAGGTCACAGCTGGTGATGGCAATCAGAGGGTGAGGCTGGGCGTGCGCGGCGAGCAGCAGGCACAGGTCGGGACCTATGCCGGCTGGCTCACCGGGAGTGAGGGCGAAGCGCTGAGGTTTCACTGGGAGGCCTGATCGGCGCCAGGAAGCTTGATTTCAACGTAGGCTTCGTCACGGATCTGACGCAGCCAGGTTTGCAGCTCTTCGTCATACTTACGGTTACGCAGGACGTTCATCGCTTGTTGCTCGCGAGCCTGGTCAGTGCTGTCAGTGGCGCGACGGCCAAGCACTTCCAGGACATGCCAGCCATATTGGGTCTGGAATGGCTTGGTGACTTCGCCCTGCGGGGCGCTGGCCATTTGCTCGCGGAACTCAGGCACCAGGGCGTTCGGGTCGACCCAGTTGAGATCGCCGCCATTAAGCGCCGAACCAGGATCTTCGGAGAAGCTCTTCGCCAGTTCGCCGAAGTCTTCGCCATTCTTGATCCGCTCGTAGAGTTTTTCCGCCAGCTGCTTAGTAGCTGCCTCACTGCGAATTTCGCTTGGTTTGATCAGGATATGACGTACGTGCACTTCGTCACGCACCATGGCCTGGCCACCGCGCTTTTCCTGCAGTTTGAGGATGATGAAACCGCCTGGAGTGCGCACTGGCTCGGTGACATCACCTACCGATAAGGTGCTGAGCAGGCGGTCGAATGGCGGTGGCAGCTGAGCTGCCCGACGCCAACCCATCTCGCCGCCTTCCAGCGCGGTTTCACTGGCCGAACGGGCGATGGCCAGTTGGGCGAAGTCGGCACCTTGCTTGAGCTGTTGGTAAACCTCACCCGCCTGTTTGGCGGCGGCCTGAATAGTGGCAGCGTCAGCACGCTCCGGAGTCGGGATCAGGATGTTAGCCAGGCGGTACTCTTCAGACAGCTGCATCTTGCCCATGTCCGAGGCGAGGAAGTTTTTCACTTCCTGTTCAGTTACCTGGATACGCTCAGCCACACGACGTTGACGCACGCGACTGATGATCATCTCGCGGCGAACTTGCTCGCGAGCATCATCATACGACAGGCCGTCGCGGGCTAGTGCGGCGCGGAACTGTTCCAGGTTCATGCCATTGCGCTGGGCGATGGTGCCGATGGCCTGGTTCAGTTCTTCGTCAGTGATACGGATACCCGAGCGTTCGCCGATCTGCAGTTGCAGGTTTTCGACGATCAGGCGTTCGAGTACCTGCTGATCGAGCACGCCAGCGGGTGGCGCAGAGCCACCACGCTTGGCGATAGTCTGCTGGACTTCGCGTACGCGCTGGTCCAGTTGACTCTTCATGACCACGTCATTGTCGACGATGGCCACAACGCTATCCAGAGGTTGCACGGCGGCATGCGCCGTGCCGGTCAGCAATACAGCGCCCAGCAACAGCGGGCGCAGACAATCAGTAAGCTTGGTCTTCACGGGTACGATAACCTTCAATGCCCTTGTCGAGGAACGACTCGACTTTAGTGCCCACTACGCCGCCGAGGCCTTTCAGCACAACCTGGAGGAAGATGCCGTGGTCGCCCTTTTCGTTTTGCGGAGTTGCCTGGCTGAAATCGTCATAATCGATCCAGTAACGGTTGATCAGGCGCAGCTTCCAGCAGCAGTTGTCGTATTCGAAACCACCGAAGGCTTCCAAGGTACGGTTTTGGCTGTAGTCGTGCTGCCAGCGCGCGATTGCGGTCCATTGTGGAACAATCGGCCACATGACCGAGAAGTCATGCTGCTGGATCTTGTAGTAATCCTTGACGTAGTTCGGGTCACCAGGGCGGCCGTAGTCACTGTTGCCACCGGCTGACCATGTGCCTGTTGCCTGATCATAGCGAACCATGTCGTTGCGATAGCGATAGCCGAGGTTGACTACCTTGTTCACGTCATCTTCAGGCTGGTAGTGGAACATCGCACTGCCCGAACGGGTGCTGCGGCTGTCTGGATCCCAGTTGAAGTCGGAATTGAAGCGCCAGTCGCGGTTGAAGCGGTAGGCGTATTCCAGCGCGTAAGGCGATACGTCGGAGAGCGAGTCATCGCGAGTGCGATAGTCGATGCCCGGCAGTTGCACCTTGCGATCTTTGAAGTACAACGCTTGACCAACGCTGAAGCGTTGGCGTTCGAAGCCGTTTTCTTCAATCCAGCGGTTGGTTACGCCCAGCGACAGTTTGTTCTCGTCACCAATCCGGTCGCGACCGCTGAAGCGGTTGTCACGGAACAGCGAGCCGTAGTTGAAGGTGCTCTCACTGGAGTCGAAGATTGGAATGTCTTTCTGATCTTCATAAGGCACATACAGGTAGTACAGCCGTGGTTCCAGGGTCTGGCGATAGTTTTTGCCGAACCATTGAGTGTTACGGTCGAAGTACAGGCCGCTGTCAACGCTGAAGATCGGCACATTACGATTCTGGCTGCTGCTGAATTTGCCTTGAAGATCGGTGGCATTTGCAGCTTGCTGTTTACCCTGGCTGTCCAGGTCCAGTTCGTAATGAGTAGTGGTGTACTTGATCGAAGGCTTCAGGTAGCCATAGGTCGCGTTCAGCGGCAGGCTGATTTCCGGCGCGGCATAGAAACGATCGCCGTTCGCTCGTGCCAGGCCGAACACGTTCTGGTCAATTCGGCCACCGTCTGCGCGCACGCTGGTGTCCAGGTTGCCGTCTTCGTCAAATACCGGACCGCTCTGCAGATCGCGGTCGAAGCGCACAGCTTCGGTCTGGTACTTAAGATCAAGCCCGCCCGGATGGTATGGCAACATCCCGTTAAAGGTGATCTGCGGCAACTTGTCATACGGGGTGATCTTGGAGATGGTTGCCAGCTCATAGGCCTGCATGTTCAAGCGCGCGGTATAGCTGTCGCCACGCCAGGTCAGTGCACCCTGCTGATTGATGAAATCACGGCTCTCAACGCCAATCTGTTCCGATTCCAGGTCCTGGAAGTAGAACGGATCGCTGATGTCGGTGTAGTCGACTTCAGTCAGCAGGCGCTCATCCAGGCCGCCCTTGTGCTGCCAGTTAACCATCCAGCGCTGATCTTCGTAATCAGTCTGGTCTTTGCGATCGTCATTGTCGTCATTGAGGTAAGCACCCCCGAACTGACCTTCACTGGATTTGGTCAGGTAGCGGAACTCGCCTTCCATCAACATGCCGCGCTTGGCCATGTAGCGTGGATACAAGGTGGCGTCGTAGTTCGGCGCCAGGTTGAAGTAGTACGGCGTGACCAGCATGAAGCCGGTGTCATCGCTGGTACTGAACGACGGTGGCAGGAAACCGGACTGGCGACGGTCGTCAATCGGGAAGTAGATATACGGTGTGTAGAACACCGGAATATCCTTGACCCGCAAAGTGACGTTGGTCGCGGTACCGAAGCCGGTGGCCGGGTTCAGGGTGATGTTATTACCCTTGAGCTGCCAGGCGTTGCTGTTCGGCTCACAGGTGGTATAGGTACCATCCTTGAGGCGGATGATGGCGTTCTCGGCACGCTTGGCGTACAGCGCGTTGCCGCGGATGCGCGACTTGTGCATGACGTATTCGGCGTTGTCGACCTTGGCTTCACCGGTGTCGAGCTGGATGTCGGCATGGTCGCCGACCACCAGCGAGCCGTTGTCACGGATCTTGACGTTGCCGCTGAGCTCACCGCGGTTCTCGGCCTGGTACAGGTTGGCCTCATCGGCCTCGACCTGCATGCTGCCTTGGCGCATGACTACGTCACCGGCGAGGGTGGCGATCTGCTTTTCCTGCTGGTAGCGAGATACCTTGGCACCGATAAAGGTCGGGGCTTCGTCCTTCGGCGTGGTGTCATCCATACCTGGACGTGTTGGCTCGATGTAGGCGCCGGCACAGTACGGCCCGGTTTCGGCAAGCTGCGCAGGGGTCAGCTGATCACGCGGGACCCAGTCCAGGTGGCTGTAGTCGTCACTGCGCGATTTCAGGCCACGGCCCTTGCTCTCGGTAACGAGCATCGGCCCCTTGGAGCCCTCGGCACCGGCTTCGCCAGCCTCAGCAGTGCCCTCGCCGGATGCACTGGCAGCTGCGCCAGTATGCACCGGACGTGGCGGCAGCGTGGCAGCGTTGGTCTTGGGCTTGCAGTCCCAGCCTCCGGCAGCGGACACTTGGCAGTCGAATTGCTCTGCGGCGACCACATACGAGGTGGCCAGAGGTTGCAGTGCCAGCAGACCGCCGGTGACCAGCAACGGGAATTTTTTACGAAACGCGGGGGATTTCAATGCCATCTTATTAGTCCGGGCTTCCTGCGTGCCATCTGCCCGCGTGTGGGGCCGCACGCCTCTCGATGGTCTGAAAAAGATGCTGGATAATAAAGCATGACCCGCTTGACGGCTAGGGCCGTCGGAGACCCTTGTAATGCCTGATCATGATGTACGCCTGCAACACCTCCACGTTTGGCTCAACGAGCAACTGGCAAATCTGTTTCAGACGCAGGGCTGGGGCGCTGTTCCGAGCGGCAGTTTGACCGCCGCCAGCAGCGATGCCAGCTTTCGCCGCTATTTCCGCTGGCAGGCCGAAGGCCGCAGCTTTGTGGTCATGGATGCACCGCCGCCACAGGAAAACTGCGGTCCCTTTGTCGATATCGATCACTTGCTGGCTACGGCCAAAGTCAACGTGCCGGTCATCCATGCGCAGGACCTGGAGCGCGGCTTTTTGCTGCTGAGCGACCTTGGCACGCAGACCTATCTCGATGTGATCAACGCTGATAACGCCGATAGCCTGTTCGATGATGCCATCGAGGCACTGCTGGCGTTCCAGCAATTGCCGATGGATGCACCCTTGCCAAGCTACGACGTAGCACTGTTGCGCCGTGAGCTTGAGCTGTTTCCCGAGTGGTACGTGGGCCGCGAGCTGGAGCTTGGCTTCACCGACGCGCAGTTGGCCGCTTGGCAGCGCATCAGCGCCTTGCTGATCGAAAGCGCGCTGACTCAGCCCAAGGTGTTGGTACACCGCGACTATATGCCGCGCAATCTGATGCAGAGCATGCCAAATCCAGGCGTGCTGGATTTCCAGGACGCGGTGTATGGGCCAGTGACCTATGACGTCACGTGCCTGTTCAAGGATGCTTTTCTCAGTTGGCCACAAGCACGGGTGGAGGGCTGGTTGAAGCGTTACTGGCAGCGGGCCCAGGCCAAAGGCATCCCGGTGCAGGCCGATTTTGAAGACTTCCACCGCGCCAGTGACTTGATGGGCGTACAGCGCCACCTCAAGGTCATCGGTATTTTCGCGCGTATCTGCCACCGCGATGGTAAACCGCGCTATCTGACAGACGTGCCGCGTTTCTTCGCCTATATAGATGAAGTGATCGCCCGTCGCCCGGAATTGGCCGAGTTGGATGAGTTGATCGAAAGCCTGCAAGCGAGCGCTGGAGCGCGTCCATGAAAGCAATGATTCTGGCTGCGGGAAAAGGTGAGCGCATGCGTCCGCTCACCCTGCATACCCCAAAACCGCTGCTGCCTGTGGCCGGTGTACCGCTGATCGAATACCACCTGCGGGCCCTGGCGCTGGCAGGCATCAAGGAAGTGGTGATCAACCATGCCTGGCTGGGGGAGCAGATCGAAGCCCACTTGGGTAAAGGCGCGGGTTGGGGCCTGAATATCAGTTACTCCGCTGAGGGTGAACCACTGGAAACCGGCGGCGGCATCTTCAAGGCCCTGCCGTTGTTGGGTGAGCAACCGTTTGTGCTGGTCAACGGCGATGTCTGGACTGAGTACGATTTCTCCTGTTTGCCCGACAAGCCTGCCGGGCTTGCCCATCTGGTGCTGGTCGACAACCCAGGGCATCACGACAAGGGTGATTTCTGTTTGCAGCAAGGGCTGGTCAGCGATGGCCAGGACGGCGCTGCTACGTTGACCTATAGCGGTATTGCCGTTATCGACCCGGCGCTGTTCAACGGCTGTACACCGGGTGCCTTTAAGCTGGCGCCACTGCTACGTGATGCCATGGCGGTAGGGAAGGTCACTGGCGAACACTACACAGGCAATTGGGTGGATGTCGGTACCCAGGAGCGTCTGGCTGAAGTCGAACAACTGATCAAAGGGCGCCGCTGACATGTTGTGGCCGAGCACAGTGATTGGTGCCGGAGCCGGCTTCGCCATTGCCAGCATTCCAGGAGCGTTGCTGGGGGCTTTGCTGGGTCAGGCGATGGACCGCCGTCTGCAGTTGCACAGTTGGGCGCATGTGCGGGAGCGCTTGGGTGGGCGTCCGGTGTTGCGTGACGATGAGGTGCTGTTTGTGCTGCTTGGGCGATTGGCCAAGTGCGACGGGCGAGTAGTCGACGGCCACATTCAGCAGGCACGTCAGGAAATGCAGCGCCTGGAAATGAGCGAACCTGCGCGGCGCCGGGCGATTGTCGCGTTCAATCGCGGTAAAAGTGGCAAGGACCGCCTGGGGGGCTATCTACGTCGCTTGCGGCAGCAGCCGCATGCTGCTGAGGGCATGTTGCGCGCGTGTTGGCGCATGGCCTGGGCCGATGGTCGGGCGGGCCGTCGCGAGCGCGAGTTGTTACTCGATTGGGGGCAGCAGTTGGGATGGTCAGCGCCCAAGGTCCAGGCGCTGGCGCTGGAATACGAGCCCCAGCGACCCAGCCTGCCCAACGCCGGTCTCGGTTATCAGGATGCCTTGCGGGTGCTCGGCGTCGGGCCGCAGGCTGAGTCGGGCCAGATCAAGCAGGCCTATCGGCGCCTGCTCAGCCGCCATCATCCCGATAAACTGGTGGGCAGTGGCGCCAGCCCCTCGCAGGTGCGCGAAGCAACCGAGCGCACCGGCGAGCTGCACCAGGCCTATGCGGTCATCCGCAAAAACCGCGGTTTTTAGTCAGTGTTGTCTGCTGCAAGCCAGCCACGGACTCTGCGGAACAGTTGCTCTTGCTCCGCCGCGTCATTGCCGGGCATGGCGGTCAATCCTACTTGGCGATAGTTGTTGTCCTTGACTCGCTTGCTGGCTTGCAGGCGCAGTTCGGCTGCTCTTTTGCCTTGCGCCTGGTTTGTATAGAAGAAGTCCGCAGTGGGTACTTTCAACGTCGGCGCCAGCGCCTCCAGGCTGTGCTCGGCTTGTGCCGGGGTTTGCGCTGAGACCATTACCAGTTTTTCAACCTGCGCCGGTTGTCGCTCGCTAAGGTAGCGGGCAGCCCAGTAAGCGCCACTGCCATTGCCCAACAGTACGATACTACGGGCATTGTGTTGCTGAGCGTAGGCAACCGCGGCATCAACACGGGCAAAAATGCGTTCGGCGTCAGCCTTGTCGTCGGCATCCATAGGTTGGGAAGGGTTTGCGCTTTCGCTGACTTCACTTTCGACGGCGGTGGCCCGTTCGACACCGGCATTGGCGTCTTCAGGTGTGTCCTTGGCTGGTGCGCTCTGGCCTTGTGCTACCGGCTGACTCGGGGCTGGCGCGGTTTCGACGCGCGCCTGTGGGGCGTCGACCAGTAGATCAGGCAGGCTCAGGCTCAGGCTATGCCAGCCAGCGTCTGGAAACTTGCGACGCAAAGGTCCAACGGTTTTTGGCCAATCAGCGGTTTCGCCGGCACCGGCCAGGATGATCAGGGCGCCAAGCGGTTCGCCAGTATTGGCCGGTTTCCATAGTGCGAGAAAGCTATCGCTGCCAGCTTGCAGGGTTTGCTGCTCGGCTTGCGGAACCTGGCGCTCCAGTGCCTGGGCATCTTCCTGGCTACGTTCGAGCAGTGGTTGGCGCTGAACAGCGGCTGGCTGCTCTTTGGCCGCCGCGTCTGCTGGTTCACCCTCCGCTGCGAGTGCGCTACAAGGTAGTATCAGTGTCAGGCACAACGCCGGAAGCGTTGAGCGATGAAGTGCAAACATGGATTGCTCCAGGCCAGAATAATACCGGCAGCCTAATAGTATTTGTCCGGGAGGGCCATGCTCGGTGGCCATCCATACTTTGATGAGCGTTTAGATGAAATCACTGCGCTGTCTGTTGCTTATCGGCTGTTTTTGCTGGTCCTTGATCACTTCGGCAACCCCCACAGGCCCCTCTGCAGCTTTGCTCTTGGAGCCTGAACAGCGGCAATGGCTGGAGCAGCATCGCAGCCTGCGCGTTGGTTTGGTCTTGCAAGCGCCATTTGCCCAGTTTGATCGACGCCTGCAGCAACTCTATGGGGTCAATGTCGAGCTAATGAACTGGTTGGGTCGCTCGCTTGGCCTGGACCTGACCTGGCGTAACTTCCCTGACCAGGCGGCGCTGGAGCGGGCGTTGCTAGCCGGTGAGGTGGATCTGGCGCCGGGCTTGACCCAAACGCCGGCCAGCCTGCGCTTATGGCTGTTCAGCGATCCGTACATGCGCGTGCCGCAATTGATTGTTGGGCCGCGCACCGGTGCGGTAGCGGTTGATCTTGAGAAGCTCACCGGAAATGAACGGGTGGCGGTACGCATGCCGAGCGCAGTGGCCGACTATTTGCGTGCGACGTATTCCAATCTCAACCTGCAAGGCGTTCCCCAGGAGCGTCAGGCCCTGCAGCTGGTGCTCAGCGAGCAAGCCCGCTACGCCGTGGTGGATGAGGCGCAGTTAAGCCGACTGTCGCGAGAAAATGAGTTCAGTGACTTGGCCGTGGTTGGCGATATCGGCCTGCCGCAACTCCTGCGGGTTGCCTCCCGGCGCGACTGGCCGCAGTTGGCGGAGATTCTTGAGCGCGGCCTGCAGGCCATTCCGGCCAAGGACCTTGAACAGTTGCATCAACGTTGGCTGGAGCCTAAATACCCACGCTTGAGCGAGTCGCCGGGTTTCTGGCAAAACTTGGGGTTATTGCTCGCCGTCTTACTGTTGAGCAGTGTCGCCATGGTTATCTGGCAGCGGCGTCAGTTGCGGCAGTTGGAGCACAACCTGCTAACCGCGCGCGAGAGCATCAACCAGCGTCAGGCGCGCGAAGAGGCCTTGCGTCTCAGTCAGTTTTCCATCGATCAGAGCACGGTGGGCATTCTCTGGGTCAACTGGGACAGCCATGTGCGTTATGCCAACCGCGCGGCTGAAAGTATGCTCGGTTATGCCGAGGGCGCTGTGATCGACCGGCCGCTGATCGACTTCGAGCCTGGCTTGCACATGGATCGCTGGCTGGAGCTGTGGAGGGGCGCACGGGCCAGTAATGACCTGGCCCAGCATTTCGAAACCCAGTGCCTGCGCGCCGATGGCAGCCTGCTGCCGGTGGATGTATCGCTGAGCTTTCTGCGCTTTCGTGACGCCGAGTACCTGGTGGTTTTTCTTACTGACGTCACCGAGCGCCGTCGGGCCCTGGCGGCTTTGCGCGAAAGTGAGGCCAGGCTCAAGGGTATTGCCGGCAACGTGCCAGGGTTGGTGTTTCGGCTGGAGCGCAACCCGGCTGAAGGTGAGTTGGAATTTCCCTATATCAGCGAAGGCAGTGAGGCCTTGGTCGGCTATACCCCTGCCGCGCTGCAACGCCCGGACATGGGTTTGCGCAACCTGGTGCACCCGGATGACCGGGCCGACTACCACAAAGTCCAGGACCTGGCCTTGGCTACCGACCGCGATTGGTCCTGGCAGGGACGCATTCTGACGCGTGAGGGCGAACAGCGCTGGGCCGATATCAAGGCCAGTACCCGCAGCCTGGGTGATGGTCGCGTAGTCTGGGACGGAGTGGTCTGGGACATCACCCAGAGCAAGCGGGCTGAGCTGGAACTGGCTCGTTCCCAGGAACAGCTGCGCGAGCTATCGGCGCACCTGGAAAGTGTCCGTGAGGAAGAAAAGGCCCGTATCGCTCGGGAAGTGCATGATGAACTGGGACAGATGCTGACCGTGCTCAAACTGGAAACGTCCATGTGCGAGCTAGCCTATGCCGACCTCGATCCGGGCCTCAACGAGCGTCTTGCCAGCATGAAACGCCTGATTGCCCAGCTGTTTCAATTGGTTCGTGATGTCGCCACAGCGCTGCGTCCGCCGATCCTGGATGCGGGTATTGCCTCGGCGATCGAGTGGCAGGCGCGGCGTTTCGAAGCGCGAACGCAGATTCCCTGCCTGGTCCAGGTACCGGAAAACCTGCCTCCTTTGAGCGATGCCAAGGCAATCGGTCTGTTCCGCATCCTGCAAGAGGCGCTGACCAATGTCATGCGTCATGCCCAGGCGCATACTGTCCAGATAAGCTTGAGCCTGGACGGTCGAACCTTGCGTTTGACGGTAATCGACGACGGCCTTGGCTTTGCCCTTGAGCAAAATCGGCCGACGTCTTTCGGTCTGGTCGGGATGCGCGAACGGGTGTTGATGCTCGGTGGCCAGATGACCCTTGAGAGTGAGCCCGGTGAAGGCACCAGCCTAAGCGTGGCGATTCCCCTGAAATAGGAGCGGTACTGTGATTCGAGTTCTGGTTGCCGAAGACCACACCATCGTTCGTGAGGGTATCAAGCAATTGATTGGCCTGGCCAAGGACATGCAAGTGGCGGGGGAGGCCGGTAACGGCGAGCAACTGCTAGAGACCTTGCGACATACCGACTGTGAGGTGGTGTTGCTCGATATCTCCATGCCGGGAGTCAATGGTCTGGAGGCGATTCCACGGATCCGAGCCCTGAATAACCCCCCGGCCATCCTGGTACTGTCGATGCATGATGAGGCACAAATGGCCGCCCGCGCCTTGAAGATCGGCGCTGCCGGTTACGCGACCAAAGACAGCGACCCGGCCTTGTTGCTGACAGCCATTCGCCGGGTGGCCGGTGGTGGTCGCTATATCGATCCGGAGTTGGCTGACCGGATGGTTTTCGAGGTGGGTTTGACGGATGCCCGGCCATTGCATTCGCTGCTGTCGGAGCGTGAGTTCTCGGTGTTCGAGCGGCTGGCCCAAGGAGCCAACGTCAATGACATTGCCCAGCAGCTGGCCCTGAGCAACAAGACGATCAGTACCCACAAGGCGCGCCTGATGCAGAAACTCAATGTGAATTCGCTGGCGGAGTTGGTCAAATACGCCATGGAGCACAAGCTGCTCTGAGTGTTCTGTTAGCGACACCGGGTCGCTCTTATCGCTGACAAGGCCAGGCCCCAGAGGGTTGCTTGCAGGTGGCTTTTTGTGGGCGCTGGCCTTGCCAGCAATAACGGTTGTCCTGGTTCGGAAGACGTGAACCTTATCCAAAAACGCCATCCTTGTAGGGCAATCCCTACCCCCAGCCTTCCATCTAGCTGATATCAATCTCTCCCCACCCCCGATTTGCGCCGACTCGCACCTTCACTAGGCTGTAAATACGCAGTCATCCAACAAGAAGGTACGGGTATGAGTGAGGTGAATTCGAGCGCTGCAGCCGGTGAAGTGCTGGTCAGCTTCCGCGGTGTGCAGAAGAGCTACGACGGTGAGTCGCTGATCGTCAAAGACCTCAATCTGGATATTCGCAAAGGCGAA
Source organism: Pseudomonas sp. UM16 (assembly GCF_050312595.1). Lineage (NCBI taxonomy): Bacteria > Pseudomonadati > Pseudomonadota > Gammaproteobacteria > Pseudomonadales > Pseudomonadaceae > Pseudomonas > Pseudomonas sp. UM16. Next base: position 23,297 of record NZ_JBNPJT010000005.1, on the reverse strand, counting down.
TTCCTGACCTTGCTCGGCCCGTCCGGCTCCGGCAAGACCACCAGCCTGATGATGCTCGCAGGCTTTGAGACCCCGACCGCCGGTGAGATCCAGCTGGCGGGCCGCTCGATCAACAACGTGCCGCCGCACAAACGCGACATCGGCATGGTGTTCCAGAACTACGCGTTGTTTCCGCACATGACTGTGGCCGAAAACCTGGCCTTCCCTTTGAGTGTGCGCAACTTGAGCAAGACCGACATCAGTGAGCGCGTCAAACGCGTGCTGAGCATGGTGCAGCTCGACGCGTTCGCGCAGCGCTACCCCGGTCAATTGTCCGGCGGCCAGCAGCAACGCGTGGCGCTTGCCCGGGCGCTGGTGTTCGAGCCACAGCTGGTGCTGATGGATGAACCGCTCGGGGCCTTGGATAAACAGCTGCGTGAACACATGCAGATGGAGATCAAGCACCTGCACCAGCGTTTGGGTGTCACCGTGGTTTACGTGACTCATGACCAGGGTGAAGCACTGACCATGTCGGATCGCGTGGCCGTGTTCCACCAGGGCGAGATCCAGCAGATCGCTGACCCTCGCACCCTCTATGAAGAGCCAAAGAACACCTTTGTGGCTAATTTCATCGGTGAAAATAACCGCATCAATGGGCGCCTGATCAGTCAGGACGGTGAGCGTTGCCTGGTGCAGCTCGCCCGCGGCGAGAAGGTGGAGGCCTTGGCCGTCAATGTTGGTCAGAGCGGTGAGCCGGTCACCCTGTCGATTCGTCCAGAGCGCGTACGCCTGAACGGCCACAGCGAAAGCTGTGTCAACCGCTTCTCTGGTCGAGTTGCTGAATTCATTTACCTGGGCGACCACGTACGGGTCCGTCTGGAGGTTTGCGGCAAGGCCGATTTCTTTGTGAAGCAGCCGATTGCCGAACTCGACCCGGCGCTGGCCGTGGGCGATGTGGTACCGCTTGGCTGGGAAGTGGAGCACGCCCGCGCGCTCGATCCACTCCTCGAAGCCAACTGAAGGCTTGCTTCACCAACCCTGTACTGTGGAGAGAATAATAATGTTCAAACACTTGAAGTTGACCGCTCTGACGCTGGGGCTGTTTGCGGCGGGCCAGGCTATGGCAGCGGCTGATCTGACCGTGATCTCTTTCGGCGGCGCCAACAAGGCGGCACAGACCAAAGCGTTCTACGAGCCATGGGAAAAGGCAGGCAACGGCAAGATCGTGGCTGGCGAATACAACGGTGAAATGGCCAAAATCAAAGCCATGGTCGACACCAAGAGCGTGTCCTGGAACCTGGTCGAAGTCGAGTCGCCGGAGCTGGCGCGTGGTTGCGACGAAGGCATGTTCGAAGAGCTCGATCCGGCGCTGTTCGGCAACGAGGCCGACTATGTACCTGGTGCCATTCAGCCTTGCGGCGTGGGCTTCTTTGTTTGGTCCACGGTCATGGCCTACAACGCTGACAAGCTGAAAACCGCCCCGACCAGTTGGGCCGACTTCTGGGACACCAAAAAATTCCCAGGTAAACGTGGCCTGCGCAAGGGCGCCAAGTACACCCTGGAGTTCGCCCTGATGGCTGACGGCGTCGCGCCCAAGGACGTCTACAAGGTGCTCGGCAACAAGGAAGGCCAGGACCGCGCCTTCAAGAAACTCGACGAACTCAAGCCAAGCATCCAGTGGTGGGAAGCCGGTGCGCAGCCACCGCAGTACCTGGCTTCGGGTGACGTGGTCATGAGTTCGGCCTACAACGGCCGGATCGCTGCGGTACAGAAAGAAAGCAACCTGAAGGTGGTGTGGAACGGCGGCATCTATGACTTCGACGCCTGGGCCATTCCCAAGGGCGCGAAGAACGCCGAAGAAGCCAAGAAATTCATCGCCTACTCGGTCAAACCTGAGCAGCAGAAGATCTACTCGGAAAACATTGCCTACGGCCCAGCCAACTCCAAAGCGGTGAGCCTGCTTTCTGACGAGATCAAAAAAGACATGCCGACCACCCCGGAAAACATTGCTAACCAAGTGCAGATCGACGTCGCCTTCTGGGCTGACAACAGCGAGCAACTGGAGCAACGCTTCAACGCCTGGGCTGCCAAGTAAGGTCGGCTGATGGAGCGTCGGCAACGAGCCGACGCTCCCTGTTCTCAAGATTTCGGAGTTCGCTATGGCCATCGCAGTGCCCCTCAATGAAGGCGCCGGTTCCACCCTCAAGCAGCGCCTGGCACGTGCCGAGCGGGTCAACCGCTGGAAGGCGCAGGCCCTGATTGCGCCGCTGGCGCTGTTCCTGCTGCTGGTTTTCCTGGTGCCTATTGCCGCACTGCTTTACAAGAGTGTCGGCAACCCGGAAGTCGTCACGGGCTTGCCGCAGACTGTTGCTGTGGTAACGCAATGGGACGGTAAAGGCTTGCCGGGCGAGTCAGTGTACAAGGCACTCAGTGAAGACTTGGCTCAGGCGCGCAAGAACCAGACGCTGGGCGATACCTCCAAGCGCTTGAACATGGAACTGGCCGGCTATCGCAGCCTGCTGTCAAAAACCGCCCGTGCGTTGCCGTTCAAAACTGAGCCGGCTTCTTATAAAGAAGCGTTGCAGGAGCTGGACGAGCGCTGGGGCGATCCCGCGTACTGGCAGGCCATCCGCCGTAACACCAGTAGCGTGACCCCGTTCTATCTGCTGGCGGCCCTGGACCATCGCATCGATGACCTCGGCGAGCTGGCCAAGGCCACCCCGGACCAGGCCATTTACCTGGACATCTTTACCCGCACCCTGTGGATGGGTTTCGTCATCACCGCCCTTTGCCTGGTGCTGGCCTATCCACTGGCCTACTTGCTGGCCAATTTGCCGACCCGTCAAAGCAACCTGTTGATGATTCTGGTGCTGCTGCCGTTCTGGACTTCAATCCTGGTACGGGTGGCAGCCTGGATCGTGCTACTGCAGTCAGGCGGATTGATCAACAGCACACTGATGGCGGTGGGCATCATCGATAAACCGCTGGAGCTGGTGTTCAACCGCACTGGTGTCTACATCTCCATGGTTCACATCCTGCTGCCGTTCATGATCCTGCCGATCTACAGCGTAATGAAGGGCATTTCGCCGACCTATATGCGTGCGGCGATCTCTCTGGGATGTCATCCGTTCACCAGTTTCTGGCGGGTGTACTTCCCGCAGACCTACGCCGGTGTCGGTGCGGGCTGTCTGCTGGTGTTCATCCTGGCCATCGGTTACTACATCACCCCGGCGCTGCTCGGCAGCCCTAATGATCAGATGGTCAGCTACTTCGTGGCCTTCTATACCAACACCAGCATCAACTGGGGTATGGCGACTGCGTTGGGCGGCCTGCTGCTGCTCGCCACCGTCATTTTGTATCTGATCTATAGCTGGCTGGTCGGCGCCAGCCGCTTGCGCCTGAGCTGAGGAGCGTTGTCATGCTGAGCCCTTACATGTCGCCCGTCGAGCGGGTTTGGTTCTACAGCTTGCGCATCCTTTGCGGGCTGATCCTGTTGTTCCTGGTGCTGCCGGTGCTGGTGATCATTCCGTTGTCGTTCAACTCCGGTAGCTTTCTGGTCTACCCGCTGCAAGGCTTCTCGCTGCAGTGGTACCAGGACTTCTTCGCCTCGGCTGAATGGATGCGTGCGCTGAAGAACAGCATCATCGTCGCCCCGGCTGCCACTGTTTTGGCGATGATTTTCGGCACCTTGGCCTCGATTGGCCTGACCCGTGGCAACTTTCCTGGCAAGCCGCTGATCATGGCCCTGGTGATTTCACCGATGGTGGTGCCAGTGGTGATCATCGGTGTTGCCAGCTATCTGTTCTTCGCACCGTTGGGCATGGGCAACAGTTTTATCTCACTGATCCTGGTGCATGCAGTGTTGGGTGTGCCGTTCGTCATCATCACTGTGTCGGCGACACTGCAAGGCTTCAACTACAACCTGGTACGTGCCGCGGCCAGTCTTGGCGCCTCGCCGCTGACCGCCTTTCGTCGAGTGACGTTACCGTTGATTGCCCCAGGGGTGATTTCCGGTGCCTTGTTCGCGTTTGCCACCTCGTTTGATGAAGTGGTGGTGACCCTGTTCCTGGCCGGCCCTGAGCAGGCGACCTTGCCACGCCAGATGTTCAGCGGCATCCGTGAGAACCTCAGCCCGACAATTGCGGCGGCGGCAACCTTGCTGATCGCGTTTTCGGTGGTGCTGTTGCTGACCCTGGAGTGGCTGCGAGGGCGTAGCGAGAAGCTGCGCACTCAACAGCCGGAGTGACGGACTACTGTGGGGGCGGGTCGATCCGCTCCCACTCCGTCGAGCACTTTGATACCAGTCAGCCCCTGGCCGTTTGCCTGAGGTACAATGCGCGCCACCGTGATTCTGCCCTACAGGTGCGCCATGCAGCCCTACGCTATTGCCCCCTCGATTCTTTCTGCCGATTTCGCTCGCCTGGGTGAGGAAGTCGACAACGTGCTGGCCGCTGGTGCCGATATCGTTCACTTCGACGTAATGGACAACCACTACGTGCCGAACCTGACCATCGGCCCGATGGTCTGTACCGCGCTGCGCAAATATGGCATCACCGCGCCAATCGACGTGCACCTGATGGTCAGCCCGGTTGATCGCATCATCGGCGACTTCATCGAAGCGGGTGCCAGTTACATTACCTTCCATCCGGAAGCCACCCTGCACATCGATCGTTCACTACAGTTGATTCGTGACGGTGGTTGCAAAGCCGGCCTGGTATTCAACCCGGCAACCCCGCTCGACACCCTCAAGTACGTGATGGACAAGGTCGACATGATCCTGTTGATGAGCGTCAACCCAGGCTTCGGCGGGCAGAAATTCATCCCCGGCACCCTCGACAAGCTGCGCGAAGCCCGTGCGCTGATCGACGCCAGCGGCCGCGATATCCGTCTGGAAATCGACGGCGGCGTGAATGTGAACAACATCCGTGAGATCGCTGCAGCCGGTGCCGATACTTTCGTTGCTGGTTCGGCGATCTTCAACACCCCGAACTACCAGGAAGTCATCGCCAAGATGCATGCCGAATTGGCTTTGGCCCGCGCATGAGTGGCTTCGAGCAGCTGTTCCCCGGGGCGCTGCCCAGGCTGGTGATGTTCGATCTGGACGGTACCCTGATCGATTCGGTCCCTGACCTGGCCGCAGCGGTGGATCACATGCTGCTCGAAATGGGGCGCAAGCCCGCAGGCCTGGAGGCTGTACGCCACTGGGTCGGCAACGGTGCCCCGGTGCTGGTGCGCCGGGCCCTGGCCGGTGGCCTGGATCATGCCGCCGTTGCGGACGACGAGGCAGAAAAGGGTCTGGAGCTGTTCATGCAGGCCTATGCCGACAATCATGAACTGACCGTGGTCTACCCCGGTGTGCGTGACACGCTCAAGTGGCTGTACAAGCAGGGCGTGGAAATGGCCCTGATCACCAATAAGCCGGAGCGCTTTGTCGCGCCGTTGCTCGACCAGATGAAAATCGGTCGTTACTTTCGCTGGATCATTGGCGGCGACACCCTGCCGCAGAAAAAGCCGGATCCGGCAGCGCTGTTGTTCGTCATGAAGATGGCCAATGTCTCGGCTGAAGAGGCCCTGTTCGTCGGTGATTCGCGCAGTGACGTACTGGCGGCCAAGGCGGCCGGGGTCAAATGCGTGGGCTTGAGCTATGGCTACAACCATGGCCGTCCTATCAGCGAAGAACAGCCATGCCTGGTCATTGACGACCTGCGAGCGCTGTTGCCCGGTTGCTTAGATGCGGCCACTGGGATAACGTTGGCTGACGTTCAATCCCCCTCAAATCGAGATTCCATCGTGGCGGTTACCGGCAAACTCTGGATGAAAGTCATTAAGGCCCTGGCCCGTTGGCGTTGGCGCGCCTGACTGTTCGCTGCCGGCCGTTGCCGGCCCGTTTGCCTGTTTGACCCATTTGCTGCTTGCCACGAGGCTATCATGACCCGCGAAGAATTCCTGCGCCTGGCCGCTGAAGGCTATAACCGTATTCCCCTGGCCTGCGAGACCCTGGCCGACTTCGACACACCACTGTCGATCTACCTGAAACTGGCTGACCAGGCCAACTCCTACTTGCTCGAGTCCGTGCAGGGCGGAGAAAAGTGGGGACGTTACTCGATCATTGGCTTGCCGTGCCGCACGGTGCTGCGGGTGTATGACCATCAGGTGCGCATTAGTCACGACGGTGTCGAGATCGAGCGCCACGACGTAGAAGACCCGCTGGCGTTCGTCGAGTCCTTCAAGGAACGCTACAAAGTGCCGACCATCGCGGGTCTGCCACGCTTCAACGGTGGTCTGGTTGGTTACTTCGGCTACGACTGTGTGCGCTATGTGGAGAAGCGTCTGGGCAAATGCCCGAATCCCGATCCGCTGGGTGTGCCGGATATTCTGCTGATGGTTTCCGATGCCGTGGTGGTGTTCGACAACCTCGCGGGCAAGATGCACGCCATTGTCCTGGCCGATCCGGCTCAGGAACACGCCTACGAAAACGGCCTGGCCCGCCTTGAGGGGTTGCTTGAGCAACTGCGTCAACCAATCACCCCGCGCCGCGGCCTGGAACTGGGTGGCCCACAAGCCGCCGAGCCGACCTTCCGCTCCAGCTTCACCCAGAGTGACTACGAGCGTGCGGTCGATACCATCAAGGAATATATCCTCGCGGGCGACTGCATGCAGGTGGTGCCGTCCCAGCGTATGTCGATCGACTTCAAGGCCGCGCCGATCGACCTGTATCGGGCGTTGCGTTGCTTCAACCCGACGCCATACATGTACTTCTTCAATTTCGGTGACTTCCATGTGGTAGGCAGCTCACCGGAAGTGCTGGTGCGGGTTGAAGACAACCTGGTTACCGTCCGCCCGATTGCTGGCACGCGTCCGCGTGGTGCCACTGAGGAAGCCGACCGCGCGCTCGAAGAAGATCTGCTGTCGGACGACAAGGAAATCGCCGAGCACCTGATGTTGATCGACCTGGGCCGCAACGATGCCGGCCGGGTGTCGACAACCGGCACAGTCAAAGTCACCGAGAAGATGGTCATCGAGCGTTACTCCAACGTCATGCACATTGTTTCCAACGTGACCGGTGAATTGAAGGAAGGCCTCAGCGCCATGGATGCGCTGCGCGCAATCCTGCCCGCCGGGACCTTGTCCGGGGCGCCGAAGATCCGCGCCATGGAAATCATTGATGAACTCGAGCCGGTTAAACGCGGTGTTTACGGGGGCGCAGTCGGTTACTTTGCCTGGAACGGCAATATGGACACGGCCATCGCCATTCGCACTGCGGTCATCAAGGATGGCGAACTGCATGTACAGGCTGGCGGTGGCATCGTCGCCGACTCGGTACCTGCACTGGAATGGGAAGAAACCATCAACAAACGTCGGGCGATGTTCCGTGCGGTAGCGCTGGCTGAACAGACGCCACGCAGCTGATTGAAACCCACGGCGCCCGCAGCGCGCCGTCTTGCGCCTGTCCACCCGGCGAAATTGATTCTAGAGGTTGAACCCAGATGCTACTGATGATCGACAACTATGACTCCTTCACCTACAACGTCGTGCAGTACCTCGGCGAGTTGGGTGCAGCGGTCAAGGTCATTCGCAATGACGAGCTGACCATCGCCCAGATCGAAGCGCTGAACCCTGAGCGTATCGTGGTTTCCCCTGGTCCGTGCACCCCGACCGAAGCTGGTGTTTCTATTGAAGCCATCCTGCACTTTGCTGGCAAGCTGCCGATTCTCGGCGTTTGCCTGGGGCACCAGTCCATTGGCCAGGCCTTTGGCGGTGACGTCGTGCGGGCCCGTCAGGTCATGCATGGCAAGACCAGCCCGGTATTTCACAAGGACCTCGGCGTGTTTGCCGGCCTGAACAATCCGCTGACCGTGACCCGCTATCACTCGCTGGTGGTCAAGCGTGAAACCTTGCCCGAATGCCTGGAACTGACTGCCTGGACCGCCCTTGAAGATGGTTCAGTGGACGAAATCATGGGCCTACGGCACAAAGAGCTGAACATCGAAGGGGTGCAGTTCCACCCCGAGTCGATCCTCACCGAGCAGGGCCACGAGCTGTTCGCCAACTTCCTCAAGCAGACCGGCGGCCGCCGCTAAGGATCGATCATGGATATCAAGAGCGCGCTCAGCCGCATTGTCGGCCACCTGGACTTGAGCACCGAAGAAATGCGCGATGTGATGCGCGAAATCATGACCGGCCAGTGCACTGAAGCGCAGATCGGTGCCTTCATGATGGGCATGCGCATGAAGAGCGAAAGCATCGACGAAATTGTTGGTGCGGTGTCGGTGATGCGCGAGTTGGCTGACAAGGTCGAACTCAACACCCTCGATCAGGTAGTCGATGTGGTTGGCACCGGTGGCGATGGGGCGAACATCTTCAACGTCTCCACTGCTTCTGCCTTCGTGGTTGCCGCCGCTGGCTGCACCGTGGCCAAGCACGGCAACCGTGCTGTCTCAGGTAAGAGTGGTAGCGCGGATCTGCTGGAAGCTGCCGGTATCTACCTGAACCTGACGCCTGTGCAAGTTGCCCGGTGTATCGACAGCGTCGGTATCGGCTTCATGTTTGCCCAGACCCATCACAAGGCCATGAAATTTGCCGCTGCGCCGCGTCGCGACCTTGGCTTGCGGACTCTGTTTAACATGCTCGGCCCGCTTACGAATCCGGCCGGTGTGAAACACCAGGTAGTCGGTGTGTTCACGCAGGCGCTGTGCCGGCCTCTGGCCGAGGTGCTGCAACGCCTGGGCAGCAAACATGTGCTGGTGGTGCACTCCAAGGACGGCCTGGACGAGTTCAGTCTGGCGGCGCCGACCTTCGTCGCCGAACTCAAGAACGACCAGATCACCGAGTACTGGGTCGAACCCGAAGACCTCGGCATGAAAAGCCAAAGCTTGCATGGCCTGGCCGTTGAGAGTCCAGCCAAGTCCCTGGAGCTGATTCGCGATGCCTTAGGGCGGCGCAAGACTGAAAATGGCCAGAAAGCTGCAGAAATGATCGTGCTCAACGCCGGTGCTGCGCTGTACGCGGCAGACCACGCTATGACCCTAAAGCAAGGTGTCGAGCTTGCCCACGACGCACTGCACACCGGCCTTGCCCGGGAAAAACTCGAAGAACTGGGCGCTTTCACCGCCGTATTCAAGCAGGAGAATGAAGGATGAGTGTGCCGACGGTTCTGGAAAACATTCTGGCGCGTAAGGTCCAGGAAGTCGCCGAGCGTAGCGCTCGGGTCAGTCTCGCCGAACTCGAGCGTCTGGTCGCCGCCGCTGATGCACCACGCGGTTTTGCCAATGCGCTGATCGAACAGGCCAAGCGCAAGCAACCTGCGGTGATTGCCGAGATCAAGAAGGCTTCGCCAAGCAAAGGTGTAATCCGCGAAAACTTCGTGCCGGCCGAAATCGCCAAGAGCTACGAACAGGGGGGGGCGACCTGCTTGTCGGTACTCACCGATGTCGACTATTTCCAGGGCGCCGATGTTTACCTGCAGCAGGCTCGCGCAGCCTGCAAGCTACCGGTGATTCGCAAAGACTTCATGATCGATCCTTATCAGATCGTTGAAGCCCGTGCCCTGGGCGCCGATTGCGTGCTACTGATCGTCTCGGCGCTGGATGATGTGAAAATGGCTGAACTGGCGTCCACAGCGAAAAGCGTTGGCCTTGATGTGCTGGTTGAAGTGCACGATGGCGATGAGCTGGAGCGGGCCTTGAAAACCCTCGATACGCCTCTGGTCGGCGTCAATAACCGCAACCTGCACACCTTTGAAGTCAGCCTGGAAACCACCCTCGACTTGTTGCCGCGGATTCCTCGCGACCGTCTGGCGATTACCGAAAGCGGTATTCTCAACCGTGCGGACGTTGAGCTGATGGAAATCAACGAGGTCTATTCGTTTCTGGTCGGTGAAGCATTCATGCGCGCCGAGCATCCTGGGCTTGAGTTGCAGCGCCTGTTCTTCCCTGAGCGGGCGGTGCAGAATCCGGTGCAAGGACTGGACTGATTCAACTCTGAAGCCGGCATCGCCGGCTTTTTTGTATCGACAAGGTTTTCGCGATGACTGAGCAACTACTGGATGTGACTGTCGAGGCCGGCCTGCATGCCGAACAGGAACTGCTGGCGGCGGTGTGTAAGGGCGAAAAGGATTACGGCTTGTTGTTCTGGCGGCCAATTGACCACGCATTGGTCATGCCGCGACGCATGAGCCGTCTTGAAGGTTTCGAGGTCGCTTGTGCTGAGCTAGCAATTGCCGGTTGGCCGGTTCTGTTGCGTGAAACGGGCGGTGAACCGGTGCCGCAATCGCCTGCGGTGATCAACATCGCCCTGGTCTATGTGGCGCCGCGTAGTGAAGGCGACCATGGACGTATCGAAAACGCCTATGAGCGCCTGTGTCTGCCATTGTGTGACGTGCTGCGTGATTGGGGCGGTCTAGCCTCTGTAGGCGAAATTGAAGGTGCGTTCTGCGATGGGCGCTACAACGTCAACCTCAATGGTCGCAAACTGGTGGGCACCGCTCAGCGCTGGCGTCAGGGCTTGGGCGGCAAGCGTCCGGTCGTGTTGGTCCACGGCGCGCTGCTGCTGGATAACGAGCGTGAATCGATGGTGGCCGCGGTCAATCGCTTCAACGAAATTTGTCAGCTGGAGCAACGCTGCCTGGCCGACAGCCATATCGCCTTGCATGAAGTGGTGCCCGAGGCGCCGCTGCTTGAGCGCCTGGGGCAGGCTTATGCCAAGGTAATCGAGGGCATCGCCCGCGATTAACGGGTACCGAAGACCACCATGGTCTTGCCTTTGACGTGAACCAGGCTGCGTTCTTCCAGGTCCTTGAGGACGCGGCCGACCATTTCCCGTGAACAGCCGACGATACGCCCGATCTCCTGGCGAGTAATTTTGATCTGCATGCCGTCGGGGTGAGTCATGGCATCGGGTTGCTTACACAACTCCAGCAAGCAACGAGCAACGCGTCCGGTGACATCAAAAAATGCCAGGTCACCGACCTTGCGGGTGGTGTTGCGCAGCCGTTGGGCCATTTGGCTGCCCAAGGCATAGAGGATGTCCGGATCCTGTCGTGCCAGCTCGCGGAATTTTTCGTAGCTGATCTCCGCTACTTCACATTCGCTCTTGGCCCGAACCCAGGCACTGCGCAGTTGTTCCTGTCCGGTAGGCTCAAACAAGCCCAGTTCACCGAAAAAATCGCCGCTGTTGAGGTAGGCGATGATCATTTCGTGGCCGTCGTCATCCTCGATCAGGATGGTCACCGAGCCTTTGACGATGAATGACAGCGTATCGGCTTTGTCGCCGGCACAGATGATGTTGCTTTTGGCCGCAAAACGGCGCCGCTGACAATGGGCGAGCAGTTTGTCGATGTTCTTGATCTTCGCTGGAAGGGCTGATGCAACCATGACTGAATCCCGGTAAGAGGCAACGCTTGTACGCTTTTTATAGAGAGTCTGGCCAGCTGTGCCAGTGATTTGGCGTCAGCTTATCAGACACTTGTGCGTATATCGGCAGATTTACTCGCATGCTTGAGCTTTTCCGCCAGGCCTTCTAGGTCTAAGCTGGCAGCCTTTTTCAAACAATGGAGTCCGGATGATGAAGGCGCGTATCCAGTGGGCAGGTGAAGCCATGTTTCTGGGCGAATCAGGCAGTGGCCATGTTGTGGTCATGGACGGTCCACCTGAAGCCGGTGGGCGTAACCTCGGCGTGCGGCCAATGGAAATGCTCCTGCTGGGCCTGGGCGGCTGCAGTAACTTCGATGTGGTCAGCATCCTGAAAAAATCCCGCCAGGCGGTAGAGAGCTGTGAAGCCTTCCTGGAAGCCGAGCGCGCCAGCGAAGACCCGAAAGTATTTACCAAGATTCATCTGAATTTCGTGGTCAAGGGCCGTGGGCTCAAGGACGCTCAGGTCAAGCGTGCGGTGGAGCTTTCAGCCGAGAAGTACTGCTCGGCTTCGATCATGCTCGGTCGGGCGGGTGTTGAGATTACCCATAGCTACGAGATTGTTGAACTCGGCTGATTTGCAGTCATCGTGGGGCCCGTTGGGAACGGGCCTTTCAATGGATCGAGGGCAATCAGCAAGCCCAGCCCAGGAATCAGAGCCAGCAGCAACCAAGGTAGGTTTATGACCCACAGGCCGAGGATTTCTGCACTGCTCCAAGTCGCGCCGAAGGTTTGAGCAAACAACAGGCACTGCAGCAGCATGGTCAATGTGGCAGACAGCACAAAGGCGCCGCAGAGCAGTCGCCTGCTGTGGATAAAACAGCTGGCCAGCAGAAAAAGCAGTTGCCCGGGCGCGGTGAACAGCAGCAGTTCAACCATACTGTTGCTGTCAGGGTCGACCATGCTCGGCAGTGCCAGGCTAAATGGCGTCTGCCCGATACTGGCGTTGATCAGGCACACAAACAGGTAGGCAACCGGCGCCAGTCCCAGGCTTTGTAGCAGGCGTACCGTAAACAGACGCATCTTCAGTGACGTAGGCCTGGGAGCATCTGCTGCAAGCCATGGGGTACCAGTGCGCGCAGACGAGTGCTCAATACTTCGCGATGCTTTTGGTAAAACAGCCCCAGGCCAATCACGCCCAGACCGATTATGCTCAGCACCACTGGGAACAGCAGGGAGTCGGCAAACACTTCGTAGGATAGATAGCCCAGGTATGCGGCTACGCCCATGGCACCAAAGACCATGAACATTGACCTGCGCAACAGTACCGCCACCCCCATCAGACCAATATTGATCAGGCAGTACAGGGCCTTGCTCAGTTGACTGTCGCTTTCCATCAGGCTCAGTCCCAGCCAGAAAGCCAATAGACCGGCAAGGTAGCCCCAGAACGCAAAGTCCTGACGCGTTCTGCCATCAATGACCAGGAACACCAGAAGTACCATCAGGCCAAACCACAATGACACGCTGAGGCGCTGCTCCCAAGTGAATGTGAAGCCATAGAACCATTCGCTCAGGTCCATGGACATGAACCACAGAGCTACGGCAATCGGCATCACAATGAAGGGGAAGGGGATCAGGCGCAGCATCAGTAGACCGGCAACCACCGTGGCTGCTTCCATAAGGAGCCAGCCGCCTTGCACATAGGTGTAGTAGTTGTGGTATCCGGTTTGGCTGTCGTCCATGGGCCAGAAGCCGGTGAGTCGCTCCGCAGCGAACACGGCCAGAGGCACGATACTGACTGCCACGGCGCCAAGCACGCCAGCCGGAATGATCTGGCCACGGCGTTGCATGAACACGCCAGCCAGGGTCACGGCGCCGATGTACAGCAAAGCGATCAGCAACAGCGCGCCGTCGCCAATGCGCATCCAGGCTTCGTTGAGCAGCCAGCCCATGGCCGCCATTATCAATAGCGCGCCGAGGTAGAAGGCTACATGGGCCAGCTGGAAACTGGCCTGGGTGGCTGGCTGGCGCTTGAGAAAGTCAAGCAGAGCCTGGTCCTGGCCGGGGTTCAGAACACCTGCACTGACAGCGCGGGCCAGGTCCTTGGCATCGAAACGTTCCGTCATGGTGTGTCCTAGATACGGTAGGTGCTCTTGGTCATGACCTTGGCCATCAGGCTCATGCCAAAGCGCACCGGGGCTGGGAAGCGGAAGCCGCCAGCCTCAAGGGCTGATTCAGCGTGCTGTTCTTCGTCGACGCGCATCTGCTCAAGGATCGCCCGGGATTTTTCATCCTCGGTCGGAATCTGCTCCAGGTGCTCGTCCAGGTGTTTGCACACCTGATGTTCGGTAGCGGCAACGAACCCCAGACTGACCTTGTCGCTAACCAGACCGGCAAGTGCGCCGATGCCAAACGACATGCCGTAGAACAATGGGTTGAGCACACTCGGATGGCTACCCAGCTGACGGATGCGCTGCTCGCACCAGGCCAGGTGGTCGATCTCTTCTTCAGCCGCGTGTTCCATCGCCTTGCGCACTTGAGGCAGCTTGGCGGTCAGCGCTTGGCCTTGGTAAAGCGCTTGGGCGCAGACTTCACCGGTATGGTTGATGCGCATTAGCCCAGCGACGTGGCGGGTCTGGCTGTCGTCGAGGGTGACATCCGGCTGGATGATGGCCGGCGAGGGGCGGGAAGGTTGGCCGCTGAAGGGTAGCAAGGTGCGCATGGCCGTATCGGCCTGCAGCAACAAGCGGTCGAGCGGCGAAAAGTGACGTTCGGTAGCCATCGGGCACCTCCGCAAGAATGTGCCCGACAGTTTACCGCAATCGTGCAGATCGGGCTTGCTCTGGATCAGCCCGGCGGCCAGTGCATCTGGCGTTGACCGAGGACATGCATGTGTATGTGGTAGACCGTCTGTCCTCCCAGCTCGTTGCAGTTCATGACCACGCGGAAGCCTTCTTCACAGCCCAGTTCTTTGGCCAGGCGTTGAGCGGTGAACAGGATATGTCCGGCCAGCCCCTTGTCTTCTTCGGTCAGGTCATTGAGGGTGCGGATCGGCTTTTTCGGAATGACCAGAAAATGCACAGGCGCCTGTGGGGCGATATCGTGGAAGGCCAGAACCTGGTCGTCCTCGTAGATGATCTTGGCCGGGATTTCCCGGTTGATGATCTTGGTGAACAGAGTTTCCACTACGGTTGCTCCATGTGAGGGATCGGGCCTGAGTGTACTCAGGCTGGGTGTCGACGCCCAGTCCCGCGCGCTCAGCGCGGGCAATAAGCTTGATTGATGGCACCCGCCAATTTGCGCGTAAGCCAGCGTGACAGCAGCCGCGGGCTGAACGTCAGCCAGCGATTGCGCCGTCCAGGAATGATCAGCGCACGGTTTTTGTCCAGCGCGCGGACAGTGTACAGCGCCACTTCTTCGGGGCTGAGGCAGCGTTGACCCTTTTCCAGGCGGGGAATCCGCCGTAGCGGCGAGCGTACTGGGCCAGGGCAGAGCACTGAGACCTTGATTCCAGTGCGCTTGAGCTCTTCGCGCAGACCCTCGGAAAAGCTCAGCACATAGGCTTTGCTGGCCGCGTAGCTGCTCATCCATGGTCCGGGAGCAAAGGCTGCAACAGACGCGACATTGAGAATCTGGCCACCGCCCTGAACCGCCATGGCGTTGCCCAGCGCGTGGCAAAGACGGGTCAGGGCAAGAATGTTCACTTCGATCAGATCCTGCTCGTCGCCCCATTCCTGTGCCAGGAACGGCCCATAGCTGCGAATACCCGCGCAGTTGACCAGCAGATCGATGTGTCGCTCACTTTCTTCCAGCTCCAGCAGGAACCCGGACAGGCGCAGTGGTTCACCCAAATCGCAGGCGCGAAACAGCACTTCAACGCCAAACCGTTGGGTCAGCTCGATGGCAATGCTTTCCAGTGGGTCACGCTGACGGGCCACCAGGATCAGGTTGCGTCCCCGACGTGCCAGCGCCTCGGCCAGTGCCAGGCCCAAGCCGCTGGAGGCACCGGTGATCATGGCGTAACGGGTCATGCAGTTCTCCAGTCGGAAAGGGTGGCCAAAGCGCCCAGTTTACAGGTACCTGGCAGACGCTAGAACGTGGTCTTGAGTGCGGATACGCCAATAAGGCCCAGAATCAGTAGTGGCCATAGGCAAGCCAGGATCCGTTCGCCAATGCTATTGGGCGCGGGTGCAGGGCCAAAGCGGTTGCTAGATCGATTACCGGGTACCAACATCAGCAGCAGAATAAACAAGTAGCCGAGCCAGGGTATCAACACCAACAAGCAGAACCAGCCACTGCGGTTCAAATCGTGAAGTCGGCGAATGATCAACAGCATGCTCAGGATCTGGACAATGACCAAGCCGGCTATCAGCAGCAGTCCCGATAGATCCCGCACCACGGTGGTGGCTAGCCAAGCGAGTACCAATATACCTGCGATCGTAGTTAGCGCTAACGATGACGTCCAGGCCAGCAGGCGAACTCGGCCGATTCGTCCCTTTGTGTTCAAGAACTGAGGTTTGCTGGAGTTTTCCAGGATCAGCGGGGTGTTCATGGAGGCTTCCTTTGCCGTCGAAAGTTGTCGATCAGCCCGGCCAATGTCGACTCAGGGCTGTGGCCGAGGCTTGTGCCTGGCGGTATTCGCTATCCAGGCGAGTAATCAGTTGCTCGACAGAGCACAGCCCGTCGATGGCGCCGACACCTTGCCCTGCAGACCAGACGGTCTTCCAGGCTTTGGCCTCATCGTGAATAGGCTTAAGCTTGGTTTCGGTGTGGCTGCGTAGGGCGGCCATGTCGAAACCGGCATTTTCCAGGCTCTGGCGCATGAAGCTGGCAGGCACCCCGGAAACCGCCGCGGTATGGATGATATCGGCAGCCTTGGCCTCTAGCATCATTTCTTTATAAGGGCCTGGGGCTTGGCTTTCGTGTGTGGCGATAAAACGGGTGCCGAGGTAGGCCAGATCTGCACCAAGAAGTTGAGCCGCGAGAATTTCATGGCCGCGATTGATGCAGCCAGCCAGCAGTAACGTCTTGTCGAAGAACTGGCGAATCTCGGCAATCAGCGCGAAGGGGCTCCAGGTGCCGGCATGGCCACCAGCGCCCGCCGCAACGGCGATCAAGCCATCGACCCCCGCTTCAGCCGCTTTCTCGGCATGCCGTCGGGTGGTTACGTCATGGAACACCAGGCCGCCATAGCTGTGCACGGCATCGACCAGCTCCTTTACCGCCCCAAGGCTGGTGATGACGATCGGCACCTTGTGTTCGACGCACAATGCCAGATCTGCCTGCAGGCGCGGATTGCTCTGGTGCACGATCAGGTTGACCGCATAGGGGGCAGGCTTGGTCAGGGCAGCCAGGCCTGCTTCAATTTCTTCGAGCCAGGCCTTGAAGCCGGCACTGTCGCGTTGGTTCAGCGCCGGGAAACTACCGACGATCCCATTGGCGCAACAGGCCAGTACCAGTTGCGGGTTGGAGATCAGAAACATCGGTGCCGCAACCACCGGCAGGCGCAAGCGTTGTTCGAGCAGGGCAGGCAATGACATGGCAAGTTTCCCGAGGCTGAATGAAGGTTTAGGTTAGAACGGTTTGACCACCACCAGAATTACGATGGCCAGCAAGATCAGCACAGGTACTTCGTTGAACCAGCGATAGAACACATGACTGCGGGTGTTTTCGCCGCGTGCGAAGCGCTTGAGCTGGGCACCACACATGTGGTGGTAACCGATCAGCAGGATCACCAGCGTGAGCTTGGCGTGCATCCAGCCCTGGCTAAGAAAGCCCGGCGTCAGGCTCATCAGCCAGATTCCGAAGACCAGGGTGGCGACCATTGCCGGCAACATGATGCCGCGGTACAGCTTGCGTTCCATGGTCACGAAGCGTTCCTGGCTGATGCTGTCCTGGCTTTGCGCGTGATAGACAAACAAGCGCGGCAGGTAGAACAGCCCGGCAAACCAGCAGACCACGCTGACGATGTGCAGCGCTTTGATCCAGAGAAAAAGCATGGAGTTGAGTTCCTTCAGGGTTCACGGTCGTCAGATAGTAGTGGCTAGGCGCCTGCTGGGCCATCTCAACAGTTGTGGGCGTGTTTCCGGCCCCCTATTATCGTGAGCTTTCCTGTTGGTTCGTTGATAAGGGGCACGCGTTATGGTCAAGGTCGGTATCGTTGGCGGCACGGGTTATACCGGGGTCGAGCTGCTGCGTCTGTTGGCACAGCACCCACAGGCTGAGGTGGCGGTGATCACCTCGCGCTCCGAAGCTGGTCTGGCAGTTGCCGACATGTACCCGAACCTGCGCGGCCACTACGACGGTCTGGCCTTCAGCGTGCCGGATGTAAAAGCCCTGGGAGCCTGCGACGTAGTGTTCTTTGCCACCCCTCATGGCGTTGCCCATGCCCTGGCAGGTGAACTGCTGGCGGCGGGTACTAAGGTCATCGACTTGTCTGCTGACTTCCGCCTGCAGGATGCTGATGAGTGGGCCAGGTGGTATGGCCAGCCCCATGGCGCACCAGAGCTGCTCAAGGACGCGGTCTACGGCCTGCCAGAGGTCAACCGCGAACAGATTCGCCAGGCTCGGCTGATCGCCGTGCCGGGCTGTTACCCGACGGCCACCCAGCTGGGCTTCCTGCCACTACTGGAGGCCGGAATCGCCGATGCCTCACGCTTGATTGCCGACTGTAAGTCGGGCGTTAGCGGTGCGGGTCGTGGCGCGTCTGTTGGTTCGCTGTTCTGCGAAGCTGGCGAAAGCATGAAGGCTTATGCGGTCAAGGGGCACCGCCACCTGCCAGAAATTACTCAGGGCCTGCGCCGAGCGGCGGGTAGCGATGTTAGTCTGACCTTCGTTCCACACCTGACGCCGATGATCCGCGGTATTCATTCCACCCTGTACGCGACAGTTGCCGACACCTCGGTTGACCTGCAGGCGCTGTTTGAAAAGCGCTATGCCGATGAACCGTTCGTCGATGTGATGCCGGCTGGGAGCCATCCGGAAACCCGTAGCGTGCGTGGTGCCAACGTCTGCCGCATTGCCGTGCATCGGCCGCAGGATGGTGATCTGGTCGTGGTGCTTTCCGTCATCGACAACCTGGTCAAAGGCGCGTCGGGCCAAGCGGTACAGAACCTCAACATCCTCTTCGGGCTGGATGAACGCATGGGGCTTTCTCACGCAGGACTGCTGCCCTAAGCGCCCAAGGTGCAAGTCGCAAGCTGCAAGTACAAGGCGAACGCGCTCCACTTGTAGCTTGCAGCTAACCGCTTGCGGCTTTTGTATTCTTGACCGATTTTCTCGGAGAAGCGGATAATGCGCGTCATCACGCATTATGGCGGCACAGCGCCGGGAGATAATCAGCATGAGCGTCGAATCCTTCACCCCCGTAGCTTTGCAGTTCACTGAGGGTGCAGCGCACAAGGTGAAGACCCTGGTCGATGAAGAGGGCAATGATCGTCTGAAGTTGCGAGTATTCGTGACCGGTGGCGGTTGCTCGGGTTTTCAATACGGTTTTACCTTCGATGAAGATGTCGCTGAAGACGACACCATCGTCGAGCGCGAAGGCGTGGCCCTGGTGGTAGATCCGATGAGTTTCCAATACCTGGCAGGAGCCGAGGTGGATTACCAGGAAGGCCTGGAAGGCTCGCGTTTTGTCATCAAGAACCCGAACGCCAGCACCACGTGTGGTTGTGGCTCGTCGTTCTCGATTTGATCGCAGGGTAGGTTGCACCGCAAACGCCGCGCTTATGCGCGGCGTTTTGCTGTGTGCAAATCAGCCGGGGTAAATTGCGCCGAGCACGCGCAAGCCGCGGGCGCCGGTGACACTCGGGCGATTGCCGGGAATGCCTTGCAGGCAACAGTGGGCTAGCCAGGCAAAGGCCATGGCCTCAACCCAGTCGGGGTCAATACCTAGTGCTGCGGTGCTACTGACTCGTGCGCCAGGTAACAAGGCGGCGAGGCGGCGCATCAGTGCGCCATTGTGAGCACCGCCGCCACAGACCAATAGTGCCTGGGTAGCTTCTTGAGCTGCTTGCAGAGAAGTGACAATGCTGTGGGCAGTGAGCTCTAGCAGAGTGGCTTGAACATCGGTATCGCTAATCACCGGTTGCCTTGCCAGGTGCTGCTTGAGCCAAGGCAGGTTGAAGACTTCCCGTCCTGTGCTCTTGGGGCCGGTGCCGGCGAAGAATGGGTCACTCAGCAGAGCGGCGAGCAGGCCGGGATGTACTTGGCCACCGCCTGCCCAGGCACCGTCGGCGTCGTAGCTGCGGCCTTGTTTCTCATCAATCCAGGCGTCGAGCAGGACGTTGCCGGGGCCGCAATCAAAGCCATTGACCGGTTTGTCTTGTTCAATCAGGCTGAGGTTGCTGAAGCCCCCAACGTTAAGCACAGCCAGGCGCTGGCCCTGGTGTTCGAACAGTGCCTCATGAAAGGCTGGGACCAAAGGCGCGCCCTGGCCGCCAGCGGCTACATCGCGGCGCCGGAAGTCGCCCACTACACAAATACCGGTAAGCTCGGCGAGCAACGCCGGGTTACCGATCTGGACGGTGAATCCGCGTGCCGGCTCATGGCGAATGGTCTGGCCATGACTGCCAATGGCGCGGATATCGGCAGGCTTGAGGCTCTGAGCAGCCAGCAAATGTTCGATACCTTCAGCTGCCAGGCGTACCCACTGCGCTTCGGCCAGTGCCGCGCGGGCAATTTCGTCAGCACCGCTGGAGCACAGCGCGAGCAGATCCTGGCGCAGGCTGGCGGGCATGGGAATGTAGTGAGTTGCGAGCAGGCGGGTGTCCTGCTCTTGCTTGATCAAGGCAATGTCCAGGCCATCGAGGCTGGTCCCGGACATCACTCCCAGATAAAGAGCCATTGCTTAGCGCTTGTTCGACGCGAGCATGGTGGCTTTTTCCTGGTTCATGCGTGCAACCAGTGGTTGGCTTTGCTGCAGGAAACGCTGACGCTCAGCCTTGGCAATCGGATCGGCCATTGGCAGTTTCTGCCCCAGCGGGTCGACGTGGACGCCGTTGACCTGGAACTCATAGTGCAGGTGCGGTCCGGTGGACAGGCCGGTGGTGCCGATGTAGCCGATGACCTGGCCCTGTTTTACCGTACCGCCGGTTCTTACGCCTTTAGCGAAGCCCTGCATGTGCCCGTAGAGGGTTTGGTAGCGGTTGCCGTGCTGGATGATAACGGTGTTGCCGTAGCCACCGCGACGTCCGGCGAGCAAGACCTTGCCATCGCCGGCAGCTTTGATTGGCGTGCCCCGTGGTGCGGCATAGTCGACACCCTTGTGGGCGCGGATCTTGTTCAGAATCGGGTGTTTGCGACCGGCCGAGAAACGTGAGCTGATGCGGGCGAAATCAACCGGGGTGCGGATGAACGCCTTGCGCATGCTGTTGCCATCAGCGGTGTAGTAATTGGTATTGCCCTGCTTGTTGGTGTAGCGAATGGCGCTGTAGGTCTTGCCACGGTTGGTAAAGCGGGCAGAGAGAATATTGCCGTTGCCAACCACCTTGTCGCCCATGATCTTCTGCTCGTAGATCACGTCGAACTCATCGCCCTGGCGGATATCCTGAGCGAAGTCGATGTCGTAGCCAAAGATCCGCGCCATATCCATGGTCAGGCTGTGGGGCAGGCCGGCGCGCTGGCCGGAGGCCGACAGCGAACTCTTGATCACGCCGTGAGCGTAGGCTGAGCGCACCACTGGCTTACTGACTTCACGATTGAAGGCGTAACCCTTGGCGCTTTTGGTCAGGCGGATGGTTTCCAGGTCACTGACCTTGCTGTGCAGGCTGGCCAGTTGACCGTCCTTGTCCAGTTCGATCTGCAGTACCTGGCCGCTCTTGAGCTGGCTGAACTGCTTTGCTTGCTTGTTACTGCTCAGTACTTCGTGCACGGCGCTGGCCGGTAGGCCAACTTTGGCAAACAGGGTCGACAGAGTGTCGCCACGGCTTACAGTGACTTCACGATGGCCCGGGTCCTTGGCTGGGACAACTGGCTCTGACGCGGGTGCCGCTTCAACCTTGGCAGTTTCTTTGGATGCGGCGCTGCTGTTATCGATTTGAGCAAACGGGGACGGGCTGGAAGCCTCTGTGTTCTGGGTCAGGGGCGCGTCCGGGCCTTGCTTAAGTTCTTCGGCAGGGCTCTCCAGCTCCAGATTCAGGGTGGTTTTCTTGGCTTCTACTTCGCTGGACGGGAACACCAGCAAGGCCAGACTGAGCAAGGCGGCGATGCCGCTGGCGGCCAACAGATGGCTCTTCGGATAAAGCGGGGGCGCTTTAGGCGGTTCGTTGGTCATAGATGAATTGACTTTGAAATAGATGAATTGGAAAAGATGAATGACATGATGAAGATGAAATAACTGTATAAAATATAACCAAATCCCTTTCAGCGCAAGCGCGCAGACGTCATCAGTCGGCTACGGGGTCACATCCGGGGCAAAAACTTGTAATTGATGGCTGATCTTGTATGGTTGGGGCCCTTTGAATCTGAGCCTGCGGGTCTGTTATGAAGTCGGTTGAAGAGCAGCTAGCGCTGATCAAGCGTGGTGCGCAAGAGGTACTGGTAGAGTCCGAGTTGGTCGAGAAGCTCAAGCGCGGGCAGCCGCTGCGGATCAAGGCGGGTTTTGACCCGACCGCTCCCGACCTGCACCTGGGGCATACCGTACTTATTAACAAGCTGCGCCAGTTCCAGGATCTGGGGCATCAGGTGATTTTCCTGATCGGCGACTTCACCGGCATGATCGGTGACCCGAGCGGTAAGAGCGCCACGCGTCCGCCACTGACCCGCGAGCAGGTGCTGGATAACGCCGAGACATATAAACAGCAGGTGTTCAAGATTCTCGACCCGGCCAAGACCGAGGTTGCGTTCAACTCCACCTGGATGGACAAGTTGTCCCCGGCAGACTTCATTCGCCTGGCTTCGCAGTACACCGTGGCGCGCATGCTCGAGCGTGACGACTTCGACAAGCGCTACACCACCAATCAGCCAATCGCCATCCACGAGTTCCTTTATCCGCTGGTGCAGGGTTACGACTCGGTGGCGCTCAAGTGTGATGTCGAGCTGGGTGGTACGGATCAGAAATTCAATCTGCTGATGGGGCGTGAACTACAGCGCTCGTATGGTCAGGAGGCGCAAAACATTGTGACCATGCCGCTGCTGGAAGGTCTCGATGGCGTCAAGAAGATGTCCAAGTCACTGGGTAACTATGTTGGTATCCAGGAGGCGCCGGGCGTTATGTACAGCAAGCTGGTATCGATCCCTGACACCTTGATGTGGCGTTACTTTGAGCTGCTGAGCTTCCGTTCGATGGACGAGATCGAGGCGTTCCGTGCCGATGTTGCTGCTGGTGCCAACCCGCGTGACATTAAAATCAAGCTGGCCGAAGAGATTGTTGCGCGTTTCCATGGTGAAGAAGCTGCGGAAAACGCCCACCGTGCTGCGGGCAACCGCATGAAGGAGGGCGAGCTGCCGGAAGACTTGCCGGAGGTCGAAGTGCTGGCGAGCGAGGAGATGCCAATCTCTGCTGTCCTTAATAAGGCAGGCCTGGTGAAGAACTCAGCAGCTGCACGTGATCTGCTGGCAGCGGGTAGTGTTCGGGTGGATGGCGAAGTGGTTGATCGCGGTTTTGTGTTTGCTCTGGGAGCTACTCATGTTTGCCAGGCGGGCAAGAAAGCGTTCGCGCGTATTACCCTGAAGGCTGAGTAAGTTAGCTATATAAGGAGGCGGCAAGCTTCAGGCCGTAAGCTGCAAGTGGGCACGGCGCTCCTGCTTCTACTTGCAGCTTGAAGCTTGCTACTTATAGCCAAAACGCCCCCGCTGAAACAAAGTTGAAATAAGTCCTTGACGCCCCTGTGGATCTGTCTATAATCCGCCCCACTTCCGGCGTAGTCGGAACGGAAAACTCCTTGAGATTCAACGAGTTAGATGTTCCAGGTAGTACCGGAGGGGCTTCGATCGCAAGATCGGTAGCGGTGAAAAAGGTGGTTGACAGCG
>NZ_JBNPJT010000059.1:0-691 GCF_050312595.1 Pseudomonas sp. UM16 | reverse complement strand
TCATGGCCGGTAGCAGCATGCCGCTGAGCCCGTGCCAGGCATCCCTGGCCTGGTTGTTGGCGACCTGGATCAGGGTGTTCATGGCTTGCTTGGCGGCGCTGCTCATGGCTTGGTAAGGCGGGCTGTTGCGGACTGACGCCAGGTCAAGGACCGCTTTCATTTCATTGGCTCGGGTGGCCATGCTCGTGACATCACCCGCCGCGCTCGGCGTCAGTGCCGGGGAGCTGCCGTCCCCTTCCCGGCCCTGATCGTCAAGGGTGCCGTAGGTGGCGAAGTTGTGCGACACCGTTTTGATCAAGGCCGCCACGTCCGGGTTGAAGTTGTACAGCGCCAGGCCGAACAGGCTGGTCGGGCGCCTGGCCTGCTGGCACAGCCACTTTTGCCTGTTCTGGCCGTTGCCCAGTACGGTGTACAGCGCGTGTGCGGTCTCCAGCAGTTGGCTGGCTTGGTCGGCGTTGCAGGTGTCGTGGTAAACCGCCTCAGCGCGGGGGCTGAGGCGATCAAGCCAGGTGAGCAGATCCGCTTCGCTTCGCTGGCAATGCGCCTGAAGCCGTTGCGCCTGGGTGGTGGTCTGACTCAGGTAGCGCTGCACCTCATCAAAGCGTACGTCCTCACGCCACAAGCGCTTGGCCTTCCATTCTTCAAGCGCCGCCTGCCAATCACCCTGGACGGGCAGTAGCCCCCATCGGGC
>NZ_JBNPJT010000058.1:0-693 GCF_050312595.1 Pseudomonas sp. UM16 | reverse complement strand
TTCAGACCATTCCTACGTGCTCTGCTGTGTTTTCTCTATTGTTGGGAAGATGCACCAGGACTAACTTCCTCAGGTCGTCGCGTTGATGTAAGCCGACACGGAGCATTTACCATTACCAAGGAGTGGCAATGATGGCGTTTGACGCATTCATAAAAATCGACGGTATACCTGGCGAAGTGCTGGACGAAAAATACCGAGACTGGATTGAAATCACCGGCTATAGCTTTGGGGCCCACCAAAGCACCTCCGCGACTGCCAGCTCGGCGGGCGGCGCATCCTCTGGCCGCACGACCATGACCGTTTTCACGTTCACCAAGGCAATGGATAAATCCAGCTGCAAGCTGCTGGAAGCCAGTTGCGCAGGCGAGCACTTGAAAGAAGTGACCTTGGCGCTTTGCCGTGCGGGCACTGACAAACTCAAGTACTTCGAGATTGTTCTTGAGCAAGTCATCATCGCTGACTACATGCAAAACGCTGGTGCAGGTGTCCCTCAGGAAGTAGTGCAGCTGGATTTCGGTCGCATCAAAACCACCTACACCCAGCAAAAGCGTAGCGATGGTGCAGGCGGCGGGAATGTCGCAGGCGGCTGGGATCGAATTGGCAACAAACGGTATTCGTGAGGCGAACATGGCTGAGCCTCAGGTTTTTATAAATACCAAAACCCAAACCTTCGATTCCTTGAGAGCCGGGCTT
>NZ_JBNPJT010000057.1:0-730 GCF_050312595.1 Pseudomonas sp. UM16 | reverse complement strand
TCCGTCATTCTTGCTCGGCGCGTTGATAGGCCCAGGCGGGGTGGGTTTGACGTATCTCTCAATGGCGTACTCAAAGAGCTATCGGGAAATGCATACCCAATATCATCACTATGCGTTTAAGTGGAAAGAAATCACCCAGTTGGCGGTTGTTACTAATAGAGAGATCGTCGATTTTAAGTACAGCATCATACAAAAGGGCGATGAGCATATAACCAATGGTGGGGTTAATATTTTCTGCAAAAGAAAACAAAAAGAAAAGGTCGCTGAATTTATCAGGTCTTTCCTATCTCCAAACGTACCTTTCATCAAAACCAAGGCTGACGTTCCGCAGTACTGATGGGAGAGTGTTGCCGGAAGGACCAAGAAATAGACGCTGTCCAGCGGAGCGCAGCACCGGGTTTGGCAAGTCTGGATAGATAGCTCCGCGGCCAGTCCGGTCCTTGAATTGGAGGTTAAATACCGGCTGGCGTGTGGCAGCGAAGCGATCGCCGTGGATACATGTTTCGGCTGGCCCTGAAGTGGACAACGAATGAAGCCGACCGGGCCAACACTGCATTTAATAGTGAACTGATGGAGAAAGATGGCATCGTGCTGGCCAATAAAAATACCAAACTCTTAAAGCTGGATGTTCCAGATTAAATTAATTAATGAGTGCTTCAGTGTTTAAATTCAATAAGGACCTTGAGCTGCCGCCGCAGCTTAAATGGAAATTTTCGCATGAGCCCGAATT
>NZ_JBNPJT010000056.1:0-735 GCF_050312595.1 Pseudomonas sp. UM16 | reverse complement strand
CCATTAATCTGTACTGAGCGGCACGTTAACTTTCGCCTTAATAAAAGGCACACCCGGGGACAAAAAAGGCCTGATAATTTCCGCCACTTTTTCCTTTTGCTTTCGCTTGCAAAAAATATTCAGACTCCAACTCACCACTCGACCAAGGCGCTGATCGAAATGAGTAAACTTCAAGTCCACCACTTCTCTATTTGTTGCAATAGCCAGCTGCGTGAAATCTTTCCACTCGTATATCAGATGATGATACTGGGTTTGCATTTCTCGATAACTCTTTGAATAGGCCATCGAGAGATACGTCAATCCGATTCCGCCAGGACCTATCAGCGCACCAAGCAAGAATGACGGATCAATGGTTGCCATAAAAACAAAGAAAATCGCCGTTATCCCCGCAATCCATTTCAAAAATGTCAGGACCCACTCCGGGAAATCTTTCCATTCACAGCATTCCACTCCAGAAGGGGTGAAGCGATAGGCAAACTTCATTCGCTGATGAGTCATACTGGAAATTGTAAGTGTAATAATTAAAAAAAAGCAAAGACTAACTATCACCCGAGTCAGCACCCCCTCACCCGGCGCGGGATTCAAATACACGGAATACGACACTATGGCTATCAAGACAAACATAAATGCAAACATGCAATTAGCTACAAACGTATTATAATTACGCGCCCGAATTGTCCAACCCAACAATTCGGGCTCATGCGAAAATTTCCATTTAAGCTGCGGCGGCAGCTC
>NZ_JBNPJT010000055.1:0-737 GCF_050312595.1 Pseudomonas sp. UM16 | reverse complement strand
TCACGCTTTCCCAAGGGACGATCCAGTACTCGCCATCTGCTTGCGGTACACACACCTCGCGGCGTTGCCGATTAAAGCGCACGGGTAGTGGCACTTCGCGGAACAGACCCTGGGTCACAAACACGATCGGGATGCCTACGATGATTAATCCGCCTCCCAATATTAGAGAGTTAGACGTGATGTAATACATAAGCGCAAATAGCATTGCGATTGACCATATCACCATCACCGCCGAACCGATGCTGTAGCTACCAATATCGAGAAACACCTCGTTTTTGCGCCAAATGGTGTTGAGCACATCCGAGGGTTTTTCACCGGTGGGGATGGGCAAGGGCGCCAAATAGTCATTGCGCGAAAACATCCGTTTTTTCGTCGTGCCTGCCGGTGGCGTACTCATGTCTCGTCCACAGGCTGCGTCTGCGCAGCTAATTCGGCCTCACGCTTGGCGATGGCGGCTTCCAGCTCGGGGGAACGCTTGGCCCATTGCTCGGGCGGCAGAGGTTTGGACCATTCGATGATGGCGGGGTAGGTCAGGTCTGGAGGCGGGTATAACTTTTTTCTTTGTAGATAGGTGGCCAAAGGTGCGTTGAAAATAAATACCCCAACTACACCCTCCCACAATATCGTCAGAATCCAACCGCGAGTTTTAGCTTTATCGCTCATGTAATCGATGTAGTAGCGCAGGCTCCCGCCTGAGTTAAGTGCAGCCGCCTCCGGCGCTGCATCCGGCCCAATCT
>NZ_JBNPJT010000054.1:0-742 GCF_050312595.1 Pseudomonas sp. UM16 | reverse complement strand
TGTTGCGTCGCCGCCGCCGTCACGCTTTCCCAAGGGACAATCCAGTACTCGCCATCTGCTTGCGGTACACACACCTCGCGGCGTTGCCGGTTGAAACGTACGGGGAGTGGCACTTCGCGGAACAGACCCTGGATCAAAAATAAGATAGGGATGCCAACGATGATAACTCCTCCCACTAATACAATAGGGTCAGGCGTGAGGTAGTTCATAAACGCAAATAACATTACCATCGGCCATATCACCATCACCGCCGAACCGATGCTGTAATTACCGATATCGATAAACACCTCGTTCTTGCGCCAAATGGTGTTGAGCACATCCGAGGGTTTTCTACCGGTGGGGATGGGCAGTGGTGCCAAGTAGTCATTGCGCGAAAACATCCGTTTTTTCGTCGTGCCTGCCGGTGGCGTACTCATGTCTCGTCCACAGGCTGCATCTGCACGGCTAATTCGGCCTCACGCTTGGCGATGGCGGCTTCCAGCTCGGGGGAACGCTTGGCCCATTGCTCGGGTGGCAGGGGTTTTGACCATTCGATGATGGCGGGGTAGGTCAGGCTAGGGGGATGCGACAGCTTTAAGTTCTGTAGTTTTTCCGCGAGATACGTCCCCAAAATCGTAATACAGAATATGCCCCAGACAACACCAATCAAGTCCCCCTTACGCAAGTCGGTGATGATCGAACCAATTTGCGTTTCTTCGTAGGGTGCTCTACCCACTCGGCTATTAGGTACTGCATCCGGCCC
>NZ_JBNPJT010000053.1:0-746 GCF_050312595.1 Pseudomonas sp. UM16 | reverse complement strand
CGAATGGTCCAAACCCCTGCCGCCCGAGCAATGGGCCAAGCGCTCCCCCGAGCTGGAAGCCGCCATCGCCAAGCGTGAGGCCGAATTAGCAGCGCAGATGCAGCCTGTGGACGAGACATGAGTACGCCACCGGTAGGCACGACGAAAAAACGGCTGTTTTCGCGCAACGACTACTTGGCCCCCTTGCCAATTCCCACCGGTGAAAAGCCCTCGGACGTGCTCAACACCATTTGGCGCAAGAATGAGGTGTTTCTCGATATCGGTAACTACAGCATCGGTTCGGCGGTGATGGGGATATGGGTAGGTGTGATGACGTTTCTGGCCATGTCTTTCTTCACCCGAAATCTCAACTCCGACTTCAGTCGGGATACTTTGATATTGGGTGCAATTATTATGGCATTGCCAGTTTTTTTTCTAATCCAGGGCCTGTTCCGCGAAGTACCTTTACCGGTGCGCTTTAATCGGCAACGCCGCGAGGTGTGTGTACCGCAAGCAAATGGCGAGTACTGGATCGTCCCCTGGGAAAGCGTGACGGCGGCAGCTACACAACATTCGTCGGTGAGCCAGGCGGGTAAAGCAACGATGGGCTTGTTAATCATCGGCTTTGAAAACCCAGACCCGCAGGCCAAAGACGAAAACAAGCATTTCTCACTGGGCTTTAACTGTGGGGGTGGCACCACCGCCATGGCGTTGTGGGAGTGCATGCGCAGCTACATGGAAGTAGGGCCGGATGCAGTACCTAATAG
>NZ_JBNPJT010000052.1:0-803 GCF_050312595.1 Pseudomonas sp. UM16 | reverse complement strand
ACTGACCTCACCGATGCCAATATCACCGTTGAAGTCAAAGACACCACCGACACCACCACCGTGGCCGTCACTGCTGACCCGGCAAAAGAAGGCGACGCGAATGTCACCTTCCACTTCCAGATGAGCAATCCGCCACAGGGCACCACCACCCTGACCGTCAACGTCGGTGGTCAGAACCACACCGTAAACATCGATGCCAGCGGCAAGGGCACCCTGTCGGTTCCGAATACCAACGGTGAAGACGTCTACAAAGACGGTACTACTGTCGAAGCAACTGTGACTGCGGTGAACGGCGGTAACTTCGAAAAAACTGACCTCACCGATGCCAATATCACCGTTGAAGTCAAAGACACCACCGACACCACCACCGTGGCCGTCACTGCTGACCCGGCAAAAGAAGGCGACGCGAATGTCACCTTCCACTTCCAGATGAGCAATCCGCCTCAGGGCACCTCCACCCTGACCGTCAACGTCGGTGGTCAGAACCACACCGTAAACATCGATGCCAGCGGTAAGGGCACCCTGTCGGTTCCGAATACCAACGGTGAAGACGTCTACAAAGACGGTACCAGCGTCGACGCGACCGTGACTGCGGTGAACGGTGGTAACTTCGAAAAAACTGACCTCACCGATGCCAACGTCACAGTTGAAGTCAAAGACACCACCGACACCACCACCGTGGCCGTCACTGCTGACCCGGCAAAAGAAGGCGACGCTAACGTCACCTTCCACTTCCAGCTGAGCAACCCGCCACAGGGCACCACCACCCTGACCGTCAACATCGGTGGTCAGAACCACACCGT
>NZ_JBNPJT010000051.1:0-889 GCF_050312595.1 Pseudomonas sp. UM16 | reverse complement strand
TTGGCTTCGTACTCGTACTTGATCTCGCCGCGCAGCTTGTCCAGGGTGCGTACCAATTCACCCGCCGGATCGTACTGGTAGCGCCGGTGAATCGGGTTGTATGCATGCTCCACCAGCAATGAGGTATTGATCCCGGTGTTATGCACATGCGAAAGCTTCTCGGCAGGTAAGGTCGAAGCAAACTGCCAGGCCTTGCGCCCCATCGCGTCATAACCAAAGCAACTGGTGAGCTTGCCTTGGGTGCGATACACCTCGCGATGCAGGTCATCGCGCTCCATGTCGCTGATCACCTGACCATCCAGGTTCAACTGGTGCACGTGGCCGCTGCCGTAATACAAATGGTTGACCTTGCGTCCATCCGGCAGGGTCAGCGTGGTCAGGTTGCTGAGCGGGTCGTACTCGTAACCCAGCACGCCTTGCGGTGTGGTTTCCTGAGTCAGCCGGCCCAGCAGGTCGTAGGCGTATTCCAGCTTTTCTTCAGTGATACCTAATCGCTTGCCAACAGCGGTTGGCTCGCGCTGAATGCTCAGCAGTCGATCACCGTCGTCGTACTCATACTGCTGCCGCGCATCGCTGTTGAGTTTGGCGATCAGTCGGCCAATGGCATCCCGTTCAAATACCGTGCTGCGCTCCGGACGCTCGCCTCGTTCGCCATACCCGACTTCATCAACGCGGGTCAGGTGACCGCCCTCGTTGTAGCTGAAACGTCGGGTCAGGTTATCCACCCGCACCTCTTCGCTCAGCCGATCCGAGGCATCGTAGGCAAAGCTGTAGGTGGCGTTGTTTTCATTGACCAACGCCGTCAGGCGCAAGGCTTTGTCGTACTCGTAAGCAATGCGTTGGCCTTTGGCGTCCTGACGGCTGCTCGGCAAGCCACGTGCGGTGCGCA
>NZ_JBNPJT010000050.1:0-925 GCF_050312595.1 Pseudomonas sp. UM16 | reverse complement strand
ACAATGCTATTGACGACGCCGATGTCGTCAGGTTGTTTGGGTGGGGCGATGGCGAAGGTAGGGATGGGCCAGTAAGCCACGGCGTTGCCTGCCGAGTATTTGAATGCGGCGCGTATGTTGATCGATTGGGTGATCTCCCGAGAATTGACTGACGCCTCATAGTCCAAGGGATCGCGGGAATAGATCGAGGTAAAATTATTGTTTTTCCTTTGAATGAACGTCCACAGCTCAGATTGTTGGTAGTAGTCGACAGCGATTCCGCTTCCGCGTATTTCCAGGGCATAAGTCTGTTTGTAGTTGGCCCGTTGCGCCTCGTTGTCGGCAATCACCTGGGCTTTGTAGGCGGCAAGCTTGGCTTTTTCGTGGGCTACGGCATTGGCCCACCAGTGGACGGCATAGATCAGCGCCAGGGCCCCAACGATGCTGACGATGCCCCAGCGCACGACGGTACTGAAGTTACCAATGTTCATGTGATCTACCTGTGCCTTGTAATAGATGAACCCGGTGAAGCCAAGCCAGGCCACAGTCAATATGACTACCGTCCAGAAATAGCCTCGTAGCCGCGGCCTGGTTTGCAATTTCTGCTGAGGCACTTTCACCGGAACTCTCCTTTTTTAACGGCACTTGCAAGTAGAGATGGCGGCTCCAGTGGCACCAGGTCGGATGAAGGAAACTCGCCTAGGTGGTAATACAGGTGGCTGGCTGTCACCAATGTTTGTGCCTCGACACTCAGACGTGACCAACCTGCGAGAGCGATGACTTTCTTGTAGCGCTCTTCATCCAACTTCCAATCCGCAATCGCCACCAACACCTCGCGCGTGTCCGGATGGGTAAGGCACTTGGCCTGACCGATGGCAATGTCCATGGCGGTGACCCAACGGTGGTTTTCCGGGCTGCGCAGCATGGCCGAGTGATAGCTGTTGGC